>NZ_JAWJBP010000013.1:0-102542 GCF_046535935.1 Tritonibacter sp. SIMBA_163
AAGTTGGTCTCCATTACAGATACCAGCTTGAATCACGCCCGCGAGCGGATGTGAATCCCTTTTGTCAACACGACCTAGCATGCTGGATTCACGAGATGAATCCCCAGGGATTTGCGCAACAACGCCCTTTTCATAAATAAAATGAACCCGGCTGCTTACGGTGAAAGCAACCGGGTTCTCTAATTTATCCGCCGAAGCAGATTGCGTCGAAAGCGGAAATCTTAAAGCTCAAAGAGTGCATTTCTTTCTCTCAACCGATCCCGCAGCAGCTGAAGGGTCACGTCTTGCGTAGCGAGATTGATGTCGGTGCAATCTTGAGTTCCCACTTGTTCCCTCAACGAGTCAAAGAACGTCGACAAGCCACCAAGTGTTTGAGAGATTAAATCAAAATCCTGCAACTCTCGTATTTCAGCGCTCGTCGGGGGCGTGCGGCGTTCAACAATGGTCAAAACGGTATCTTCCAGCTGCTGAATCTGGCTTTGCAGCTGACGCATTTCGCGCGCCGAATTCGCATATACCGTATCTAGCGGTTTAGAAGATTTCGTGCTCATCTTACAAACGCCCCACAACCTGTTCTATAGCCTGGCGCATCGACGCAACCGTGAACGGTTTGCGGATGATATTATTCAGGCCAAGTTTTTTACCGACCTCGATAACTTCTGGAGTCGGCTTCCCCGTCACCAAAATGAAGCCGACACGTTGGGTCGCTGCATTGCCGCGGACGGCCTGCAATAGTCCCAGTCCATCCATTCCCGGCATGTTATAATCCGACAGGACAAGATGAACCGGGTTGGTCGCAAGTTTCTGGAACGCAGACTGTCCATTATTTTCAACGAGATAGTTCTTCACGCCGAGTTCATCAAGACACTGGGTAAGAATGCCTCGGCTGGTCGACATGTCGTCGACAACCATCACGCGCAGGGAGTCTTTCAAGCTCATGGTTTTTTTCCTCGTGTTCTCGTCTTGGCTAACCGTGAGTGCGTGTTTAGCCGGGGGTATTGACGTATGTGGTGATGCCGACCGTCTTCATGTATTGAGCTGCCGGGCCGGACATGCGTTCAGAGTGACCTATAAAAAGGTAGCCTCCTGGGGTGAGTGTGCGCTGGAAAGCTTGCCAGACTTTCTGTTGCGTTTGGTTGTCGAAGTAGATTGCGACATTCCGGCAGAATATTGCGTCGAACTTACCCTTAAAGGGAAACGGCTGAATTAGGTTTAGAACGCCATAAGTCACTAGCTTTCGCAAATGCTGCGGAACCCGACCGGTTTCTGGTTTGTTGCCCGGTTCCAGTTGCATCTTATACTGTTGCGGGATGCCTTCGAAATCCTCGAGCGGATATTGCGCTTCTTCTGCAGTGCGCACCACAACAGGGTCGATATCGGTTCCGAGGATCTTGATATCGTATCGATCCGCATCCGGGCAGAGGTCGTGCAGGATTGCAGCAATCGTGTAGGGCTCCTGTCCGATCGAGCATCCCGCCGACCAAATTCGAACTCGTCCGCCTTTCTTCGCGCGCTCAATCAGAGGCGGAAGTACATCTTGGCGTAACGTCTCGAAATGATGCGGCTCACGGAAAAACTGAGTCACATTGGTGGTCAGAAGAGACAACAGTTCGCTTCGTTCGTGGTCTGCATTTTGACCGTCTAAGCGCTTTAGATACTCCTTGAAGTCAGTTATGTTCTGCTTCCGAAGCTTGCGTGATAAGCGTGACGACACCAGTGGCTTTTTGCTTGGCGACATCGCCAAGCCAAAGTGTTTATACGCGAACTGAGCGACGGCCTCGAAGTCCTGATCTGACAGGACGATACCACCACCGTCAAAGGACTCTACTGGACCAGCGATACTCACGACAAACCTTGCTCCGGTGCAGAGATAACGGCGTCAAGATTGATGATACGCACCATGGTTTCATCATGGGAAATGATCCCTTGAATATACTCCATGGTATAGCGGCTCTCGACCTGAGGGGTTTCCTGGATTTCTTCAGGATTAATCGAAATAATTTCTGAAACCGACTCCGCTAGTAGCCCGACTGGCTTACCGTGAACCGCGACAACGATCACGACATTGCGTTCGCTTGCTTCAGTCTGCTGTAGGCCGAAACGGGCCGCAAGATCATAGATGGGGATCACTGCGCCGCGTAGGTTCATAACGCCAAGGACGTCCATCGGTGCGTGCGGCAGTATTGTGACCGGAGCCCACCGACGGATCTCTCGGATCTGGGTGATTTGCAGGCAGAAGGCCTGCCCTGCGACCGTGAAGCTGACAAACTCACTCTGTTGAGCGTGCTTGATCTCCTGATCGCCAATTTGTACTTCAGCTTGCGATTGCATTGCTCATTCTCCGCTCTGAATCAAAGGTGGCCGAGGAAGGGGAGGCCGCGATGATGCTTTCCGAATCCAGAATCATGGCGATTTTGCCATCTCCAAGGATTGTGGCAGCCGCAACGCCGGGGACATTGCCGCAGACGCCGTCGAGGCTCTTGATCACGACCTGCCTTTGGTCGTGAATATCGTCGACGGCCAGGGCACTGCGTTGGCCTGTTTCCGTCTCAACCAGAAGATACACTCCGGGCGGCTTGTCACCCTCGGGCTTTCGCAGGCCCAAGGCACCTGCGACATCGCAGATGGGAACAAAGTTACCGCGAATGGATAGCAGCGTCCCATCAGCGCCCAAGCTGTTGATCATATCATCGCTGCCACGCATGGTCTCGATAATCGAAGTGATCGGTACCACCATTGTTTGATCGGCAACGGAGACGACCATGCCGTCCATCACCGCCAGCGTCAGAGGCAGGATAATGGTGAATGTCGACCCCTTTCCGGGGGACGAGGAGATGTTAATTCTACCGCCCAGAGCGGTGACCGCGTTTTTGACAACGTCCATGCCAACACCACGTCCGGAGAGATTTGAGATCTCTTTGGCTGTGGAAAAGCCTGGCAAGAATAGAAGGTTGTCAATTTCGGCATCTGTAAGATCGGCATTCTCAGGGATGAGCCCTTTGTCGATGGCGATCTGCTTGACACGCGGCCGGTTCACACCAGCGCCGTCATCCTTAATCTCGATGCAGACGCTGCCAGAGCGATGTGACGCGGAAAGGCGTATTTCGCCCGCACGGCTCTTTCCCGCGGCTTCGCGATCTGCCGGTTTCTCGACGCCATGATCCACCGCGTTGCGCAAGATATGGGTCAACGGGTCTGACAAGCGTTCGATGACAGTTTTGTCGACCTCGGTATTCTCACCCTCGGTGACCAGCTTCGCTGTTTTCTCTGTCGCAGCCGAAGCTTCGCGAACGATCCGTGCCATGCGCTGAAACAGCGGCTTGACCGGTTGCGCACGAATGGACATTACGCCTTCTTGAATATCTCGAGCCAGATTTTTGAAGCCCTCGAGTTCGGTTTCCACATCCCGAAGGTCAGCCACATCCAGATTGGCAATCTGTTGTGCCAGCATGGAGTGGTTGATGATAAGTTCGCCAACCGCGTTGATCAGCCGGTCCACCCGCTCCAGTTCAACACGCAAGGTCGGCTTTGGTCCGCGTTGTTCTGACTTGTTGCTCTCTGGCTTAACGGCTTCGACTTTTGTCGCTTCTGGTGTCGCCATGGGAGTTGCCTCTGCAGGTGCCGGCTCTTCAAAAGGGTCGGACGGCTCGGGTTCGGCACTTTCCCCGGGCACGCCAAATGCGGCGTTGAGTGCAGCCAGGGCAGCGGCTTCATCTTCAGAATCTTTGTCAGACACGATCGAAAGCTCGCATAGGCCTTCGACAAATTCGAAGACGGATTCTACCGCTGACTTCGGCTCTTTCGTCGTCAGTGTCAGGTCCCATGCAAGATAGCTGTCATCCATCGCCATGGCGTCGAAACCGGGAAGTTCGGTTTCGTCAAGCGTGACCTTCAGCGTGCCCAGCTCGGAAAGCGTCTGGAAAAGGAAGAACGGCTCGTTCCCGGTCCCGAACATCTCTTTGAGAGGCTGGAAGCGGATTTGATAGGTTTTCTCTTCTTCGAGATCCAAAGGCAGAGGAACCGCTGGTCCACCAAGGCCCATAGGCTCAAAGGTCAACTCTTCTTCTTCTTCGCCGAGGTACTCTTCAAGACCGGCAACCAGAACGTCGTTATGCTCTTCATCGACACTGCCGCCATCGCGGGCGACACTGACCAAGTCAGCGAGATGGTCGCTGCATCGCAGGAGAAGCTGGATAAGTTTGACGTCCAGTTGGACTTTGTTTGACCGCACCTCATCAAAGACTGTTTCGAACTTGTGTGCAAACGCCACCAATTCGTCCAGGCCAAATGCTCCGCCACCACCCTTGATAGAGTGAACTGCGCGGAATACTGCATTGACCACCTCGGGATCGTGATCGCCTCCTTCGATGGCGGTCAGACCCTCATCCATCGCTTCGAGAAGCTCTTCGCACTCCTCGAAGAATGTGTCTTGAATCGACCCCGACATTTTACGCGGCCGCCCCGGTTACACGCTTCAGCGCAAAAATCAGCGACTGATCGTCAAAGGGCTTGGTGATCCACCCAGTTGCACCGGCGTCACGAGCACGTGCCTTCATTTCCGGCGCGCTTTCGGTGGTCAAAACCAGGATCGGAACCTTGGAGTTGATCCCATCACCGCGTAGCTCCTCGATGACACCAAATCCATCAAGATTGGGCATGTTGATGTCGGTGATGACGACATCTGGTGCGACATTGTCATACATGTCGACACCTTCACGTCCGTCAACGGCGCAATGGTACTCGAAACCTGCTTCTTCAAGCGTCGCTGCCAGAAGGTTGCGAATGGTTCGGGAGTCGTCGATTGCCAAAACTTTGGTTTTCATACTGTTTCCTCGTCTTCAAATCGATTGGGTTCCAGGCCCAGAAGGGTAAGGGACTTTCTGCACCCTTCGTTGATATTAGTGACCGAGAAACCCAGGCCCTCGGAGCGCCATTGTTGTTCTGCCCCCAGAAGCAGCTGCAGGCAGCGCGATGGGATCACGCCGACATTGCTGCAATCCACTTCAACGGCCTTATCACGAGACGCGTTGAAAAATGCGATCAATGGGTCTAGATCCGCGAAGGCATTGGGCAAGTCCAATGTATGCTTTTGCGTTTCGGTGGACATTTTCGCGATTCGCACCCCCGTTTGCGGCGACAAATTTCAGTTCGATGAGAGTAGTGTTAGCCGCAGGGCCTTAACATTTGATTTCCGCCAAACTGCAGAAACTCGGAACTGCTCAGACAATTTGTCAGCACCCCAAGGTAACTGCCGCAACGACCCACCCGTGCGATGCGTATACAGGTGTCATCCATTCAGGCTGCGAGGGGCATCAGAGCCAGTTGATAAGATATAGTCAGATAGAATTTGCCCGCGTAAGGCGCAAATTAACCCCTACTGATGGAGTTATAACTGGAAGTACCATGCGCACCCTCTCGTGCGCGAATCTCCGGAGCATTACATGAACGCGTCTCAGCGATTGAGGATTCGGACACGACTCACGGTTCCCTCGGGTGAACCACGCTGTCGGAATTCGCATTCTTTGGGCGAGCAGAGCAGCCGCGCAATTGTCGCGCAGGACGCTCATTATAAGCAGGACTGCGCCAAGTCGGGAAAGCACACTCTGACAGACAGTAATTTGAGTCGGTTTTCAGCGGCTTATGACGCTCCGCTCGCAATGAAACGGCGTAGTTTCACACCCGCTGCTGAGACATGTCCCACCCTATCGCGCACAGATGCCACCTACCCCCAGTGCGAAGGTGGCAAAGGACGTCCCGCTCTGACGCCTCATGATGGGCGCCGCGGTAGGTTCGGTCTTCGGGTGGTGAGTGATTGAACGCTGAGGCCCGGGGACGCGCGTATGTGATATGGCGGCGCCTTGGATGAGCTTTGGCACGAATACAAAATGAACTGACGAGGCCGATGTTGTCTTGTTGAATAGGAACTCCCGGATCGTCGGGGTAAACAAGTGGGTAAGCCATTGTCTTCCTTAAGCGTCTTGATTGTAACGACTGATAGAAACTTTGCTCGGACTCTGCAGAAGCAGATGGAGGCGGCTTACCCAGGCATGCAGGTCTTGTTGGCCAACAATTTGATGATGGCCTACAACCAAGCAGAAGCGGGTCAGCCCAGTTTTGCATTTGTAGAAGACGGGTTCACGAAATTACCCGAGTTCGAAATGATGCTCGCCCTGTTCTCCGCACTCGATGTGCGCTGGGTGTCCGTGATGGATAGCACGAATTCGACACCCGCGCGGCGCTCCTCGCCATTGTTGAACGTCGGAGCGGGCATTTTCGAGCTGACGAAATCCGACACTCCGCGCCAGTTCATCCAGTACTTTGACATGATGATCAAAGCACCGCGTCGCAACGCCCCCCCTGCCGCGACCGGAAAAACTGTAGCGTCTCGGGAGAACTTTAAGAAAATCATCCTCATCGGATCGTCAACCGGGGGTGTTGAAGCGTTGCGCAATGTTCTCGTCGGATTTCCGATACAGTGCCCGCCAACCTTGATTGTGCAACACACGGGCAAGAGCTTTGGGTCGGGACTGGTTTCGTTGCTGGACCGAATCTGCCCGGCGAAGGTCGTTGCAGCGGACGACAATATCACTTTGCAAACGGGGCATGTCTACATCGCGGCCGGCCAACCTCGCCACATGGGGGTGACACCGCGCAAGCCGTATCGCCTGCGGATGAAGGAAGGGCCAAACATTTCAGGCCATACGCCATCCGTTGACGCATTATTTTCGTCTGCAATTCCGTTTGCACAGGATGTTGTTGCCGCAATCTTAACCGGTATGGGGCAAGATGGGGCCAAGGGCATGTTGGAATTGCGCAAATCTGGCGCGACAACCTTTGCCCAAGATGAAAAAACCGCCGTCGTCTACGGCATGCCCAGGGTGGCTTGGGAAACCGGAGCCGCCCAAAAACAAGTACCTCTGGCCCAAATGGCCGGTGCACTCTTGCAAGCCTGCAAGACCTGAGCCTAGAGATCTGGAAGGAAGCCGCTTTGTCGACTGTTTTTCAAAATACGAGTACGGTCACCGTGCTACAAGGTGACTACAAGGTGACAACGGATCCCAAAGTCGCTTTTTCAACTGTGCTAGGGTCCTGCATCGCAGCCTGCATTTATGATGAAAAAGTCGGGGTCGGCGGGATGAATCACTTCTTGCTCGCGTCGTCCTCGGGTGGTGGTGTCAGCGCCCGCTACGGCGTTCACGCGATGGAGCTGTTGATCAACGGCATCATGAAAAAAGGCGCGCAGCGCTCTAACCTGAAAGCCAAGGTTTTTGGTGGTGCAAAGATGTCCGCCAACCTGTCTGATATCGGTGCGAACAACGCTGATTTTGTGCAGCGCTTCCTTCGTGATGAAGGTATTCCAGTGATCTCATCTTCGGTTGGCGGTACATCTGCTCGACGAGTCCGGTTTCACGCTTGTTCGGGTGCTGCGCAACAGACACATGTGGCAGATGATCGTCGCCTCGGCGAGGAGGAGCGCGCGGCAGTGGCCCGGACGCAAGCCGCTCCCGTCCGCAAGCCTGCAGCGGCGGACAACGTTACTTTGTTCTGAGCTTGCCTACGCGCAACGATCACGGAGGGTCCGAAGCATGTTAGATGCATCGGACCCTCGCTTACATTCAGTCCTTTCTCGAGAGTCAGCCTGCGTCCTGAGCTATTCCCGAATTGTTGGACAGGATCCGGCGCAACTTAAGCTACTCTTTGCAGCTGCTGACCGGGGTTTGTTGTTTCATTTCGCTGCCAATAGACCACGGCGTGTGTTTTGCCGCCAAGGGCAGAATGCAGACGCCTGAGATTGTAGAACTCGATCCAGTATATGGCGCCAGCCTTGACCTCCGATCCCGTTTCCCCGGCGCGCAGATAGGCGCGTTCGGTTTTCGAGCTCCCCACAATCGTTCGACTAAGATGTTGTCGAGAAACCACCCCTTTCCATCCATCGATATACGAACGCCGGGTCGTCGCAACCGGTCAGTCAAGACAAGAGAAGTGAACTGGCTGCCCTGATCCGCGTTCATTATCTCAGGCGGGCCAAGCTTGTGGGTCGTTTGGTCAGCGCATCGACCCAGAACTCGGCTTCCAGCGTGACCGATATCCGCACACCAGACATGCTTGGGCAGATCCACGCGCAGGCGACGCAAAAGTAAAGGGTAAATCTCGTGGTTTTTCGTGGCCTTGCTGGGTTTGGGCTTCTAGTAGAATTGCGATCAGTCGCATCAACAATTGGCCCGAATTTCCGGGGCCGCCTTTCTGGGTGACCTTTCGAGAACAGGACCCTCAAAACAGACCGGTTGCCTGCCGTTGCCCCCGAAGCGACTGATGCCATTATCCGTAATCTTGACAAACGCCTGCCGGAAGTCAGCATCACCGACCTCTCCAAGACAACACTAGCTTGCGGTGGGACTGCGCAAACCGGTCGGGCCACATGCCCGCCCTAATCCTACTCGCAGTCATCATATTTTCTGGAACACAGAAAACCTTCAACAAGCTGCAGACAGTCGCCATCTCGCGGGATAAGGCGCTTCGCACAACCTGCTAGCGCAATATGTAACCACTTGGATAGGTTCATACTTTCCTCGCCGATGAATATCGATGACTGTTAGCCATAAAATCAATAGGCGGTCTGTGCAACATCACCCGGTCAATGCCTCCTTCAAGGCGTAGTATGAGGCCTTGGGGGTACGGACCAGGGTGTCGAAGTCCACATGCACCATGCCAAAGCGCTTCTCGTACCCCAGCGCCCATTCGTAATTGTCCATGAGCGACCACAGGAAATAGCCCTGCACCGGAACGCCGTCGGCGATCGCGCGGCGGACGCGAGCCAGATGGGCATCGACATAGGCAATGCGCTCGGGGTCAGACACACGGCCCCCTGTGATCACATCCGGGTTGGCCATGCCGTTCTCGGTCACGATCAAGGGCAGATCGCCCGTGTAGTCCGCGGCTGTCCGGGTCAGGAACTGGTAGAGCCCGTCCGGATAGATCTCCCAACCCATCTGTGTTTTGGGCAGCGGACCATCTAGCTCCGCGTAGTGCGGCCAGGGACCGTCATCGGCGCCAATCACCTTGCGGGTGTAGTAATTCAGACCGCACCAGTCGACTGGCTGTGTTATCGTTTTGAAATCTTCCTGCCAGCCCTTGGGCAAATGAGGCTCCAGACCCTTCAGGGCCGGTTCGGGGTATGCGCCCTTGAACACGCCACCAAGGAAGAAACGGTTGTAAATGGCGTCGTAGGTCTCGGCAGCGGCCTGCGCGGCGGCGCTGTCGTCCACCGGAGTGGCCCATTCAAAGTTGAATACCGCGCCAAGGTTATCCATGCCGAGGCCGCGCATCACCTCGATGGCGCGGCCATGGGCCAACAGAACATGGTGCATGGCGCGGGCGGTGGCGCGGATGTCGCGCAGGCCGGGCGCGTGGTGGCCGAGGAAATGCGACAGCCAGCCGACGCACCAAGGCTCATTGATTGGCGCCACCGAATACATCCGGTCGCCGATCCGCCCCATGATGACCTCGGTGAACTCGGCAAACCAATTGCCGATGTCGCGGTTGCGCCAACCGCCGAGGTCCGCGAGCGGCTGCGGCAGCTCCCAGTGATAGAGCGTCGCGCAAGGTTTCAGCCCGCGCTCCAGCATCGCATCTGTCAGGCGGTCGTAGAAATCGAGCCCCTCGGGGTTGGGCGTTCCAGTGCCCTCGGGCAGGACACGTGCCCAGCTGGTCGAAAAGCGGTAGCAATCCAGCCCCGCTGCGGCGGCCAGATCCAGATCCGCCTCGAAGTGATGATAGTGATCGCAGGCGATCTCACCGTTCTCGGCGCGCACCACATTGCCCGGCGTAGCGGCAAAACTGTCCCAATGGGTCGGCCCGGCATCCCCAAAACCATGACCTTCGATCTGATAAGAGGAGGTGGCGCTGCCGAACAGGAAGTTCGCCGGGAAGTCTTTGCGGGTGAAGGTGAAATGGTCCATATCGCTAGATCCTGTTGGGAGCGGGGCCGGTGGAACGGCCGACAGTCAGCTCTGCTTCGAGCAGTTCGGTGAGCGGCGGCGCGCCCGGGTTTTCGATCTGAGAGATCAGCAGCTTGGCCAGACGGCTGCCTGCGTGGCGCACGGAAGAGCGCGTGGCGGTGAAGACCGGCACATCGGCGCCGTTGCGCAGGTAGGACAGATCATCGTCATGAGTGATGACGGAGATGTCGCGCCCCATTGTCAGGCCGGCCTCCTCGATCGCGCGGCGCACCCCGAAGGCAGCGATGATCGAGGACACCAGATAGGCGGTGGGCGGCTGCTCCAGCAGTTGCGTGCGCCGCACGGTATCGTAGCCGTAGACCTCCGTCATCTCGCCCGCGAACAGCAGCGCCGGGTCGGGGGCGATGTCGCGGGCCTGCAGGGCGGCCTCGTACCCACGTCGGCGGCGGAAGGCGAAATCCATGCTCTCCTGACCGTTCACCAGGCAGATGCGGCGATGGCCAAGGTCGAGCAGGAAATCGGTTGCTCGCTGAAAGGCGCTGGTGTTGTTGACGTCGAGCCAGCTGTAGGGGCCCGCGATATCGGTGGCACGCCCGTGTACCGCAAAAGGCAGACCGATCTGTTGCAGCAGGGTGATGCGGGCATCCTGCATCTTGGGCGCGTGCAGCACGATACCGTCTACATTCCGCTTTGCCGCCATGTCATGATACGCGCGGGACTGGTCCTCATCCGCCACCAACGACAGCACCATGTCATAGCCGGCCGTGCTGTAGCTTTCCCCGGCGCCGGCGATGAAATCACCAAAGATCGGATTCATCATCTCGTGCTGGGTCGATAGCGGGATCACATGGCCAATCGCCATGGCGCGCCCGGTGGCCAGCGCCTTGGCCCGCGTATTGGGGCGATAGTTGTGCTGATCGGCGACCTGCATCACACGCTGGCGCGTCGCCTCGCTGACCTCGGGGTAGCCGTTCAGCGCCCGGCTCACGGTGGTCTGGGACAGGCCCAGAAGCGTGGACAGCTGCTTGAGGTTCATCTGCAAATCTCCAAAGCGCTTTAAATTATCGTGCGGCTGGTTTCAGAACGGCCAGAGTGCCCCTCTTTATCGCCGAGGAGAAGAAGAAAATTCAACCCTATATATTTGGCGCTAGCATAGACTCATTGACAGATCGCTTCGAATCTAGAAGTTTGGAGAAAGTCAAAGCGCTTTGGTTATTTGGTCGAAGGCATCCTGCAAATCGGGATTGATGGCCCAGACCAGAACCACGGCGATGAGTGTCGAAATCTTGGGAGGAGATGACATGAAACGGACATTGATGACGGCCGCGGGCGTCATGGCGCTGATGGCGGGAACGTCCAGCGCGCAGGAGCTGATTTTTCCGGTCGGCGAAGGTGACTTCAATTGGGCGAGCTACGCCGAACTGGAAAAAATCGACCTCGACGGCGAACAGGTGACCGTGTTTGGCCCCTGGCTGGGTCCGGATCAGGCGCTGGTTGAAAACGTCTTGGCCTATTTCGGCGCCGCAACCGGTGCTGATGTGCGCTATGCTGGCTCTGACAGTTTCGAGCAGCAGATCGTGGTCGATGCCGAGGCCGGCTCCGCCCCCAATGTCGCAGTTTTCCCGCAGCCGGGTCTGGTCTCTGACATGGCCGGGCGCGGCTTCATCGCGCCATTGGGCGAAGACACGGCAACCTGGGTCACGGACAACTACGCCGCAGGTCAGTCCTGGGTCGATCTGGGCACCTACTCCGGCCCCGATGGCAACGATGATCTGTATGGTTTGTTCTACAAGGTCGACGTGAAATCGCTGGTCTGGTTCAACCCGGAGAACTTCGAGGATTTCGGCTATGAGATCCCCTCCTCGATGGAGGAGCTGAAGACGCTCACCGATCAGATGGTCGATGATGGCAACACGCCATGGTGCATCGGCCTGGGCTCAGGTGGCGCAACCGGCTGGCCGGCGACCGATTGGGTCGAGGACATGATGCTGCGCACGCAGGAGCCGTCGGTCTATGACCAGTGGGTCGCCAACGAGATCGCGTTCGACGATCCGCGTGTGGTCGAGGCAATCGAGGAATTTGGCTACTTCGCCCGCAACGAGGACTATGTCTCCGGCGGCGCCGGAGCGGTGGCCTCCACCGATTTCCGCGACAGCCCCAAGGGTCTGTTCGCCAGCCCGCCGCAGTGCATGATGCACCGTCAGGCCTCTTTCATTCCGGCGTTCTTCCCCGAAGGCACCGAAATGGGTCTGGACGCGGATTTTTTCTACTTCCCTGCCTATGAGGGCAAAGAGCTGGGCAACCCGGTTCTGGGTGCGGGCACCATCTGGTCGATTACCAACGACAGCGATGGCGCGCGGGCACTGATGGAGTTCCTGAAATCCCCCATCGCGCATGAGGTCTGGATGGCCCAGCAGGGTTTCCTGACACCCCACAAGGGCGTGAACACCGAACTCTACGCCACCGACACGCTGAAGAAGATGGGCGAGATCCTTCTGAACGCCGACACTTTCCGCTTTGACGCCTCCGACCTGATGCCGGGTGGCGTGGGCGCAGGAGCCTTCTGGACCGGCATGGTCGACTATGCCGGTGGCGCTGCCGCGTCGGACGTGGCTGCAGAGATCCAATCCTCCTGGGACGCGCTGAAGTAACCTGTCGCCTCCACCGCAGGGCCGCCCCGCGCGGCCCTGCCCCCTTTGCCGCTAAGCGGTGCCGCACGGGCTGCAGGTCACCTTCCGGCATTCAACTCTTTTTCAGGAGCCAGTCATGCATCCAGCCATTCAGGGGCTGCTGACCATCGCCTTTGGCGTCGGGGGCTGTGTCGGCTATTTCTATCTCTCCAACGTGATCCTCGACAAGCTGATCTTTCCCGCCCGCGGCCCGCACATCGCCCGCAACATCCGCCGTGCCAATATGGTGCGTCCCTGGCTCTTTCTGCTGCCGGCGCTGTTGGCGCTGGGGCTGTATCTTGCCTATCCGGTGGTGGAGACCATGCGCCTGTCGCTGACCGAGCGGCTGCCCGGTGGTGGCTCAGAATTCGTCGGACTGGACAATTACAGCCAGATGCTGGGCGAGGCCAAATTCTGGGAAGCCTTGCAGAACAACTTCCTCTGGCTTCTGGTGGTGCCTGCGGTCTCGACCGCCTTTGGCCTGCTGGCGGCCCAGCTGACGGACCGGCTGGCCTGGGGCAATATCGCCAAATCGCTGATCTTCATGCCGATGGCGATTTCTTTTGTCGGCGCCGCGGTGATCTGGAAACTGGTCTATGACGCCCGCCCACCGGGCACCGAGCAGATCGGCATCCTGAACGCGATCTATGTCTGGCTGGGCGGCGTGGAGCCGCAGCAATGGCTGACCATCCCGTTCTGGAACAACTTCTTTCTGATGATGGTGCTGGTGTGGATCCAAACCGGCTTTGCCATGGTAATTCTGTCCGCCGCCCTGCGTGGCATTCCGGAAGAAACCATCGAGGCCGCCATCGTGGACGGTGCCGGGCCGTTCCAGATCTTCTTCAAGATCAAGGTGCCGCAGATCATGGGCACCATCGTGGTGGTCTGGACTACCATCACCATCGTGGTGCTGAAGATCTTCGACATCGTGTTCGCCCTGACCAACGGCCAGTGGGAGACGCAGGTTCTGGCCAATTATATGTACGACAAGCTGTTCCGCGCCAATGATTGGGGCGTCGGCTCCGCCTCGGCAATGATCATCATGCTGCTGGTCATGCCGATCCTGGTCTGGAACGTCTACAACGCACGCCGCGAAATGCGCTGAGGGAGGGCTGAGCCATGAATGCCATAGCTGGACAGAAGCCTGGGCTGATCTGGGCGCTTCGTATCTCGGTCATCGTGCTGGTGGGGCTGTGGCTCTTCCCGACGGTTGGCCTGTTTATCTCCTCCTTCCGCACCGGCGACCAGATCGCCACCTCGGGCTGGTGGAAGGCGCTGTTCCCGACCGAACAAAACCTCACCCTGCGCACCGCCGCCCCGGAGACGCAGGTGCCGGAGGGGGATCTCTGGGTGATCGAGGGCAACCTGTTTGAAGGTGAGAGCGACGCTAAAATTTCCGCCTGGGGCACCAACGCCCGTGACATCTCTGCCTATGGGCCCGGTGACATGGCCGAGCTGCGCGGCGGCGAGCGACTGACGGTCGAGGCCGACGGCAGCTACCGGATGGAAGCGACAGAGGAGATGGGCGGACGCCGTGGCCCGCGTGTTTTTGTCACCGCCGTGGTACCACCGGAGTTCACGCTGCAGAACTACGAGACCATCCTGATCTCGGGCGGCGCCACCGACAATATGGCACGCGCCTTTTTCAACACGCTGACGGTGACGATCCCGGCGACCATCATCCCCATTCTGGTGGCGGCCTTTGCCGCCTATGCGCTGGCATGGATGGAGTTCCCGGGCCGCGCCTTGCTGATCGCCGCCATCGTCGGCCTGCTGGTGGTGCCGCTGCAGCTCGCACTGATCCCATTGTTGAAGTTCCACAACGAGATCGGCATCGGCAAGGGCTACCTCGGCGTATGGATGGCGCATACCGGGTTCGGCCTGCCGTTGGCGATCTACCTGCTCCGGAACTACATGGTGGGCATCCCACGCGACATCATCGAGAACGCCCGCGTCGATGGCGCCACCGATTTCCAGATCTTCACCCGTATCATCCTGCCGCTGTCGTTCCCGGCACTGGCCTCTTTCGCGATCTTCCAGTTCCTGTGGACCTGGAACGATCTCCTGGTGGCCATGGTGTTCCTAATCGACGCGACGGGCGAGACCACGGTGATGACCAAGCAGATCGTCGAGCTTCTGGGCACCCGCGGCGGCAATTGGGAGATCCTCGCGACCTCCGCCTTTGTCTCCATCGCAGTGCCGCTCGCCGTGTTCTTTGCCATGCAGAAGTATCTCGTACGCGGGCTTCTGGCCGGGTCGGTCAAGTGACCCCTGGTGCCCCTTCCTACAACTTTCGATGACGGACCTCACGACATGAACGCTCAGACCTCCATCAATCCTGCTTCCGTGCTGGCTGCCGATCCCGACTGGTGGCGCGGCGCGGTGATCTACCAGATCTATCCGCGCAGCTATCAGGACAGCAACGGTGACGGCATCGGCGATCTGCCGGGCATCACCTCGCGTCTGGATCACATCGCCTCGCTTGGGGTGGATGCGATCTGGATTTCGCCCTTCTTCACCTCGCCGATGAAGGACTACGGCTATGACGTCAGCGACTACTGCGACGTCGATCCGATGTTCGGCACGCTGGGGGATTTCGACGCACTGGTGGCACGGGCGCATGACCTCGGCCTCAGGGTGATGATCGACATGGTGCTGTCGCACAGCTCCGACCAGCACCCCTGGTTTGTCGAAAGCCGCGCCAGCCGCGACAACCCCAAGGCGGATTGGTACGTCTGGGCCGACCCGCAGCCCGATGGCACGCCGCCGAACAACTGGCTGTCGATCTTTGGCGGCCCTGCCTGGCACTGGGATGCGCGGCGTGAACAATATTACCTGCACAACTTCCTCGTCTCGCAGCCGGACCTGAACTTCCACTGCGACGCGGTGCAGGACGCGCTGCTGGACGCCACGCGATTTTGGCTGGAACGCGGCGTGGATGGCTTCCGTCTGGATACCATCAACTTCTACATCCACGATAAAGAGCTGCGCTCGAACCCGGCCCTGCCCAAGGATCAGCGCAATTCCAACATCGCCCCCTCGGTGAACCCCTATAACCACCAGGAGCACCTCTATTCCAAGAACCAGCCGGAGAACCTCGAATTCCTGGCCCGGTTCCGGGCGCTGCTGGATGAATACCCGGCAAAGACCGCCGTGGGCGAGGTGGGCGACGCGCAGCGCGGGTTGGAGATCCTGGGCGAGTACACCGCCGGTAACACCGGCGTGCACATGTGCTACGCGTTTGAATTCCTTGCCAAGGATCCACTGAACGCAGCTCGGGTGGCAGAGGTGTTTGACAAGGTCGACGACGTGGCCGCCGATGGTTGGGCCTGCTGGGCGTTTTCCAACCATGATGTCGTGCGTCATGTCAGCCGCTGGAACCTGTCGGACGCGGCGCTGCGGTTGTACACGACGATGATGATGTGCCTGCGCGGGTCGGTCTGCATATATCAGGGCGAGGAACTGGGCCTGCCCGAGGCCGATATCGCCTTTGAGGATCTGCAGGACCCCTATGGCATCGAGTTCTGGCCCGAGTTCAAGGGCCGCGACGGCTGCCGCACGCCGATGGTCTGGGACAAGGGCAACACCTATGGCGGCTTCACGGAGGCACGCCCCTGGCTGCCTGTCAGTCTGGAACATGCCGAACTGGCGGTGAGCGCCCAGGAAGAAAATCCAGACGCGCTGGTCCACTACTATCGCCACGCCATTGCTCTGCGCCGCGCCCATGCCGCCCTGTCGCGGGGCAGTCATGACAGGGTGCAGGCCACTGGCAATGTGGTGCAGTTCACCCGTGCGGCGGAGGGCGAGGAGATCTTCTGCGCCTTCAACCTCAGCGACACACCGGCAGAGATCACCCTGCCCGCGGGCGCGTGGGAACAGCTGGGCGATGACCTCGGCAGCGCGGATGTGGCGGCCACGGTCGGCACGCTGACACTGGCCCCCTGGCAACCCTGCCTCGCACGGCGCGCATAAAACACTCTGGGAGGAGGACACCATGGCGAACCTGAAACTGACCGGAGTGGAAAAGACCTATGCCGGCGCGGTCAATGTGCTGAACGACATCGACCTCGACATCAAACAGGGCGAGTTGATCGTCTTTGTGGGGCCCTCGGGCTGCGGCAAGTCCACGCTGTTGCGGATGATCGCGGGGCTGGAGCGGATCACCGGCGGCACGCTGGAGATCGACGGCGCGGTGATGAACGATATCCCGCCCGCGCAGCGCGGCATCGCCATGGTGTTCCAGTCCTACGCGCTCTATCCGCATATGACGGTGCGCGACAACATGGCCTTTGCGCTCAAGATTGCCGGCAAAAGCAAAGAGGAGATCGACGCCGCCATCAGCCGGGCGGCGAAGATCCTGCAGCTGGAGGACTATCTCGACCGGCTGCCTAAGGCCCTGTCGGGCGGGCAGCGGCAGCGGGTTGCGATCGGCCGTTCCATCGTGCGTGACCCGAAGGTCTATCTCTTTGACGAACCGCTCTCCAACCTCGATGCGGCCTTGCGGGTGGCAACACGGATCGAGATCGCGCAGCTGAAGGAGTCGATGCCCGACAGCACCATGATCTACGTGACCCACGATCAGGTCGAGGCGATGACCCTGGCCACCCGCATTGTGGTGCTGGCCAACAAGGGCATCGCTCAGGTCGGCACGCCGCTGGACCTCTATGAACGCCCCGAGAACGAATTTGTGGCGCAGTTTATCGGCTCTCCGGCGATGAACCTGCTGCCGGGCGAGGTGATCGGCACCGGTACGCTCACCCGGCTTCGGCTCTACAACGGCGAGGAAGTCACCTCGACCGTGCCCACCCGCGACAGCGACATGGGGCTGTCTGTCAATATCGGTGTGCGACCGGAGGATCTGACCGAACACACGGAGGGTGATGACGGTGCGGTGATCGACACAACCGTCAATATCGTCGAGGCTTTGGGCGAGGTCACCGTGCTGTATTTCACACCGGAGACGGGTCGCGACCCGCTGATCGCAAAGCTGCCGGGCATCCACGCCGGACTACGCGGCAAACAAATCCGGCTGTATGCGCAGCCAGACAAGGTCCATATCTTTCACAACGGTCGCTCTCTGCTGTATCGCTGAGGCGTCCGGGCACCAAAGCCACAGTCAGAAAAGCAGCAGGCCATGGGGTTAATCCATGGCCTCTCCGGTCGCCTGCAACGGAAATTTAAGGACAAATTCCGCGCCTGATCTGTCGTCGAGGTCACGGACACTGGCCTCGCCACCATGAGCGCGGGTGATCGCGCGCACGACAGCCAGTCCAAGCCCAGTGCCCCCTTCGGTGCGATTGCGGGATTTGTCGCCCCGCCACCAGCGTTCGAACACCCTGTCATGATCGCCCTGCTCAAGTCCGGGACCATGGTCGCGCACCTGCAGATATCCGAATGATCCCGCAGCGAAGGTGGAGATCTTCACGTATCGACCGCTTTCAGCATATCGCCTGGCATTGTCGAGCAGCGCGGATAACGCTTGTCGCACGCGCACGGGATCTGCTTGCAGAACGACCGGATCCAGTGAAACATCCAATATCATACCGACGCTATCTATGTCCGGACGCACGGTCGTGATGACACGGTGCGCCTCGTCGGCCAGATTGATTTCGATGCACTGCAACGTAAAATGGCCGGAACTGAGCCGGGACAGGAAGCTCAGTTCGTCAACGATGCGGGAGAGTGTGTCGACCTGTCCAATCAGCCCATCGGTCATCTCCTCCGACGGCGCAAATGTTCCGTCGCCCAGACCCTGAAGTCGACCTCGCAGAATGGTCAGCGGAGTACGCAGCTCGTGCGCGATCGCGGCGGAGGAGTCGGTGGCGTCCCGTTCGGCTTGGTCCAGGCTTCGCACCATGGATCGAAACGCAGCGACAAGGTCTTCGGTTTCGGAACTTCCGCCCGCAACTGGCGATACCTCCTGCCGGATATTGCCATCTGCCACCTTGAGCACGGCGCGTGTGACCCCCTCGATCGGTGCGCTCAGTTTTCGCGCGACCACGATCCCGCCAAAGATCGCCGTCAAGGTTGCCAGGATGACCAGCGCGCTGAGGGCCGCGAGTTCGGCTTGTTCATAAGTGCCGCTCCAGGAGAGCGAGAAGGCGCTCACCAGCGTTGTCAGCGCCTCCGAAGAGACGGTTTTATCCTCGATCAAAGCATGAAGCGTGGCGCGGTTTTCGTGGCTCAGGCTGGCCAGCCAAGACGTCTGAAGGGCGACGTAGAACGCAATCATCCCGATGATGAAAACACCCAGCGCGGTCAGCGCGACGCAGATCATCGACAGCGAGAGCTGCGTCCTCAACCTCCATGGGCCAGACCTCATCACAGTGGCTCCAACCGGTATCCAACACCCCGCACCGTCTCAAGAAAACCGGAAACACCCGCAAGTTCCAGCTTGCGCCGCGCATTCGAGATATGACTGTCGATCGTACGCTCCAGCACCTCGGTTTCGGAGAGACAGGCATCGACCAACTCCGCCCGCGTGAAGGCCCGCTGCGGCAGACGCGCCATATGGGCAACCAGCGTGTATTCGGTGTGGGTCAGTTGAATTGGGAGACGTTCTGTCCCGCGTGTCACAAAGGCGGAATGAACGCTGTGGTCGATGATCAGTGACCCGATTGTAACCGGCCGTTCGCTGGCCTGCCCCCCGGAATTGGCGCGACGCAGCACAGCCTTGACACGCTCGACAACTTCGAGCGCATTGAACGGTTTGGCCACGTAGTCGTCCGCCCCCAGTCGCAGGGCGGAAATCTTTTCGATATCTTCCGCCATTGCGGTGATCATGATCACCGGCACGTCGGACGTTTGTCGAATCCGGCGCAAAACATCGATGCCATCGAGCTTTGGAATTTTCACATCCAGAAGAACAAGCGCCGGCTTGAGATGATGAAAATGCGACAGCGCCAACGCCCCGTCCGACGCGGTGACAGTGCGAAAGCCGCCTCGCTCCAGGTAGGATCTGATGATCTCAGCGATTTCGCGTTCATCTTCGACGATAAGGATCAGGTCGTTACTCATGCGCGGCGCAGCACCTCTTTTCGGCGAAATTAGCCCAGTTCCATGAGTTGTTGAACCAAAGACCGTGGAGATTTGATGGAGAGGCCGAAAACCTTCATCAAATCTGGACATGATCTTCAATAGGCTTTGATGATGGTCCTCCAGTTTTGCATCTCGAACCAGCGACCATACAGCGACCCTTCGGGCACCACGCAGGTGCATCCGCATCATCGCAGAGACATCAAACGAGGATCCCAGTGACGATAAATCGCCGCCTTCGCATATTCGGCCTGACAGTGTTGGGGAGCCTATGCATCATGCTCTGGGCCACTTCGGTAATGCCGGACCCCCTGCGTCTGGACGTCCACCGGGCAGACCACAAACTCGCCGGGCGCCTGCTCTTGCCGGAAGATCCCGGCCCGCATCCCGCCGTCATTTTCGTGCATGGCGATGGCGCCATGCCCTGGGATGCCCACGGATACTACACGCCCTTCATGCAAGCGCTCACAAACGCTGGCTTTGCGGTCTACGCCTGGGACAAACCTGGTGTGGGCGCATCGACCGGAAACTGGCTGAACCAATCCATGCAAGCCCGCGCAGACGAGGTCATCGCAGCAGCCGACACGCTGCGCAGCGATGGACGCATACAGCCAGACAGCATCGGGCTCTTGGGGTTCAGCCAAGCCGGGTGGGTGATGCCGAAGGCCATCGCCGCGCAACCTGACTTCGCCTATATGGTGTCAATTTCAGGCGCCATAAACTGGATAGAACAATCGGAGTTCATGACCCGCAACAGGCTGCGGCTGGAGGGCGCGACCGATGCCCAAATTCGCGAAGCCCTGGAGTTCGACCGGCTGCTGGTCGATCTGATGTCGAAGGATGCGCCCTACCACACCTACACATCTCTCGTGGAGGGTGCCCCCAGCTGCTGCCGAAGCGCGATGAGCCAGGCGCGCTGGATCTTTGCCAAAACCAATTTCCGAAGCGACGCCACCGCAGCACTGCGCCATGTTGATATCCCTGTCCTGGCACTTTTTGGTGACAGAGATCTGAACGTCGACGCCATGCAAAGCGCCGCAACCTATCGCGACATTCTCGGGCAAACGCCGGGAGAGGTGCGCGTCGTGACCCTGAAAAACGCCGACCACTCGCTTTTGCCTGCATCCAGAGATCGGCTGGTCACCTCCGGCTTTGGCCTCATGAAGAGATTGATAAAGATAGATATCTTTGGGGCCGATGCCTTCGCCGATGACGCTGTGGGGCGGGTCGTCCGTTGGATCTCAGCGCAAGAGTAACGCATGCGGGCATGTGTTGCCGTCCGCTCCAGTGTCGCGGCCTGAAGACCTCTCCCTTGAACCTTGATCCCAATCCAAGGACGCAGAATGCCCCCCAAATCGACGCATGCCCAAAGCCGAAAACGGGCAAGATGGCTCTGGCTCGCGCTGGCCACGGCGACCTTGATCGGTGTGTTGCTAGTGGTGTCTGAAGCCGAAGACACAGTTGACATACAGGCAAAAAATACACCGCCGGAGCCGCCCGTCGTGTCCATCATTACCGTCGCTCCGGAAACGGTCGTAGCGCAGGTCTCGGGCTTTGCCGAAGTACGCCCACGCTGGGAGACCGACATTCGGTCCGCCGTGTCCGGGCGCATTACCGAAGTCTATGACGGGGCGCTCGCCGGGGCGCAGGTCAACGCCGGTGCCGCGCTGATGTCCATCGAGAAGACCCAATATAAAAGCGCTGTCGCCGTGGCCGAGATGGAGCTGGAAGAGGCGAAGCTGGTGCTGCTCCGCGCGCAAAACGATGTCATCGTGGCCCGCAAGCAGTTCGCGCGCGATGGGACCACCCCACCTGCGGCGCTGGCCCTGCGTCTGCCGCAGTTGAAGATCGCAGAGAAGGCAGCCGCCTCGGCACAGGCACAGCTGGAGACGGCGCGGCGTGCATTGGCGGATACCAACGTGACCGCCCCCTTTGCAGGCGTGGTCACGCAGCGCATTGCCAGCCTTGGGCAAACGGTGACCCCGGGCGATCCGCTTGTCAGATTGTCCGACAACAGCGCGTTTGAGCTGAGTGTGGACGTGACTCCGACTGAGTGGGCGCTGCTGAAGCATCCGGTGTCAGGCCAGCGGGCGACATTGTCCCAGCGCGATGGGCGTCCCTTGGGCGTGGCGCGCATTCGCAGCGGGGGCGGCTTTCTGGACCCAACTACGCGCCAGATGCGCCTTTTTCTGGAGCGACCGAACGCATCGCAGAAGCTCCTCGCAGGTGACTTTCTACGGGTCACCGTTCCGGGTCGAAGCATCGCGCACACGTTGACAGTGCCGGAAAGCGCCGTGTCGCGTGCAGGGTTCCTGTGGTGGGTCGATGCGGACAATCTGCTCCACCGCACGCGGCCCGATATTCTGTTTCGATCTGGCGGAACGATCACGCTCAGGGCACCGGAGGGGGGCACGAAATGGCGCGTGGCGAAAACACCGCTGTCCTCCTTTCTGCCGGGCCAGCGTGTCACCCCGATTGAGGGGACGGACAGATAATGCACGCCTTGACGTCCTGGTTCATTCGCAACCCAGTCGCCGCCAACCTATTGATGGCGTTGATCCTTTTCCTTGGCGTTCAGACAGTACTGAACATCCGCATCGAAGGGTTCCCCCGCATTCCGCCGGAAAGCGTCACCATCACCATCGAGTATCCTGACACAACCGCAGAGCAAGTAGATCAACTGATCACGCAAAAGGTCGAGCAGGCACTGGAAGGCGTTGATGGCGTGCGAAGCATCACATCGCGATCAGAGAACGGCTTCAGTTCGCTCACCATACGCCGGGCGGGAGGGCAGGACTTGCAGGCGGTTCTGGACCGGGTCCGCATCCGCATTGATGGGATGACTGACCTCCCGGACAAGGCGCGCCGCCCGGTGATCGAGGCATCGGGTTTTGATTTTCCGGCGCTCTATGTGAACCTGCATGGCGATGCCGACCCCGCGAGCTTGCAGGTGCTGGCGCAACGGCTGAAGGAAGAACTGCTGGCCCAGCCGGAGCTCTCTCGCCTGACGATCTGGGGACTGATCCCGCGTGAGTTGCGGATCGAGGTCGACCCCGAACAGCTGCGCCAATACGGGCTGACCGTGGCCGATATCACCCGAACGATTCAGGAAAACTCGCTCAGTTTTCAGGCGGGCGAGCTGCGCACCGACGCCGGGACCATCTTCCTGCGTGCTGACACCACTGCCAAATACGCCGCAGAATATGCCGCCTTGCCCATCATCGAACGCGAGGATGGCTCTGTCGTTCTACTGCGAGAGCTTGCCACGATTCACGATGGGTTTGCCGAGGGTGACTTCCTGTTTCGGCTGAACGGAGATCCGACGGTCGGGATGGAAGTGCTGATTGGGCAAAAGGAAAACCTGCTTGACGTCAGCCGCGTGGTCCGCAGCACGCTCGATGACTTCAGCCGCCAGCTGCCGCCGCACATACATGCGGTGGCCTGGGGGGACAGCGCCAACTACATCGCCGATCGCCTTGCCCTACTGCGCTCCAACGGGGTTCAGGGCCTGCTCTTGGTCGCGTTGATGTTGTCGGTGTTTCTGAATGTCCGGTTGGCATTCTGGGTTGCGATGGGCATTCCGATATCGGTCATGGGGGCGATTGCGGTCTCGGGGTCGAAATGGCTCGACTACTCGCTCAATGACGTAACGACCTTTGGCCTGATCATCGCATTGGGCATTCTGGTGGATGATGCTGTCGTGGTCGGCGAAAGCGTGTTCGAAGAACGCCGCAGCACCCCGGATCCGGTCCTCGGCACCGAACGCGGTGTCGAGCGGGTGGCAGTGGCGACCGTGTTTGGCGTGCTGACGACGATCGCCGCCTTTTTTCCCATGTTGATGATCGACAACCCGCTGGGCAAGGCGCTGGCGGGCTTTTCCGGCATCGTTATTCTGGCACTGATCTTTTCGCTGATCGAAAGCAAGTTCATCCTGCCCGCTCACCTGGCACAGACATCCATGACGCAGACCCGTCGGTATCTTCTGACACGTATCTGGGGGCGGGTTCAGGACATTGCACAGGCCGGGCTGGATGGGTTTCGCGACCACATTTACCAGCCGGTTCTCATCGCGTCATTGCGGCATCGCTACGCGGTGCTCATCCTCTTCATCGCGGCCGCCATGCTCGGGTTGGGCCTGATGGCGAACGGCAAGGTCAAGACGGTCTTCTTCCCCGATGTTCCGGGACAGGTGATCACGGTGAACCTGGAAATGGATGCGCGCGCGCCCTTCACCCTGACACGCGCCAATATCGACCGGATTGAGAGCATTGCGCATGAACTCAACGCAGAGTTTGCGGATCGCGCCGGTATGGACACTCTGCCGATACGATCAGTCTTTACGATCATCAATAACGCAGGCAGCGCTCAGATCTTCGCAGAGCTGCTCCCCGTGGCCGAACGCCCCGAGGTGCCGATCCTGAAGGTGGTACAGGCATGGCGCGCTCAAGTCGGTCAGGTCGAAGGCGCGACGGAGCTGGAATTCACCGGTTCGGAAACCCTGGCCGGTGGGTTCCGCATCCGTCTGATCTCCGGGGACGAAGAGCTGCTGCGCCGCGCCAGCACCGAGATGAAGCACTTCCTCGGCAGCATCGAAGGGGTGACCAATATTCGCGATGAGATGGCGGGCGGCCAGCCGGAGCTGCGGCTGCGACTGCGCCCCGATGCGCGGCACCTCGGCTTCAATGCCGAAACGCTTGCCACTCAGATCGGCTATGGGTTTGGCGGCGCAGAGGTTGCCAAGGTGCGTCGCGATGGATCAGAGGTGCGGGTTGTCGTGCAGAATGCCCTGGCCCACCGCGATACGATCACGGACCTGACGCAAACAACCTTGCGGAGCGCCACTGGGGCGTGGGTGCCGCTGGACGCGGTGGCCGATATCGAAGGTGGTTATGTATCAGGGGCGATCAACCGGCGGGATGGCAAACGGATGAATGCCGTCGCGGCGTCAATTGATCGTACGGTGGTTGCCCCAGAAGAGGTGGCACAAGCCGTCTTTGAGCAACTGGTGCCACAGCTCA
The DNA here is from genome assembly GCF_046535935.1 of Tritonibacter sp. SIMBA_163. Classification (NCBI taxonomy): domain Bacteria; kingdom Pseudomonadati; phylum Pseudomonadota; class Alphaproteobacteria; order Rhodobacterales; family Paracoccaceae; genus Tritonibacter; species Tritonibacter sp. SIMBA_163. The sequence goes on from NZ_JAWJBP010000013.1 coordinate 24,682, forward strand.
CCGCAAAATACCCCGGTGTAAGCGTCCTGCCAGCCGGAGAGTTAGAGGATATGGCCGACATCAGTGGCGACCTGCAACGCGCACTTCTGCTGGCCGCGGTCCTGATCTACGTGCTGATGGCCGTCCCGCTCAAGAGCTATTGGCAGCCGCTTGTCGTTCTCGCAATCGTTCCCTTCGGTTTTATCGCAGCCGCCGTCGGGCACATGATGACCGGCACGACACTGTCGTTGTTTTCGTTCTTTGGGATGCTGGCCCTGACGGGGGTTGTGGTGAATGACAGCCTTGTTTTGATCACGCGCTACAATCAGCTGAGAGAAGAAGACATCGGCGTCGAACAGGCGCTTCTCCATGCTGGGCTCGGCCGCTTCAAGGCGATTTTCCTGACGACGGCGACCACTGTCATCGGCCTCCTGCCCCTGATGACCGAAACCTCGGAACAGGCGCAATATCTGATCCCGGCTGCAGTCTCGCTCGCCTTTGGAGAGATGTTCGGCACGGCGCTGATGCTGATACTGGTTCCCGTTTTGCTGGCGATTATTGCGGACATCGTGGCCCTGTTTCGACCTGTGCCAGAACAGCCTGAGCCGTCATAGCGCCTACATCATGTGCGGCGCCATCTGACGGGGCCAATGCAGGTGAAGCCGCGAACAGTGGTGAACACTCAACGGATGAGCTCGTGAGGTCAGATTTTCTGGACCTGCCCCGCTGCCAGAACCGTTCCCGTCGGGCTTCCGGTGGGAGAGCCTCCGGGCGGTTCGTCCGAGATCGCCAGTGTGCCGGTTGCCAGCCCCGCCAGCAGCGCCTCCGGCACCTGGATAGAGGTGAGCGCCGAGGCGTTCAGCACCCCAAGAGACACCGGCCCCGCAGCATCTTCTGCAATCAGCCACAGTTCGAACACCCGACCATCGGGCGGCGATCCCGCTGCGACCTCCACCTGCAATGCGTCGGCGGTTTCACCACTGCGCACCATCAGAGAGATGGATTGATCGGCGCTGATCAGATCCGCACGGTAGGACGGGCCCTGCTCCTCCAGCCTGTCAACCACAACAACCGCCAGCGTGATGGCGACCGCTGCCAGCAGACCTCCACCAAGGACGCGCGGCCACAGCCCCGTGAACCACCCCCGCCGGGAGGCAGCCGCCGGGTCAGTCGCAACCGTTTTCAACACGGCGCCGCGCAGATGCGCTGGTGGGGTTTCTTCGGCAATATCCTCTGCCAATGTTGCCAGCTGCTGTTCCCAGTCAAGGACCAGGGCACGTAGCTCCGGCTCGTCCAGCAGGCGGGCCTCAAATGCACGATGTGCATGCTGATCCAGCAGACGCAGGACGTATTCGGCCGCCAGGGCCTTGTCACCATATGTGTCGTCCGGGCCGGTCATCGGGTCAGGCAGTCCCTCAATGTCATCAGGCTGCGCCGCAGCCAGGTTCGGATGGTGTTCAAGGGCACATCATAGCGATGCGCCAGATCCTTGTATGTATCGCCATCAAGATAGGCCCGCCGCACGGCGTCAGCCCGGTCCGTATCCAATTCTTCGAGGCAGGCGGACATGGCGCTGTGCTCAGAGCGGGAAATGGCGCTGGCCTCCGGCCCCGGACGTGCATCCGCAATCGTGACAGCTTCGGCATCAAGGGTGGTCATTGCGGCCCTGCGGCTGCGCAGCTTGTCGATCGCCAGATTGCGCGAGATGGTGATGAGCCAGGTCATCGGACTGTGCCCGGTCACCGCATAGCTGTCCGCCTTGTGCCAGATGCGGATATAAACCTCCTGCAGGACTTCCTCCGCCTCGCCGCGATGGTCGAGCACATGAAGGCAGATCCCGAACAGCTTTTTGCTAGTGGCATCATAGAGCGCTGAGAAGGCAGACTGATCCCGCAGCGCAATGCGGGCGATCAAATGCTCGATGTCGTCTCTTGATGTCATGCGCCCAACAGATGCATGCGAGGGCGGGCTGTCAATTCTTCCATGCGCCTCCACGGCGAAAAGTTCTCGCACTGCGACGTTTCCCTGCCCGCGCACGGTCCGAGAGACCTCCGGATGCGTCACAACACCCGGAGGTCTGATCGCTGCCGCGCCTCTGTTCCATCCAGTGCAACAGTCAGGCGCGGCCACGCAATGTGGCGAAACTTACTTCGGCACCAGCACGGTGTTCACCACGTGGATGACGCCGTTGGACTGGTTCACATCGGGAATGGTCACCAGGCTTGCGGTGCCGTTCTCGTCGTAGATATAGACGTTATCGCCTTTCACCTGCGCCGACAGCGCGTCGCCCGAAACCGCCTTGAAGTGATAGAACCCATCACTGGAGGCCTTTGCCTGGCGGGCGATTTCGGCAGCAGACCAGTCACCGGCCACCACATGGGCGGTCAGAACCTTGGTCAGCATGTCCTTGTTCTCAGGCTTCAGCAGCGTGTCAACGGTGCCATCTGGCAGTTTTTCAAAGGCGCTGTTCACCGGAGCGAAGACAGTGAAAGGGCCATCGGATTTCAGCGTATCCACGAGACCTGCGGCCTGCACGGCAGCAACCAGCGTCGTGTGATCCTTGGAATTGACCGCGTTCTCCACAATGTTCTTCTCGGCATACATCGGCGCGCCACCCACCATCGGGTTGTCAGTTTCCGCCGAAACAGTACCGGCAGTACAGATGGCGAGTGCGGCGATCAGAGACATGTAGGTTTTCATTCGAATTCCTCCTGTTGTCACACCCGGTGTGGGCATGATCTGTAGAAGACACGAACCCCCGGCGAAGAAAGTTTCAGGCGACAGAAAATAAATTTGCCCCGCGCTGCTGTGTGCAGGTTGGTGGACAGCGGCAACCGAGTGGCATATATTGCCAATAGTCAAGCCGGAGGCACCCATGGCAACGCGCAACGTCGTTCTCACAGACCCGCAATCGCAATTCATAGATGAGCTCGTCGCCTCGGGCCGGTATCAGAACGCCTCCGAAGCTCTGCGCGCCGGACTGCGTCTGCTCGAACGTGAAGAAGACGAAATGCGTGATCTCAAATCGCGGGTGTCCCGTGGCGTCGAGCAGGCCCGAAGCGGACATCTCGCCGAAGGGTCAGGCGCTGATGTGATCCGTCGCGCCTTCGCCGGGCCGCGTGATACCGCGTCGTGACGCCCAAACCCTGGGTCCTGACCCGCCAGGCCGAAGACAGCTTACAGGACATTGCGGATTGGACCTTTGCGACGTTTGGTCCGCGACAGGCACAGGTCTACGGCGAAGAGCTGATTGACCGTTGCACTGGCCTTGCACAAGGACATGTTCCGTCACGCCCCTGCCGGGCACTGGTCGCTCCGGATCTTCCGGACGATCTGCGCTATGTCCGTGCGGGGCAGCATTATGTTGTCTTCATCGACGGGCCTGACCAATTGATCGTCATCGACTTTCTGCATGTGCGATGCGATCTTCCACGCCGCCTGGCCGCGCTTGGAGAGGACACCACGGGCTGAGTTCAGCCTGCCTGCTCCGGCACCGCCTTGTCCCGCAGGTTATTTCGAAATCTGGCAGGGGCACTCAGGCCGGACGCCAGCCGTTTTCTGAGCGGCGAAAGCGGACCTCGCGCGCGGGATCGTAACCGCAGCGGTCAGCGCGGCAAGCGTAGCGTTGCACATGTACCGTCGGTCCATCCAGCGTGAGCAGGTTGAAGTCGTTTTCTTCTCCGCGCAGTCGGTCGGACAGGCCGGTGCCGGCATGAACCTGCAGCATCGCTGGCGCATCGGGGCGTGGCGCGGCAAAGACATCCGCGTGCCAGCTGTGCAGATGGCCGGACAAGATGATATCGGTATGCAATCGCGCCAACGCTGCCCGCGCCCGACGCGCACCCCGCGTCAGCCGCTTGGGTTCGCCCGGCTGATGCTCCAGCGGGTGATGGGCAACAACGATGCGAAACGCGTCACGGGCGGTGCCGGCGAAGCCTTCCTCGACGCGTCGGATATCGCGCGCACTAAAGCGGCCGCGCTGCCACCCCAGCGGATTCACCGAGTTGATGCCGACCACGGACCAGTGGGGGTCGTGGGTTTGCGGTTCCAGATCCGAGGCGATCCACTTGCGATAGCGACGCCAGGGCATCAGCACCCGTTCGATCAGATTATCGAGCGGCGTGTCATGATTACCCGGCACGATCAGGCAAGGGGCTTCAATGCGGTCGATCATCTCATGGGCGCGCATGAACTGCCGATCACGGGCCCGCTGGGTAAGATCGCCGGAGATTGCCACCAGATCAGGAGCCAAATCGTTGATCTGCGCGATCAGAGGGTCCAAGAGCTCGGGCCGGTCGCGGCCAAAATGCAGATCGGAGAGATGCAGCAGGCGTTTCATCGGGTCGCATCCCCGAAATGCTGCGGCACCACCACCTGCAGCGCATCGTCACTCAGGTGCAGGTGGAAAGGGCCCTTCATGCGCGCCCGTTCGCCATCACGGGCCACCAGAAGTTTCTTGCGCCGCCCGTGCAATTCGAAACTGTCACTGCACAGCAGCTGAAAATCGCGCCCGCGCGTTGCACGGCCAAACAGCACCGCCAGCGCGCTGCGCATCATGCCCCAACGCCCGCAATCCGGTGCGATCATCAACGCCAGCTGGCCCTCACGGATGCATTCCGCGCCATCCATTCCCATCTGATGCAGCTGAAACGCGTTGTTGAACACAAAGACCAGCGGCGTGCGAACGGTGGTGCGCTCCCCGTCAGCCAGAATATCCAGCTCCAGCGGCCGGGGCCATTGGAACAAAACTTTCAGCGCCGACCAATAGGCGGCAGCGCGACTGCGGCCCCAGAAATCGTAGATCTCCTCGCGCGAGCGCAGGATCTGCGGATAAAGGCCGAAATTCGCGTTGTTGAGAAACACCTGATCGTTCAACATGGCCACGCGCAGGGCACGAATGTGACCCTTGGCGATCACCTCCACAGCACCATCGAGGTCCTCCGGGACCCCGAGTGAGCGGGCGAAATAATTGAATGTGCCGCGCGGCAGAATGCCCATGTTACATCCGGTGCCCTTGAGCGCCTGCGCCACACCGCAGATGGTGCCGTCACCGCCCGCCGCAACGATCATGTCATAACCCTCCGCCACGACCTGTCGCACGGTCTCAGACAGGTCTTTCGCGGGGTCAAGTTCCACGATGTGCGGCGACAGCCCATATGCTTGAAACGCGTTCGTGAGGTCTCGGGACGTGTCGCCAGCTTCCTTTTTACCTGAACGAGAGTTGTGCAGGATACACAGGGAGGACTGGCGCTCCGTAGAAGTAACGGAGGATTTGGCGTCGAACATAAGCCGTTCCTTGGTTTGGGCGCCCCGACATATCGTCATGTGTCACAAAGGGACGGGCAGTCTTTGGCGGTTGGGGCCGCGGCAAGCGGTTGGCGGTTGGCGGCTGGCGACAAAATGGCTCCTTATCGCGCTTGATACCGCTCAAGAGGCCGCCGCCGCGCATCATGCGATCAATCTAAGTCCGCCCCGACGCATTGCCATCATCTCTAAGCAGGCTTGATTTGTGTTTCTCAGGCTTAGAACGACCAAGATCGCGAAAAGTTCCCGCATTTCGATGCAACACATCCCCCCGCCCAAGCGCTATGGCGCACTTTCTTGCCAAGATAGGACCAAGCCTCGGCAACGGAATCTCAAAACAACATGCCATTCCCAACACAGCGAAGCGATGAAAATGCACTCGCGACTGACACGAAACCCTTAAAGGTGACGGATCACAGTGACGCTGATACGGTCCTCACACCCGAATTGGATTTGCCAGTCTCTATGTGCTTCCCTAAGGTGACTATTCGCTCAGGATCGGCTGCCCCTGATGCCGGAGCCGCCATAACAGGCCGTGCGCGCATGCAACCTCACACAAGGGCCTTGTCCCGGATCTCACCCCATGAACCTAGACCAGATCATCGCGTGCCCCGTTTGTGACGCCCTGCACCACGATCAGGATGTGAAAAAGCATTCAACCGCCAAATGTGCCCGCTGCGGCACGGTCCTCGCGGCTCCGAAATCGGGCGCAATGACCCGGATCGCGATGCTATCGCTCACAGCATTGATCCTGCTGATCGCCGCCGCTTGCTTTCCTTTTCTGGCGCTGGAGGCTCAGGGCTTTTCCCACCGGGCCTCCGTCCTTGATACGGTAATGGCATTTTCCAGCGGCCCGATGGCGCCCTTGTCGTTGGCAACCGGCTTTCTGATCGTCCTCCTCCCCGCTGCCCGGTATTGCGCCCTGATATACACGCTTGCCCCGATGGCCATCGGCTGGCGTCCAGCACCGCAGGCGGCAAGGGTCTACACTTGGGCGGAGCGGCTCAAACCATGGGCAATGGCCGAGATCTTCATCATCGGCGTGGCCGTGGCTCTGGTCAAAGTCTCCGGCCTCGCCCGCGTTGAACTTGGCCCGGCGTTCTGGGCGTTCGCCGCGCTGCTGGTGGTGACAATCCTTACCGACAGTGCGATCTGCAGACTTACAGTATGGAAAACACTCAAAATACGCAGCTCTGCCCAGAGCGAATTTCAATAATTCGCGCGGATGCGCTATATGCGGACAGGAGTTCGACTGCTATTCCGCTGCCGACAGCCGTCAAAGGTCATATTTTCGCTTGGAACCCCCTGAAAACTCTCAGCAATACTTGACGGCCGCAGAGGCAGGTCTGGTCGGCTGCCGCGCCTGCGGGACCGTGGCACCGCGCGGCACGCGGGTGTGTCCATGTTGCCAAAGCCGCCTGGAGTTCTCCGAGACCGCCTCATTGCAACGTGTCTGGGCCTGGCTCATTGCCGGGCTGATTGCCTATATCCCAGCCAACATCTACCCGATGCTGCGCACCGTGACCTTTGGCCGTGCATCGGAGAACACCTTGATGGGAGGCATTCTGGAACTGTTGCACCATGGCTCCTATGGTGTTGCCTTTATCGTGTTTTTTGCAAGCATCGTGATCCCCATCGCGAAATTCCTGGCCATTGCGTTTCTCGCGCTGTCTGTGCGCAAACCCCCAACGCTCGACACACATGGCAGGCTGCTCCTTTATGAAGTGGTCGAATTCATCGGGCGCTGGTCGATGATTGATGTCTTTGTTGTCGCTATTTTGACCGCATTGGTGCAACTGGACTTTGCCGCCGCAATCAGTCCCGGTATTGCCGCGGTGAGTTTTGCATTGTCGGTTGCCTTCACCATGCTGGCAGCCCAGAGTTTCGATCCGCGGCTGATGTGGCTCGCGGAAAAGCGAGATGAGTCATGAGCACCCCTGAACCCGCCCGCCTGAAGGTTTCCGATCACCGCCCGTCCATGTGGCGCAACCTGTCGCTGGTCTGGCTGGTCCCGCTGCTGGCGCTGGTCGTGTCACTGGGGATCGCATGGAAGAGCTATTCTGACCGTGGCGAGCTGGTCTACATCACCTTTGAGAACGCCTCCGGGATTGTCGCCAATGAAACCACGCTGCGCTACCGCGATGTGGTGATCGGACGCGTCGAAGAGGTCGGCTTTGCCCCGGATCTGAGCAAAGTCTCCGTTGCGGTCCGGGTCGACAAGGATATTGCCCCCTTCCTGGACGAAGACGCCGCCTTCTGGGTGGTGCGCCCCGAGGTCAGCGCACAGGGGATTTCCGGCCTCAGCACCGTCCTCTCCGGCGTCTATATCGCCGGCGCATGGGATCAGACGCCCGGCGTGGCACAAACACTCTTTGTCGGGACTGACCGCCCGCCGTTGGTGCAACCCGGCCGGGAAGGGCGGCGGATCACCCTGCGCACGGAAGATGGTCGAATGATCACCGAAGGCGCGCCGGTTTTGTTTCGCGGCATCGAAGTCGGACGGCTGGAGCATCCACGCCTGACCGTCAGTGGCAACAGCATCGTCGTGGATGCCTTTATCGACGCGCCGCATGACCGACGGATCACCTCTGCCACCCGGTTCTGGGATTCATCCGGTTTCACCGTCTCATTCGGAGCGGAAGGCCTGTCGCTTGATGTCGAAAGCCTCGCCTCTCTGGTGTCGGGGGGCATCCAGTTCGACTCCGTGTTCGAAGGTGGCCGCCCGGTCAATTCAAGCGCCGTCTTCGACATCTATCCCGACGAATCCACGGCGCGACGGACTGCTTTCTCCAGATCCTTGGCGGGTGGCGTGGCCGTGTCCGTGGCCTTTGGCGAGTCCGTCGCCGGGCTGAGCAGCGGTGCCGCCGTCAAACTGGGCGGCATCAAGGTCGGCGAAGTCGACAGCCTGACCGCAAGTATCCAAAGCGACACCGCCGATGCGGATGTGCGGCTGGTGGCGAAACTGCTTCTGCAACCCTCGCTGCTCGGCCTGCCACGCGGTGCCGGCGAAGAAGATGTCCTGAACTTTCTAGAACAAGCCGTGGACGGAGGTCTGCGGGCGCGGCTTGCGTCTGCGGGTCTGCTCAGCCCGGAGCTGATGGTAGAGCTTGTCCGGCTCGACAATCCGGAAGCCGCGCAATTTGACCGCACCGCAGAGCCCTACCCGGAACTGCCCAGCACCGCGTCGGATCTGCCCGACTTCACCGCCACAGCAGAAGGCGCAATGGAGCGCATCAGCCAGCTTCCCGTCGAGGAGCTGATGGCGCAGGCGATCAGCACCCTGTCCAGTATCGAGGCGCTGGCCTCGGCGGACAGCACGCGTCAGGCCCCCGCCGCAGCTGTAGCGCTGCTGGAAGACACGCGCGCCTTGGTCAGCGATCCCGGCACCCGCGCCCTGCCCGGCGAACTTCATGCCACCGTGGTGGATCTGCGCGCCATTCTGACCGAACTGCAACAGGGCAGAGCCGTCGCAAACCTGACCACAGCACTGGAGCAGGGCAGCGCCGCCGCGACCGATTTTGCCACCGCCTCGAACGAACTCCCGGCACTGGTCGACGATTTGCGCACCCTTGCTGCCAAGGCGAACTCGCTCGAAGCCGAGGAACTGATCCGCTCAGTCAGTCAGCTGATGGATAGCGCGGACGCGGTGATTGGCACGCAAGAGGCACGCGCCCTGCCCGCCGCGCTTTCCGATGCCCTGGGGGAAATGCGCAGGACATTGGCCGAGCTGCGCGAGGGCGGCCTGGTAGAGAATGCCAACGCCACCATGGCCTCGGCGCGCGATGCGGCTGACGCCGTGGCCAGCGCCACCGAAGGGCTGCCGCAACTGGCATCACGCCTGGAGCGGCTCGTGGCCCAGTCCGAAGATCTCATTGCGTCCTATGGGGGGCGCTCCACGTTCAATTCCGAGACCCTCGACGCCCTGCGTGAGGTCAAATCAGCCGCGCGCGCCGTGTCACAACTGGCCCGCAAGATCGAACGGGACCCGAACTCTCTGGTATTTGGTAGGTAAGATGAAAAAGTTTCTGTCAGCCGTATGTCTATTGTCTGCGCTCACGGCCTGTGCGGGGTCGAATGATGCGCGATATCTGATTTCAGCGACGCCGGGCGAGCGCGTCGCCAATCTGCAGTCCCGCTCGATCGAGGTGCGTCTCGTTTCGCTCCCCACATATGCCTCGGCCTCCGAAATCGTGTCCGAACGCGAAGGCGGCGCGCTGTTTGCCGAGGACGCAGCCCAATGGGCCGATGATCCGGCGCGTGGCATGTCGGTCGCGCTGGCGCGCGGCCTGAGTGATCGGACAGGTGCATCCGTCGCGGTGGAACCCTGGCCGCTGAATACCCCCGCCGACGTGCGCCTGGATGTGCGTGTCGACCAGAGCTACGCCCGCGCCGACGGCATGTTCGAACTCTCCGGCCAGTTTGCGATCTCCTCTCCCGAGGGACGCGTTCGGGAATTCGTCAAACGCTTTGAGATTGAGACGCCTGTCGAAGACCCCGGTGCGGCCTCTGCCGCACGCGCATTGTCCACCGCCCTTGCGGAGTTGTCGCGTCAGGTCGCCCTGTCAATGTAACGCTCTGCACGATCTGTCAGGACTGCGCCCCGGTCGCGCGCATGGCATCCGCCACGGTGTCGAGGTGGCGTCGCATTGCATGTGCCGCCCCGGCGGCGTCACCCGCGCCGATACAGGTCACAACCGCCTGATGTTGCGCACTGTGATGGTCAGTGAACTCCGCAACGCCGAGCCTGCGGTAGGTTGCCTCCCACTCCCGTTGCCAGGCCGTGTGCCGCCGCACCCCCGCAAGGTAATCCAGCAATCCCAACAAGATCGGATTCCCTGTCACCTCTGCGAGGCCGCGATGGAAGGCCGCGTCAAGCTGCTCACAGGCCCCTCGGGTGGTGGCAGCGCGTCCTTTGCGCACCAACTGCAACAGATAGGCCACCGCCTGCGGGGAGGCGATCCGCGCCGCCTCGGCTGCGACCGACGGCTCTAGCGTCAGTCGCGCTTGCATCAGCTGGTCGGGCGAGGCCCCGTGAACCAGAATGTTCTCCCGGATCGGATGACCCAAAGGGCGGGGACCGTAAAACGTGCCCTGCCCCACATGTCGCCAGATCACACCGGCATGTTCCATAACATCAAGCGCCGCGCGCAGTGTTTGACGGCTGCATCCCAGCTGTCGCGATAGCTCCCGTTCCGAGGGAAGGCGCTCCCCCGCGCCGATGCCGCCGCGACCAAGCAGCCCCCTCAGATCCAACAACACCTGCTGCACACGTGCCACGCGCATCTCCCATTTCAGACCAATTTGCAGACCATTCGACCGACATGCAATAGACCTGTCGTTTCGGGAGGTTGACCATGCTCACACTATTCGTGCTTGCCTTGTCAGGCTTTGGCGCTGGCGTTCTAAACGCGGTCGCCGGAGGCGGCACTTTCCTGTCCTTCCCCGCGCTGGTCTGGGCGGGTGTGCCGCCCATCATGGCAAATGCCACCGCCACCTTCGCGGCCATGCCCGGCTACATCGGCAGCGCATGGGCCTATAGGGATCACATATCCGGCAACGCGCGCGCGGACCTGAAACGGATCCTTGCGGTAACTGTGGTCGGCGGGTTTCTTGGCGCCGTATTGCTGCTGATCACCCCGCAGGATCTGTTTTCAGGCGTGGTGCCATGGCTGCTGCTGCTGGCGACGCTGACCTTTGCCCTTGGCCCTATCGTAGTGCGCCAGCTGTCGCGCAGCGGAAAGAGCGTGACCGGCCCCGTCGCACTGGGGTTGCTACTGGCGGTCTGCATATACGGCGGATATTTCAACGGCGGCCTCGGCATCATGCTGCTTGCCGCCTTTGGCCTGATCGGCATAACAGACCTGCATCAGATGAACGGGCTCAAGAATTTAGTCTCGGCCGTGCTCTCCGTTGTTTCGGTTCTGACCTATGCCGCCGCAGGACTGATCGACTGGCCATCGCTGTTCATTGTTGGCCTGTCCTGCGCGCTCGGCGGATATGTCGGCGCCCTCTGTGCCAAGCGGATACGCAGGGTCGGGCTGCTGCGCGCCTTCATCGTGACGGTCGGCGTCGCAATGACCGTTCTGTTTTTTCTACAAAATTCGGGGTGAGACCCGAAAATGAAGCCGCGTATCCCCCATCAGGGGAGGTTTGCCGCCTCAAAGGAGGCCAGAGGTTATAGACACGCCTGAGCCGTCGGGTCTCCGAACTCCTCTCCTCTTACCCGGCGGTGCGGACAGCAGTCCGCGTGCGACCGCCGTCGGCATCTTGGCTCACGTCCATCACCCGCTCACGGGGCAGCCAATCGGGATGAGTGTCGCGCACATGAGCCAGCAACTGTTCCCGCAACCGGCTTTGTATGATCCACCCAGTCGATGGGTCGGGCATCATGGCATAGAAACTGACCGTAAGCCCCTCTGCGGTCTGTTCTGTGGCAAAGGTACAGGCCCCCTCCACCTCGTCGATATCGGGGTCGGCACGCAAAAGCTCCGCGAAGGTCTGGCGCAGGCATTCCACATCGGCGCGCGGGTCCAGGCACAGATGGACAACCCGCATGATGCGGGCGTCGGCGACCGACCAGTTCTCGAACGGGCGGGCAACGAAATAGGTGACCGGAACGACGATCCGGCGCTGATCCCAGGTGCGCAGACGCAGAAAAGTGTAGAAGATCGATTCAACATAGGCCCAGTCGCCTTCGAACAGGATCGCATCGCCAATCCGCACCGGCTTTGCAAAGGCGATCTGAAGCGAGGCGAGAATATTGCCCAACACCGCCTGCCCCGCGATGCCGAAGACAACGGTCAACACCCCGGCAGACGCCAGAAGCGTCATCCCAACACTTTCAAACAGGTTGAGCTGAGACAGGATGACAATCAGCGCAACCGCCACCATCACAAGCACAATCAGCCGTCGCAAAGCATAAATCGACGTATAGAATTCTCGCTCGTCCCGTCCGCGTTTGTCATCGATCTCGCCCACAAAACGCAGCGTGAGGCGTTGCAAGAGCGCATCGAACAGGCGCAGGATCGTCATCCCCACACCCCAGACCATCAGAATGATCAATGTGGGCTTCAGCAGGGTCTGAACCGGACCGGAAAACGAAAAAACCTGCAACAGCACGGTTTGTCCGGCACCCGCCATGAACAGGATGCACAGCGGAAGGCGACTGCGTTCGAGGCCGCGTTTCAGCCAGGGCCGCTCCACCCTGCCCGCCATGGATGAGACGACCGCATGAACGCCCCAGCCCAGCAACAACACCGCCAGGCCCAGAGTGGGCAACGCCAGCCATTCCCAGATCCACAACCCGAGAAAGCTGTCCTTGAGTACGGCGGGGATCAGGGTTTCATAGCGTCCGGGCCCGAACGCCCGATAGAGCGGGTCGATATTGCTGACCGTCTGCGGCGAAAACAACCAGACCGCCGGGGCACCTTCGGGCTTGTACCGTGCAATCCGGATATCATAGGCCGTATCCCTTGTTTCCAGAGTTGCAATGTGGAGGTCGCGGCGCGGGGTACGGGGGCTGGACCCTGACTTGGCGGCGACGTCCCTCAATGCGTCCGGGCGGGCCGAGAGGTCTGACCAGTCGATCCACACCTGACGGTCGATGATCGCCTTGAGTTTTTGCGCTTTTTCCGCACCCAAGGTGGTTTGTTGTGCCGGATCTGTTCGCGCCAGATTGAGGTAGTGGGCGGCGAGTTCGAATTCGCCCGCTTCCGTCTGAGCCAGAAATGCACGGATCGTCTGTCTCGGGGTCGACCGCTCCAGCAGGTCGTTTTCTACCGCCGCCAGCCCTTGATTGATGGAGCCTGTTTCGTACCAGAATCCGCGCGTGTCCTGCGCCCGCCCTGCAACCGCGGCGAGGCACAGCATCACAAAGGCACAGGCACCAAATGCAAGACTGCGATATATATCAAAGCGATGTTGCATCATCGTGGCTCACTGTGTTCCGTCCCTCAAGTGGCGATAGCAACAGCGCCGCCCCAAACCGACAGTTCGCCCTGTTTCGATGCGGATCAGTCGGAAAGCGCGCTGTACTTTGATGACAGAACCCCCGGCACCGCGTGGCTGTTCCGAAAAAATTGCCTTTTCCTGACCGAAGCCAATGTGCGGCTGCACGACAGCCACGCCAGACGCGCGGAACAAACCAACGTCATTGCGTGTTCTTTCGGTAGCGCCGAGTGATGAGAAAGGATGCGTGTGAGATGGGGCAACCGATGGACACCCGCCAACCCGACACGGCTCTTGCGCCGTGCGCGACGCATATGGTGGCCCGATCCGCAAGCAACCATGCATCTCTTCTCAGGCCAAAAGCGCGCGCCTTGGCCCTCTGTGGCCGCAACGGACGGATATCATGAAAGACCAAAAAGCCGGTCACAAGAGCGCCCACCGCGAAACCGACAACCTGGAAAAAGACGCCATCCAGCATGAGGCGGAAGAGGAATCGGTTACAAAGGCGACACGCCTGTCATCCCGCTTGATCTACGAGGTCATCCGCCGCGACGGCGAGGAGGAGCTGGAACGCCCGATGCCATCCCTGATCTGGTCCGGGCTGGCAGCCGGAATATTGATCAGCCTCTCCGTGCTTGGCGAAGGGATTTTGCGTCAGCACCTGCCGCAGGATATGGCGGGCCGCTACCTGATCGAGAATTTCGGCTACTCATTCGGCTTTCTCGTCGTAATCTTTGGCCGGATGCAGTTGTTTACAGAGAACACCATCACCACGGTGCTTCCGGTTCTCGCACGTCAGTCCCGCAAGGCGCTGTCTGCGATGCTGCGGCTCTGGGCGGTTGTGTTGACCGCGAACGTTGTCGGAGCCCTTCTGGCGGCCTTGATGATGTCGAAAACCAATATGCTGAGTACAGAGCTGACCGAGGCCGTCATTGCCTTGTCCGATCACGCCGTCACCATGGGCGCGGGCGATAGTTTCATTCGCGCCATTCCCGCCGGTGTTTTGGTCGCGGCGATCGTCTGGATGATGCCTTCGGCTGAAGGCAATGCATTCTTCGTCATCTTGACCTTTACCTGGCTGATTGCTGCGGGGGATTTCACGCATGTCATCGCCGGCTCCGTAGAGATGTGGATCATGCTTCTTGCTGGCACGATGACACCCGCTGCTGCCGCCTTTGGCTACTTATTCCCTGTCCTGCTGGGCAATATCATCGGCGGCACCGCGATCTTTGCGATCCTTGCCTGGGGACAGGTCTATGATGAGGTCCGCCACGGGGCCGGGTCTGGCGATGGAGGACAGGACGGCTGAGACCACTGGCGTGGCCTGACCTGCTGCAGCGTGGGATCTGCAAGCTGACGCTCAGCGCCACCGTTCCACACGCCGCCCCCCGGCACCTGCCGAAGCGTCACACCATGGCTTGCGACACGAAGGGCAGCCGGCGTCCGAATTCTGCAGCCGGAGCAGGATCGTAGGGCACCAGAAACCCTGTGCGCTCTTCCGGGGAGGCGGCCTGGTTCGCATCGGCCTGCGCGCGCCAAGCCTCGACTGCGCGTTCAGGGTCTAGGAACCGCGACGGAGGGGCCATCTGCAACCAGTGTCCGCAGACCTGCTCGCGCATGGCGGCCACCGTATCCGCTTGGCGCAGCTCCACCCCCACCTCGGTATCCCAGGTCATCGAACGACCGTTCAGGTTGGCAGAAGACAGGATTGCGCGGCAATCATCAAAGACGGAAAACTTGGTATGAACATAGATGATCGGCGATCCCGCAAGCGTGTCACGTCCATCACTGGCCATTGCCACAGGCTGCACCGGCGACATGATCACCGCCCGTGCGCCGAAGGCATCCTGCACCTTGGCGATGCATTGCGCCTGAAGATATTCGCCGTATCGCGCGTCTGATCCGGTGTTGCCGTCAAAAGCCACATCCTCCGGTGCGGCAGGGAGCACCATGACCAAGCCAAGGTCGGGCTTCTCCCGTGCGGCCTCTGCCAGAGCGTCAGCAAGCTCCGTGTCCCGAAAGAACTGCGATTCAAGATAGATCAGATGCTTGGCCTCCCTGATCCGACGCAGATGCGTCTCCTTCAGGGTCGCATCGACCTGGCGCGGCCCCGGCACATGGTTCGGCCAGTCGCGCGGTCGCGACAGGGTGGTCAGCAGGTGTTTGCGCTTTGGCGGCTCTTTGGTGCCAGCGCAGATGTCGAGGAAGCTCTCCAGATGCGCCTGTCCCTCTGCCACAATTTCAGGATCATCCAGCATCAGCTGCACATCCTGCCAGGTCTCATCACGGCGCCGGTGATGTCCCGTGTCGTCAAACCGGCGCTCGTCCAGATCCAACCCGCCAATATATAGGCGTTGGCGATCAAAAACGGCGATTTTCTGGTGGTGTGTTGCAGGCAAGAGCGGACGCACCGGCAAGAGCCGCGCACAAAGCCGCCCGTTGCGGTCGCGTCGCACATAGCCATCCAGACCCGGCATTTCGGCCAAACGCTGGTCCTGCTCGGCAGGTTCAAGCTGGTTGAGGTCCTCCAGCACGCCGTTCAGACGGCTGCGTACCGCAGGCCAGAACAACGCGCACCACATCCCCCCAACCCGCGCAGGATGCGCCGCCGCGGTGAGGTTCAATTTCGCGTCTGGACCTGCACGTAGAGCTGCGGCGCGCAGGTGGCGCATCGTCTGCCATGTGCCAACATGAAGCGGATTTGCCATCACCGCATCGAAATCGGACACAATAATATTGAGGGTGACACCCCGGCGCAGGACATAGATGATCAGATCCTCCCACGTCGAGCCGATCCGTTGACCGACCTCACTGCGCAAGCGGGTCTGCAGGTCAAACACCCGTAAACTGGCCCATACTTCGGTCCGGGAGTTGAGAAAGGCGCGTTCCATTTCCGGAAAGGCCTCGGCGGCGGTCATCAGCATTTCCACCCCTTCGCTCGGAACTCGCGCTGCATCCTCGGAACACGTCATGACAGGTCCTTTTTCTTGCGCAGCTCGCAGACTGACTTAGGGGTGAGAAAAATCGGGTGAATGGCGCAGTCAAAACACTCTGCGACAGAGCAATGGCGGGACTGCCATGCGAACAATCCCGGCTGGTCTTGCGCCATCATTTGGGTCTACTCCTCTTGGTGATGGGCCCTTTGACACGGGGTTAGTTCATTCAAACCCGCGCAATTGTTTACGGGTTCCAACGCTGTGCCCTTTTGAACGTTCCATAACAAACTCGCGATCTTGAGAGAGTTTTCGTCGCAGCGCTTGTCGGTCACTGCCTGGCTGACGCAGTGATGAACCGCAGGCGATGACGATCAACCCGCACGGTTCAGGCCAGAGGTGAAGAGCAGGTCGGATGAACCGCGCTATCCTTTTGTTAGAACATACTATTTGAAGGTACTGCAAAAAAATTCTGTGACAATGAAACACTGGCCGCCGCGATGCGTTGACTGATCGACAGGCTAACACCCTGTATCCGAGTAACACGATACGAGGAGCCAATTATGAAACATCTTTTCACAACCACCGCTCTCGCCACCATGATCGCACTGCCCGTGGCGGCCGAGGACACGATGTCCAAGGCAGAGACCACCGGCTATGATCAGATGCAAAGCATGGAGATCAAGGTAAGCAACCTGCTGGATCACCAAATCTATATGCCCACTGATGAAACAGGGGACGCACTGTCGGGCTCGGGCGACGCCGAGACGGGCGCCAAGATGCCCAGTGACACTGCCACAAACACCGCAACCGGTGAGCAACCCATGCAGACCAACAGCCATGACACGTCGTTTGCGGGCCATATGAGGGCCGTGTCCGATGTTCAAAACAACTGGCAGATGGTCGGCGAAGTAGAAGACGTTCTGATGCGCCGCGATGGCGAGGTTCAGGGTCTGATCGTCGATGCAGGCGGCTTTCTGGGCGTGGGCGAGACAGAAAAGCACATCTCGCTGAACCAAATCCAGTTTGTCGAGGATGCTGACGATGAGGGCGCGTTCTTCATGGTCTATTCCGGTGGGAAATCCACGTTCGACCAAACTGAGGACTTTGACGAAACCCGCGCAGAAGACCAAGGTTGGTACCGAGCGAGCGAAACCGAAGACGCCCGCATGTGGGAGCAAGAGCGTGAAAGCCAGACCCGCGATGTCGAGTTGGCGCAGATGACCACGGATGAGCTTCTGGGCGCCGCAGCCTACGGCTCCAATGACGAATGGGTCGGCGAGGTCAGCGAGCTCACCCTGACGGATGAGGGGAAATTGGACGCGATCATTCTCGACGTGGGCGGTTTCCTTGGCATCGGCGAAAAGGCAGTCGCGTTGGAGGTCGATAAAGTTGAGATCACCCGCGTCGGAGGCGACGACCTGCGCGCGCATGTACAGGCCACAGAAGAACAGCTGGAGGCAATGCCGGCCTGGGATGAGAGCTGAGTCGCCGGCATGACCGGTGAATCATTTCAGAATATGCTGAATGGGGGTGCGCTACGGCGCACCCCCTCTCTCTACATGCAGGTCTCGCGCACACGCAGGCCACGCCATAGGCAAGACAGGCAGAGTGTCCATCGCACCTTGAAACCCAACTTAGGATCTCAACCCAATAGCAAAATCGGAGGATCAGACATGCCTGCAAAATCCAAAGCACAACAAAAGGCAGCCGGCGCTGCGCTCTCTGCCAAACGTGGAGAAACGGCTAAGAACGACCTAGAGGGCGCCGCCCGTGACATGTATGAATCGATGTCGGAAGAACAGCTGGAGGAGTTTGCCAGCGGTGATCGCGAGCAGAAACCTGACCATGTGAAATAAGTTCTGATCGTGCGCAGCCCTGAAAAACGGCCACCACTTCGATGACAGGGCCTGTGTAGTTTTGGCCAAACATGGCCGCTCTGCCAAAGCAGCCTACGATGCAACAAGCGCCCGTCGCTGTTCAACGACGGGCGCTATTGTCTTAGGTGCTTCGCTCACTCACGACCAAGCCGGATCATCACGCCGGACCTTGAAAGTGGTCCATAGCCCCGCAGGGACGCCAACGATCAGGCCGATTGCAATGGCGACCGCAAACGCTTGCCATGCAAGCCAATCTGCAACCAGAAATGCCGTCAAAGCGGCACCTGAAATACAAAGAACCCAAAGCGGTATAAAAACAAATCTCCAACCGTATTTCATTCAGACACCCTCCTTTGTGTTTGCAAAAGATCGTTCAGAAGGAGAACGCGTGGCGCGCGCATAGGTTCCAGCTGATACTCTGGAGGCAGGGTGCGAAGTCTGAAGAGCGCGCTATATGGCGCCCTGGATGGATCCAGCGACCGTCAGAAGGACAGCTGCCGCGGACGACATCGCGACCAATCCAAACACCGCAAAAAGACCGTCTTTCAGCAGCAAAGACGTCGCAAACAGCAAGACCGCAGCGCCAAGGATCGACGATGAGAAGGGCACAATTTCCAGAAATGGCATCGCGGCACCGCAAAACAGACACAGCGTCTGAATGAGCTTACGCCCCGGCCAGCGCAGCAAGGGCTGGAACCGGTCACGAGAGTGATTGTCGAGCCAACTGGCAACTCCGTGGAGCTTGTTGATCGCTTCGCGGGCACGTTTGCCTTCCAGTGACCGTTTGACCACAAACTGCGGCAGCCAGAGATGTTCTCGACCCGCCACCATCTGCAACGAGATCGCCGCGATGGTGATCCCGCAGAGGGACGAGAAAAGCGGAATACCACTTAGGGGTGACACGACCAACAGCGCGGGCACCATCAAGACAGGCAGAAAGGACTGCGTGCCAAACACCTCGATGATCTTGGCCACCGCAACCCGATCCTGATCCGCAAGGCGGGCAAGACGATCAACGATCTGATTGACACTGGTGGTCTGCGCGGGGTCGGACATTGAACGGTTCCTTGTGCTGTTGGCTACCTATCCAACGCCCTGCTCTGCATCACGTTCCATTGCGCGTGCCTGGTGAAGCCAGCCTTCGACGGCACTCCGAATGCGCGGCTCTCACTCAGAGCAGGGTCTGGATCGCAATCGCTGCGCCGTATGTCGCCAGAATACCCATGCTTTCCAGACCGATATTCGCCGGCCCCTGCCGTTGGCGATAGAGCTGCCCCAGAGTGAGAATGGCGGTCATCATCAACCCGACAGCAAGCCAGAAGACATCGTCCTTGCCGATCGCGTGGTAGATCGACCCGGCGCGATAGCCCGCGTCGCCCAGCACCAGAAAGAGCGTGTCGAAGATATTGCCGCCGATTATCCCGCCCACCGCAAGTTGCAGCGCACCGCGCCGGACAGCCGCGAGCGTCGTGACGAGTTCGGGCAAGGAGGTCACCACAGCGGTCACCAGCGCACCGACGACTGAGGCCGACATCTCCAACCTGTCGGTCAGCACACCCGCGGTGCCCGCGATCACCCAGCCAGCGCCCCCCATGACCAGCATCAGCCCGCCGAAAGCTGCGGCGAGTCTCGGTGTTGACGGGAATTCATCCGCCTCCTCATCCGGCTCGTCCGGCGCTGTTTCTTCGGTGTCGACCGCCGTCCACATTGGATCATTTCGCACCTGACCAGAGGCGTAGATACCCATGATGTAGATCGCCAGAAGCAGGAAGGAGGCCGGGTGAATGCCAAGAATCGCAACATCGGGGCCCAGCCATGCAGCAAGCGGTATCGCCAGCATGAACATCAAAAGCGCGCCCTGAAACACATTGACGAGGTCGGCAGCGGCGTGTTCGAGGTTGACCTTGCGATGCAGAATGTCGGCCAGCGCAAGAAAGGCGGTTTGCGCGGCGATGCCCCCGATGCCATTGGAAAACGCCAGTGACGCGCGCCCGTCAAGCGCCGAGGTCAGCGACACGATCGTGCCGGATAAAGACGTCGCCGCGCCTAGCAGCACGCCGCCTATAAGCGCTTCGCCCAGCCCGGTGCGGTCGGCAATGACATCGGCCTGGCCTGTCATTTTCACACCGCCCGCAAGGATGCAGAGTGCAGCCGCAGCAAAGAGCACAAGAAGGAGCGGAGTGGAAAGATCAACAAACATGGTGCGGCAAAGCTCGAAACTCAGGTTGGTTCATTTCTTTTCGATTTGGGACCGAAAACTAGTCTCGGTGCGTTTCGGCTTCGATGTCGCCCTGGGCGGCGTAGGCTGTTTGTCCCTTCCGCAAGTCGCTCTGCAAGAGACGCACATTGCGCAGATTGCCCTTGAAACCGATATCAAAAAGGTCGCCCACGATCGGAATGCTGCCAAGCATCCAGTCCAGCCCGGTGTTTACGCTCATCCGGGCAAGTGTGCGCTTCTTCGCCCCCAGCTGCCATCCGCGCGCAATCAGGTAGGCCGACGGCAGAGCCGCCAGCGTGTCACCAACGCCCGGGATCAACCCGATCAGGCCGTCGAGCCCGACCCGAAACCCCGTCAGGGGAATACGAAACCGCGCATCCAGCGTCTTGGCCAAGTTTTCGAGCCGCGCCACTTCGGCGGTGATTTCAGCATCGGTGCGACGGCGGCGCATGGGTTTGGTCGGATGGGAATGATCCAGGCTCGCCATCGAATTATCTCCGCGCGATGATCCAGACGGCATGCACGACGCCCGGGATGTAGCCCAGCAAGGTCAGCAGGATGTTGAGCCAGAAGTGCCCCTTCAGGCCAACTTGCAAAAAGACACCCAGAGGGGGCAGAAGAATAGACAGAATGATGCGGACAAGATCCATGATTGGGCCTCCGGTTGAGAGTGCGCCGTTTCGACGCGGGACACTTGGGTAACCATCACGACCGCGCGTTGTTCCGATTTTTGCAGGGATCGGTGTGTAATGCGCATACGCGCACGGCCTCTTGGAGGCGGGCGGCCAGGTGCCGCGCCGTCGTCCCGGCACCCTCGCATCAGCGGATACAAATGATCCCGCGTGGAGGCATGGCTCACGTCAGATTCAGCACCACCCAGACCGGCCTCGTGGCACCAGATATCTTTGATCTAATTTGGCCGACTGAGACGACAACCCTATGGGAAAATACAAAAAAACCTGCCACCACGGAGGCAGCAGGTTCATGTCAAAACAACGTCATGTGATAGAGGCGTCAGCCCTCCTCGCGCTCCATGTCTTCGAGCATCTTACGCGCACGCGGGCACGCCAGACGTTCGCGCAAGGGGCTGTCGGGGTCGATGTCCTTTTTGCAGACCACGCATTGATCCGCATCTGAAATCGCGTTCAATCCGCCGCAGCTGCCTTTGATGGTGCGGCCACTGAACAGAACGCCGAAGGCCATGCCCAGCATCACGATCAGGAACAGTCCGAAGGTCAGGATGAACGTCGACATGTCATGCTCCCCTTTTCCGGCGAAACGCCGGACAGTCGGTTCAGGCGGTCAGCGCAGCAAAGCGATCAGACGCCGTGGATTTGAACCCGGTTTCGCCGTTTGCCGCCGCACGGTCAATAAACAGAACCGCCATATCACGATCATTTGCGATCTCAAGCCCGCGCTCGCGGCCCATGACCAGCATTGCGGTCGCCCAAGCATCCGCCAGCATCGCATTGTCTGTCAGAACAGTGACAGAGGCGGTGTCATGCGTCACCGGACGGCCAGTGGTGGCGTCGATGATGTGCGAGTACCGGGTGCCGTCGTAGTCAAAGAAGTTGCGATAGTCGCCGGAGGTCGCCATCCCCATGTCGGACAGGCCAACAACCTGCGTCACGCCACGATCAAATGCCTGCGGCGTCTCGATGCCGATCTGCCAGGGCTGACCCTCGGGGTTGCGACCTGCAGTATAAAGATCACCACCGATTTCGACCATATAGTCGGTGATACCATAGCCCTTGAGCACAGCAGCCACCTGATCAACACCAAAGCCCTTGCCGATCGACGACAGGTAGACTTCGGCACCGCTATTCAGCTTCTTGAGACCGCCGGCCTCCAGCTCAACCGACTGAGCCTGACCACAGCAGGCCATGGCCTGTGCAATCTCAGCGTCGGACGGCATGTCGCTGCGGGTTTGCCCGGCGCCAAAGCCCCAGAGGTCGATCAACGCACCAACGGTGACGTCAAATGCGCCATCACTCGCCACATGCACGTCCTGCGCGGTCTGCATCACGTGATGCAGTTCGCCGGACACGGACAGGCTCTCGCCTGCCGCGGCCGCGTTGAAGCGCGAAATCTCGGAAGACGCATCCCAGTTGGACATCTGCACGTTGACCTGACCCAGTGCCTGGTCGACTGCGGACTGAAGTTCAGCCTGGTCGATGGACTTGCTGTGGTCAATGGCGACGATCGAGTAGTTGGTGCCCATCGTCAGCCCACTAAGTTCCAGCAGGGACCATCCTTTCTTGCAAGCCATCAGTGCAAGTGGCATGACCATGAAACTACGGCGAGAAAGGAGAAGAGGGTTCGTCAAAGGGCCTACTCCGCTAGTGCTTCTGTTAAGGGACGCGAGGTTCCAAGAGCTTCTGGGACAGAAAGAACGCGGGTTCAACAGTAAATCGGATTTTTTCGCTCTAAAGAACTTTCAAACCGCGTCGCAGTAACGCATAAGAGCGCCGGAAAATGGACAGGACATGAAGACGTGCAGCAACATACGTTGAAAAAAGGTCTCGATGTTCCGGTGCTGGGGGCACCTGACACCAGAATCGAAGACGCAGCAGAAGTCCGGACCGTCGCCATTCTCGGGCAGGACTATATTGGCCTGAAGCCTCGGCTTTCAGTTCAGGAAGGCGACGTGATTGCAGCAGGCGCTCCGGTGTTTGCGCATAAGGACACGCCAGAGGTTCGGGTCACCGCACCGGTTTCAGGACGCGTAAAAGCGATCAACCGCGGCGCGCGCCGTGTGCTGGTCAGCGTTGAGATCGAAGTGGATGATTCTGCCGCCGAGCCGGTGGATTTCTCCGCCATTGGCGATGAGAGCACCGCCGAAGGCCTGCGAGAGCGGCTCTGCGCTTCGGGGCTATGGACGTCTTTCCGCACGCGCCCCTATTCAAAGGTGCCAGCATCGGATGCCGCCCCTGCGGCCATCTACGTGACGGCGATGGACAGCGAACCCCTGTCGGGCGATGCGGCCACCATCATCAACGAACACGCCGAAGCCTTTGCGCGCGGCCTGTCCGCCGTGACAGTGCTCACCGATGGCAAGACCTACCTGTGTCAGGACAGCGGAGCCAGTATTCCCGGCGCCGATCTGGCCAGCGTGACTGCTGTCGGGTTTTCCGGCCCGCATCCGGCGGGTCTGGCGGGCACCCATATGCATTTCCTGGAGCCCCCCAGCGGCGAGAAAACCGTCTGGACCATCGGCTATCATGACATCATCGCCATTGGTCAGTTGCTGCTGACCGGGCGGCTGGATCCGTTCCGCACCATTGCCCTTTCGGGCCCCGAATGCAGCCGTCCGCGTCTGGTCCGCACCCGCGTGGGCGCGTCGATGACCGATCTCTGCGCCGAGGATCTTGGCCGCGACACGCCAATCCGCGTTATCTCCGGCTCCATCCTGTCCGGGCGCGCCGGAGAGGGTCCAACCGCATATCTTGGTCGCTATGCGCGCCAGATCACGCTGATCAAGGAAGACCGCGAGCAGATCCCGCTGGGCTGGATTCGCCCGATGGCGTCGAAATACGCGGTGCAGCCGGTGTTGGGCTCTGCCTTCTCGAAAAAGCTGCACGCGCTGACGTCCAACCTTAACGGCGGCCGCCGCGCCATGGTGCCGATCGGCACATTCGAACAGCTGATGCCGCAGGATTTCCTGCCAACGCAGCTGTTGCGGGCGCTGCTGGTGATGGACACCGACCAGGCACAGGCCTTGGGCGCGCTGGAGCTGGACGAAGAAGATCTGGGCCTCTGCGGTTTTGCCTGCCCGGCCAAATATGAATATGGCCTCGCCCTGCGCGACAGCCTCAGCAAGATCGAAAGAGAGGGATAAGACTTTGGGTCTTCGCAGTTTCTTTGATCGGATCGAGCCGCAATTCCTGAAGGGTGGCCGATACGAAAAATTCTTCCCTGTCTACGAGATGGTGGAGAGCTTCATCTACACGCCCAAGACGGTGACCACCGCCGCGCCCCATGCCCGTTCCTATATCGATATGAAACGGATCATGACCTATGTGGTGCTGGCGACCATCCCCTGCATCCTGTTTGGCATGTACAACACCGGCCTGCAGACCAATATGGCGATTGCCGAATATGGCGCCTCCGGCTGGCGCGCCGCCATTATCGAGACGCTGGGTATCGGCTTTGATCCCAACAACCCCTTTGCCAACATCATGCACGGGTTGCTGTATTTCCTGCCAATCTACGTCGTGACGCTGGTTGCGGGCGGCATCTTCGAGGTGATCTTTGCCGTGGTGCGCGGCCATGAGGTCAACGAAGGCTTCCTCGTGACCTCCATGCTCTACACGCTGATCCTGCCCGCCACGACGCCCCTGTGGCAGGTGGCGCTTGGCATCATCTTTGGCGTGGTGATCGGCAAGGAAGTCTTTGGCGGCACCGGCAAAAACTTCCTGAACCCGGCGCTGGTGGGTCGTGCCTTCCTCTATTTCGCCTATCCCGCCTATATGTCCGGCGACTCGATCTGGACCCCGGTGGACGGGTTCTCCGGTGCCACCGCACTGGCGATCGGCGCGTCTGATGGCGTTGCCGCCTTCCCAGAGCGCGGCATCGAGTGGATGGACGCCTTTGTCGGCACCATTCAGGGATCGTTTGGCGAAACCTCGACGCTGGCAATCCTGATCGGCCTGGCCTTCCTGCTGATCGTCAAGATCGCCAACTGGCGACTGATCGTCGGCTGCCTTGGTGGCATGATCGCCTTCTCGACGCTGCTGAACTGGGTCGGCTCCGACACCAACCCAATGTTTGCGATGCCCTGGTACTGGCATCTGGTCGTGGGCGGCTATGCCTTTGGTCTGGCCTTCATGGTGACCGAGCCGGTCTCGGCCTCGCACACCAACATGGGCCGCTACATCTACGGCGCCTTGATCGGTTTCATGGTCGTCATGATCCGTGTCATCAACCCCGCCTTCCCCGAAGGCATGATGCTGGCGATCCTGTTCGGCAACGTCTTTGCCCCGCTGATCGACCACTTCGTCGTGCAAGCCAACATCAAACGGAGGGCGAAGCGCAATGTCTGACACAAACCAGCAAAAGGGCATGATCCGTCGCTTCCTCGACGCGCCGCCCGATTCCGTCGGCAAGACAGTATTCGTCGCCGTGGCGCTCTGCCTTGTGGCCTCGATGGTCGTGTCCGCCGCCGCCGTGGCGCTGCGCCCGATCCAGGAAGAGAACAAGCTGCGCGACAAGCGCATCAACGTGCTGCAGGTCGCTGGCGTCTATGACGAAAACGTGCCCGTAGCCGAGGCTTTTGCCGACTTTGAACCGCATGTGCTGGACCTCTCCAGCGGCGCGTACAGCGACCAGTTCGAGATCGAGACCTTCGATGCGCTGGCGGCCTCTGATGACCCGGCCATCGTGCGGGCGCTGGACGAGGATCCCGCAGGTCTGGGTGGCCAGATGCAGGCCTACCGGATGATCTACCTGCTGCGTGATGATGCGGGCGACGTCGACAAGGTGGTGCTGCCGATCGAAGGCTATGGCCTGTGGTCGACGCTCTATGGCTTCATCGCGCTGGAAGAGAACGGCAACGACATCTTTGGCCTGCAGTTCTATCAGCATGGGGAGACCCCCGGCCTCGGCGCTGAGGTGGACAACCCACGCTGGAAATCGCTGTGGAACGGCAAGAAACTCTTTACCGAAGAGGGTCAGCTGGCCATCACCGTGGCAAAAGCTGCTCCGCCCGCCGGTCAGGACTACCACGTAGATGCGCTGGCCGGTGCAACGCTGACCTCTGTCGGCGTGGACAATCTGGTGAAGTTCTGGATGGGACAGGCCGGTTACGGCACCTTCCTTGAACGGCTCCAAGCAGGAGAGATCGACTGATGGCACAAACCTATCGTTCGCAACTCGTCGATCCGCTGGTCGACAACAACCCGATCACCCTGCAGGTTCTGGGCATCTGCTCTGCGCTTGCGGTGACCTCCTCGATGCAGGTGGCCTTCGTGATGTCCATCGCCGTGACACTGGTAACAGCGTTTTCGTCGATGTTCATTTCCATGCTGCGCAACCAGATCCCCTCCTCGATCCGGATCATCGTGCAGATGGTGATCATCGCCTCTCTGGTGATCCTCGTGGATCAGGTGCTCAAGGCCTTCGCCTATGAGATCTCAAAAACGCTCTCGGTCTTTGTCGGTCTGATCATCACCAACTGTATCGTAATGGGGCGAGCCGAAGCCTTTGCGATGAAGAACCCGCCCGTCGCGAGCTTCATCGACGGCGCTGGTAACGGCCTCGGCTACGGGCTCTTGCTTATGATCGTTGCCTTCTTCCGCGAACTCTTTGGTGCAGGCTCGCTGTTTGGCGTCACCGTGCTTGAGACCGTGAACAATGGCGGCTGGTATGTGCCAAACGGCATGCTGCTCCTGCCGCCCTCGGCCTTCTTCGTCATTGGTCTTCTGATCTGGGGCATTCGCACCTGGAAGCCGGCGCAGGTCGAAGAGCGTGAATATAAAATCCAGACGGTGGAGGCGCACTGATGGAAGGATTGCTTTCCCTCGCGGTCAAGGCCGTATTCGTTGAGAACCTCGCCCTGTCGTTCTTCCTCGGCATGTGTACCTTCCTCGCGGTGTCGAAAAAGATCTCGACAGCGATCGGTCTTGGTATCTCGGTCATGGTGGTGCAGGCCATCACCGTGCCCGCCAACAACCTGCTGCTGACCTACCTGCTGGCCCCCGGCGCGCTGGCCTGGGCCGGTTTCCCGGACGTGGATCTGACCTTCCTCGGCCTGATCTCCTATATCGGCGTGATCGCGGCCATGGTGCAGATCCTCGAGATGCTGCTCGATAAGTATTTCCCGCCGCTTTACAACGCGCTTGGGGTCTTTCTGCCGCTCATCACCGTGAACTGCGCCATCCTTGGTGGCTCCCTCTTCATGGTGGAACGCAGCTACAATTTTGCCGAGGCAACCACCTATGGTCTCTCCTCCGGCTTCGGCTGGGCGCTGGCGATCACCGCCATGGCCGGCGTGCGTGAGAAGCTGAAGTATTCCGACATTCCGGATGGTCTTCAGGGACTTGGCATTACCTTCATCACCGCGGGTCTGATGGCGATGGCCTTCATGTCCTTCAGCGGCGTGAAACTTTGATCGGAGGCCAGACGTGACTACATTCGGACTAGGCGTTCTCCTGTTCACCCTGATCGTTGTCGCCTTGGTGACGATCATTCTGGCAGCCCGCTCGAAACTCGTCAGCTCGGGCGATGTGAACATCACCATCAACGGCGAGAAAACCATCTCGGTTCCCGCAGGCGGCAAGCTTTTGCAGACGCTGGCGGCGGAAAAGATGTTCGTCCCCTCTGCCTGTGGCGGCGGTGGCACCTGTGCGCAATGCCGCGTGCGCGTGCATTCCGGTGGCGGCTCCATCCTGCCCACCGAAGAAAGCCATATCACCAAGCGCGAAGCCTCCTGTGGCGACCGCCTGTCCTGTCAGGTGGCGGTCAAGCAGGACATGGATATCGAAGTGCCAGAAGAGGTCTTCGGCGTGAAAAAATGGGAGTGCACCGTGCGCTCCAATGAGAACGTCGCGACCTTCATCAAGAACCTGGTGCTGGAACTCCCCGAGGGCGAGGATGTCAACTTCCGCGCCGGTGGCTATATCCAGATCGAAGCGCCCAGCCACGCGCTGTCCTACAAGGACTTCGAGATCGAAGAAGAGTACCGCCCGGATTGGGACAAGTTCAATCTGTGGCAGTATGAATCCAAAGTCTCGGAACCGATCGAGCGGGCCTATTCGATGGCGAACTACCCGGACGAAAAGGGCCTCATCATGCTCAACGTCCGCGTTGCCTCGCCGCCGCCGGGCTCTGCCGGTATTCCGCCGGGCCAGATGTCGTCCTATATCTTCAACCTCAAACCCGGTGACAAGGTCACCATTTCCGGGCCGTTTGGTGAATTCTTCGCCCGCGACACGCAAAAGGAAATGGTCTTCATCGGTGGGGGTGCCGGCATGGCGCCGATGCGGTCGCACATCTTTGACCAGCTCAAGCGTCTGGAAAACCGCGACCGCAAGATCACCTTCTGGTATGGTGCCCGCTCCAAGCGCGAGATGTTCTTTGTCGAGGACTTTGACCAGCTGGCCGAAGAGTTCGACAACTTCGAATGGCACGTAGCCCTCTCGGACGCGCTGCCCGAGGACGATTGGAACGGCTACACCGGCTTCATCCACAACGTGCTCTTCGAGGAATACCTCAAGAACCACCCGGCGCCCGAGGACTGCGAGTTCTACATGTGTGGTCCGCCGATCATGAACCAGTCGGTGATCAACATGCTGCTGGAGCTGGGCGTGGATCGCGAGGACATCATGCTCGACGATTTCGGCGGCTGACCCGCAGATCTCAAGATCAGAGAAAGAAGAAGGGGGCCGGTGGCCTCCTTTTTCGTATCTGCCCCCTGCCCTGTCGCAGGTTGCGCATCACATCGCGCCACAAACCGGATGCGGGCTAAGCCGTGTTCTTCAACGTCGCCATCAACTGGTGGAATTTCTCGCCCTGCACCGCAACGTGGTTGCGCAGGGCATCCGCCGCGGCCTCGGCTTTGCTGGCCTCCAGCGCGCGCACGATCTGCTCATGCTCGGACATGGACTGGCCCATCCGCCCCCGGAACCGAAGCTGTTGGCGGCGAAAGGGTTGCAACCGCTTGTGCAGCTTCGCGGCCTCCTGCGCCAAAAAACTGTTGCCGGATTGCTGATAGATGATGCTGTGGAACCGCTCGTTTTCAGAGTAATAGGCCTCCACGTCACCGGCGGTGACAGCTGTCTGACAGCTGCTGTTCGCCTCGCGCAATTCGGCAAGCGCGGCCTCTGAGATCCGCAACGCTGCAAGCCGACCGCACACCGCTTCAAGCTCCGCCATCACCTCGAACATCTCCAACAGTTCCACCGGGCCCGGTTGGCGCACGAAGGCACCGCGTCGCGGGATCAGTTCGAGCAAGCCAGACAAGGCAAGCCGTTGAAACGCTTCGCGCAGCGGCGTGCGCGACACCCCGAACTGCTCCGCAAGGCGCACCTCGTCCAGGCGATCCCCATCGGCATATGTCCCGTTGAAAATCAGTGCTTCGAGCTGTTCGGCAATGGTATCTGCGCGGCGTTTTTCCATACGTCAGATCATGACCAACGCTCCAACTAAATTCAAGAATCTAATTCTTGTATACAATACGGTTGACTGAAAAAACATAAAGCGACTACCCTTGTGGCATGACCAAAGTAATCTTGCTGCCCTGTCTGTTTCCGGGGCTGCGGACCTGAGGGCCAAACCTGATGATGGAGCTGCGCCATGAGCATCCTTGCAGAGCTGCTGTCGACCGTTTTTGAACGCCGCCAGCGGTCGGTACAACCCGCACCTTCGGACGGACGACCGCTGCAGGAGCTGGCCGACGCCCTGGTTGGCTCCGCCGGGGAGACCTCCGGCCTGGCCCTGGCCGAAGAGATCCTGTCCCGATTTGAGCCCCTCGATGATGACGGCAAGCTTGCCTTCTTTCGCCATCTGGCCTCGGCGATGAACATCGCACCAGATGCGGTGCGCGCCACGCTGGCGACCTACGAGAGAGATCCCTCCAAGGCATCCTATCGCGCATTTATGGCGGCATCCGAACCCCGACGTCAGGAGCTGATCCGCCGTCTGAACCGGCTGCCCAACGCCACCGGGGCCTTGGTGCGGATGCGTGCGGATCTGTTGCGGCTGGGGCGCGGCGAGCCGGAGCTGGAAGCGCTGGACATAGATTTTCGCCACCTGTTCCTCAGCTGGTTCAACCGGGGCTTTCTGGTGCTGCGTCCGATCAATTGGGAAAGCCCGGCGCATATTCTTGAAAAGATCATCGCCTATGAGGCGGTGCACGCGATTGACAGCTGGGACGATCTGCGCCGCCGTCTGGCACCTGCGGATCGTCGCTGTTTTGCGTTCTTCCACCCCTCGATGCCGGATGAGCCGCTGATCTTCGTCGAAGTGGCGCTGACCAAGGGCATCCCCGACTCGGTGCAAACCCTGCTCAGCGAGGATCACGCGGAAATCCCCGCCACCGAAGCGGACACGGCCACCTTCTATTCGATTTCCAACTGTCAGGCAGGTCTGGCCAGCATTTCGTTCGGCAGCTCGCTGATCAAACAGGTGGCTTCGGATCTGGCGACGGACCTGTCCGGCCTGTCCACCTTTGTCACACTCTCCCCCATTCCCGGCTTCGCCCGCTGGCTTGAGGCCGAGGACATCTCGACCACAGACGCGGATCCCGAAAGGCTGCGTGCCCTGGCGGCGGATTACCTGTTGAACGCCAAACGGCCCGGAGGCTTGCCTCTGGACCCGGTCGCGCGCTTCCACCTCGGAAATGGCGCGATTGTCCATGCCGTACACGCAGAGGCTGACACCTCCGACAAGGGGCGCGCGCAGTCTGCCGGAACTATGGTGAACTACCTTTACGATCTCGAAAATATTGCACAGAACCACGAACGTTTCGCGACCACGCAAGAGGTGGCCTGCGCCCCCGAGGTCAAGAGCCTCGCCGCCACGGCGCGCAGTGTTCCAGCTTAAGAAGAAAGGCCCCGCCCATGGCAAACCCGTTGTATGATCGCCTGTTTGGCACCCATGCTGGCAAATCGACCCCGTTTCTGCATCTGCCGGATGGCAAGGTTCTGAGCCATCAGGACTTTCTCGGCATCACCGCCCAAATCGCCCATGTGCTGACGCACCTCGGTCTCACGCCCGGTGATCGCGTGGCCGCTCAGGTTGAGAAATCCCCCGAAGCACTGGCGCTCTATGCGGCCTGCACGCAGGCCGGGCTGATCTTCCTGCCGCTGAACACCGCCTACACAGCGGATGAGCTGTCCTATTTCATTGAAAACAGCGGCGCCTCCGTCGTGGTCTGCGACGCACGGATGGAAGACACGCTAACGCCGATCACCACGCAGCTTGGGGCCAGGCTGGAAACGCTGAATGCGGATGGCAGTGGCACGCTGTCCGACCAGGCAGCAGCGATGCCCGAAACGTTTGACACCGTCGCGCGCGACGCTGAGGATCTCGCCGCGTTCCTGTACACCTCCGGCACGACGGGCCGTTCCAAAGGCGCGATGCTGACGCAGAACAACCTGCTGTCCAATGCCGAGACGCTGGTCAAGGAATGGCGCTTCACGGCCGATGACGTGCTGCTGCACGCGCTGCCGATCTTCCATACCCATGGTCTGTTCGTCGCCAGCAACGTGACCCTTCTGGCGGGGGGCAGCCTGATCTTTCTGCCAAAGTTCGATCTCGACGTCGTGATTGAAAAACTGCCGCAGGCTACCACGCTGATGGGGGTTCCGACCTTCTACACCCGCTTGCTGAGTGATGATCGCTTTACGGGCGCGCTGACCTCTCACATGCGGTTGTTCATCTCCGGCTCCGCTCCGCTGTTGGCAGAGACACATGTGCAATTCGAGACCCGCACCGGGCATCGGATCCTGGAACGTTACGGCATGACCGAGACCAACATGAACACCTCCAACCCCTATGAGGGTGAGCGCCGCGCCGGCACCGTCGGCTTTCCCCTGCCCGGCGTGGACCTGAAAGTGACCGATCCCGCCAGCGGTGTCAGCCTGCCCCAGGGCGAGGTCGGCCAGATCGAAGTGCGCGGTGCCAACGTGTTCAAAGGCTATTGGCAAATGCCCGAGAAAACCGCCGCCGAACTGCGTGAAGACGGGTTCTTTATCACCGGCGACCTCGGCAAGGTGGATGCGGACGGATATGTCCACATCGTTGGCCGCAACAAGGATCTGATCATTTCGGGCGGCTACAACATCTACCCCAAGGAGATCGAACTGGTGCTTGATGACCAGCCCGGCGTGCTGGAAAGCGCGGTCATCGGCGTGCCGCACCCGGACTTCGGCGAAACGGTGTTGGGCATTCTCGTTGCCGCTCCGGGCGAAACACCCGACACCGAAGCGATGATGGAGGCCGTGCAGTCCCAGCTGGCGCGGTTCAAACATCCCCGGCAGCTGATCCTCATCGACGAGCTGCCGCGCAACACCATGGGCAAGGTGCAGAAGAACATTCTGCGCGAGGCGTATAAGGACATGTTTGCCGCTTGATCACCGGTGAAGGCTCCTTGTGAAAGGCCTCTGTAAAGAGCAGCCGCCTGCTGTGTGTGTCCGCCGTGCGCTTGCGTTACTGCGGCACCACTCAGCCTCTCATCCAATCGCAAAAGTCGCGAAAATAATGATTATGCGGCAAAATTTGCCTCCTAAGCGGCGCCAACCCATTAAAAAGTTTGACCGTTCGGTCAACCCCGCGCATCCTGTGCCCGAACTCGATCCGACACCTAGAGGGGAAGACCATGACCAAGACACTGCTGACCACAACCTGCCTGACCGTGCTGGCCCTGAGCCAGACAGCTTCGGCGGACACGCTGCGCCTGCTGACCTGGGGTGGATATGCGCCCGACGAGGTTATCGAAATGTTCGAGGAAGAAACCGGCCATACCGTTGAGGTGACAAAATCCAACAACGAGGAAATGATCGCCAAGCTGCGCGCCACCGGCGGTGGCGGTTTTGACCTGGCACAGCCCTCGCAGGACCGGATCATGGGCCCGCAGATGGAATTTGGCATCTACAAGCCCATCGACGTGTCGAAACTGGACGAGTCGCTGTTCATTCCCTCGATGCTGAAGGCCACCATGGGCAACACCACCGTCGGCGGTGACGTCTATGGCGTGCCGCATGTCTGGGGCACCTCGGGCCTGGTGATCAACACTGCCGAAGCCGGAGACGTGGTCAAGGACTACACCGACCTCTGCGCACCGGAAGTGGCGGGCAACGTCTCCTACCGGCTCAAGCGCCCCACCCTGATCGGCTTTGCCTTTGCGTTGGGTGAAGATCCGTTTGCGGCCTATGGCGACGAAGAGAAATATGCCGAGATCATGCAGAAGGTCGAAACCAAACTGACCGAGTGCAAATCCAACGTCAAAACCTACTGGGGCGGCGGCGACGAGCTGATGAACCTGCTGCGCTCCGGCGAGGTCACGGCCTCCATGGCATGGGACACCGGCGGCTGGAAGCTGAACGACGACAACGCCGATATCACCTTTGTTGCGCCTGCGTCGGGCGCCTTGGGCTGGATCGACACCTTTGTTCTGCCCGCGAAGGGTCAGGCGGATGATGCGGCATATGACTGGATCAACTTTGTGATGCAGCCGGAAGTCGCCGCCAAGATCACGGCGTCTGCAGGGAACTTCACCGCCTCCGCAGGTGCCGATCAATTTGCCGAAGACAGCCTGAAGGCCAAGTATCAGGCCAGCTTCCCGCAAGAGGCGATCGACAACATCAAGTGGTACCCGCCAGTTCCGGCCGGTCTGGAAGCCATCGAAGGTGATGTTCTGGACCGCGTTCAGGCAGCCAACTGATTTCTTCTGACATGGGCGGCATCGGATCTACAGATGCCGCCCCACTCGTTTTGGAAAAGACCTGAAACGCGGTATGCGCTCTCCCTGTCGGGGGGGGGCCGCATGCCGCGATCTTTCCTTTTTCAAGTGTTGACCCGAACCGTCTACAACGGACCCCTGCATGACCCCTGATCTTGAATGCGCTGAGCTTGCGAAACGCTTCGGCACCACCACCGCTGTCGATAATGTGTCATTTTCGGTGCCGCCAGGCAGCTTCTTCTCAATCCTCGGCCCTTCCGGCTGCGGCAAAACCACAATCATGCGGATGATTGCCGGTTTTCTCGAGCCCACCTCAGGCGACATCCGGATCAAGGGCGGCTCCGTTCTGAACACCCCTCCGAACAAACGCCCGGTGAACATGGTGTTCCAGCATCTGGCGCTGTTTCCGATGATGACGATCGCCGAGAACATCGGCTACGGCCTGCGCCGCAACAAGGTGCCAAAGGATCAGATCGCCCACAAAGTCGACGAGGCCTTGGAGCGCATCGGCCTGCCCGGCATTGGACATCGCAAGGTCGATGAGCTGTCCGGGGGACAAAAACAGCGTGTCGCGATCGCCCGTTGCATGGTGCTGGAACCGGATGTGCTGCTGCTGGATGAACCGTTGGGCGCGCTCGATCTCAAACTGCGCGAACATATGAAGGTTGAGCTGAAGGCGCTTCAGGCCGCATTTGACACCACGTTTGTCTACATCACCCACGACCAGTCCGAGGCGCTGGTGATGTCAGACCAGATCGCCGTCATGAACCAGGGGCGGTTTGAACAGGTCGGCACGGCGCAGGATCTCTACTACAGACCCGACACCCCCTTTGTCGCTGGGTTCATTGGCGAGGCCAATCGCTGGAAAGGCCGGATCGAGCGGGTCGAGGGCGATGCGCTTCAGCTGCGTACCGACAGTGGACTGGCCATGCGCGCCACCGCCGTGAATGAGCTGTCCACAGGCGACACGGCCGAGATCTTTGTGCGCCCTGAAACCATCCGCCTGGCCGCCGACCCCGCGGCACTGGCCACGTTTGACAACCAGCTGCGCTGCACCGTCACCAGCATTCTGTTCAACGGTGCGGCCTCGCGCGTGCTGGTCCAGGATAATGTCGGCGAAACGCTAGAGGTCACCCTGCCCCAATCCGGCGAATTCGCCGCGCTCAAACGCGGCGACACGGTCCATATCGGCTGGGGTGCCGCACAGGCCACCTGTTTCAGGGAGAGTGTCTGATGCGCAACCATGCCCGTATCGGATTTGTCCTTCTGCTGACGCCACTTGTTCTGTGGCTCGGCCTGCTGATTATCATCCCGCATATCGACATGCTGCTGATTTCGCTGCGTGAACGCATCAGCTTTGGCGTCTATGACACCAGCCTGGCGCAGTATGAGAAGGCGCTGACCGAACCGCTTTACCTGCGCACCTTCTGGCGCACCGCCATCATGTCGATCCTCGCCACCGGCATCACACTGCTGATCGCCTTTCCGGTCGCCTATTACATCGCCAAAATGGCCAAGGGGCGGCTGCAACAGGTGCTGTTCCTGCTCTGCCTCATCCCGTTCTACGTGTCAGAGCTGGTGCGCACATTCGGCTGGATGATCCTGTTGCGGGAAACCGGCCTGATTTCGAACCTCCTGCAATGGGTGGGTCTGGCGGATCAGCCTGTCGAAATGCTTTACAATGACTCGGCCATGATGGTCGGGCTGGTCTATACGTCGATGTTGTTCATGGTGGTGCCACTCGTCACCACGCTTGAAAGCCTCGACGACAGCGTGATCGAGGCGGGGTATGATCTGGGCGGCAACGGTCTGTCGGTCCTGCGCGAGATCATCATCCCCCACGCCATGCCGGGCATTGTGTCCGGCTCGATCGTGGTCTTCATGCTGAGCCTCGGCAACTACCTGACCCCGACGATGCTGGGTGGCAAGGACAGCCTGTGGTTCACCGAGATGATCTATAACCAGTTCATCGTGCGCTCGAACTGGGAGCTTGGCGCCACATTCGGCTTCATGCTGCTGCTCCTGTCTTCGGTGATCGTCTGGGGCATGCTGCGCCTGACGGGACGTACCTTGCAAGAAACAATGGGGTAAACCATGATTCCCACCATTCCCCAATCCCGCAGCTTTCGCCTGATCTATGGCGGCTATGTGCTGATGTTCTTTCTCTACCTCGCGCTCCCGCTTACGGTGGTTGCGGTCTTTGCCTTCAACGACAGCCAATTCCCGTCCCTGCCCTGGGAGGGGTTCACCTGGAACTGGTTCTTTGGCGACGAGGCGCCTCAGATCGGCGTCTTTCATGAGCGTGGCATCCTCCGCGCGGTCGGCACCTCGGTCTTTGTTGCGGCCTGTGTCGCGGTGCTGTCGGTCAGCGTCGGAACGACCAATGCCTTCTTGTTCAACCGCTATGATTTCCGTGGCAAGACAGTGCTTTACGTGCTGATGTTGCTGCCACTGGTGATCCCGGGGATCGTGCTGGGCATTTCCATCCTGGTGTTTTCCTCGACGCTCGCCAACGGCATCTGGGACGTGGCGCAAATGGACATTCAGGCGCTGCGCCCTGGGTTGCTACTGGTGGTTCTGGGGCAGTTCTCGTTCATCACCACCATTGCAACGCTGGTCATCAGCGCCCGGTTGCAAAAATTCGACCGCACGCTGGAAGAGGCCGCCCTCAACCTCGGTGCAACCCGCCTCACGGCAGTGCGCACCATCACCATTCCATTTCTGATGCCCGCAATCATCGGAGCGGTGGTCGTGGCGTTTCTGATGAGCTTTGAGAACTTCAACACCACGCTGATGTTGGTCGGCTCTGATGCGCCGCTCACGATCGCCATGTTCGACAGGCTCAAGGAAGGTTCGACCCCTCTCCTCAATGCCGTGTCGCTGCTGTTGATGCTGGGATCATCCCTGCTGGCGCTGGCCATGATACTGTTCCAGCGGCGCTAACCCTCAACACAAAGACCCTTGGCAGCCACAGCTGCACGCTCTTCCGATGACCATTCCGCAGCGGTCATCGGGAGAGCAAACCTTGCCTACGGATCACCGGCCATCTGCGCCCTGTGACACGCAAATCACCCCTCATCCTCAGTGAATGCATCTGGCTCCAGCTCTTGCCAGAAGGCGATGATGCTCGCTGCATTCAGCGCCGATCTCCATCCATGCTGGCGAAAGTGTTCCCGGTCGAGTTCGCTCTCGAGGCGGGACTGAAACAAGCGCTTGTCCGCATCTCGCTGCGTGGGGTTTCGCCGCGAAACCAGTGTTTCGACGATATCAAGATGACGGGCCCGGTCACGCCGCGCTGCTGCGCGGGCCTGAAACGCCGCGTCCTCGGCGGCTTGTGCGGCGGCCTGCTCCGCACGTTTCTCCTCCAGACGTGCTTGGGTTTCTGGATCGACAGGAGCCTGGCGCGCGCCACCGCCTCCGCTCTCAGACGGGCTGTAGTCGCCCATGATTGCCGCACGCAGATAGCCCACGCTGGATTTCACATCCCCCTGCCCCGCCACATAGTTGAGCTTTTCCTGCACGTAGTCCGGGCCGTGCTCCGTGATCCATTGACGCGCAAGCCGATCAGAAACCCCCTGCCCCCGCAGTGCTTTGTAGACGGGCAAATTGCGCAAACCGTCGCTATCATCAATCTGGAACATTGCCATCTGCGGGTTCTCACGGATCAGGAACCGGATCTCGCTGACCGCCCTGCCCTTCTTGCGGGTTTGCGGTTCAATGATGATGTCAGAGCTCTTGTTGACCTCAGCCACTGCGGGTTTGATGATCTTTGCGTTGAGATGCTTGAAGCTCTCATAATAGGCGGAACCGTCCACGCCCATCAGCTTTCGAAAGATCTCGAGGCTCCACCATCCAGTCGAGCCGGTGCGTACGAACCGATAGCAGTTCTCATACAGCGCCAGCCCGTGGCCCGAACTGAAGTTGCGTTGGATCTTCACGTTGATCAGTGCATAGATCTTTGGGTCATGCAGTTTTTGCGCCAAGGCTGGCGAGTAGGCGTATTCGCAGACGCCGTTCTTCAACTTGGCGAAACTCAACAGTGCAGAGACGCCCCACTCCTGATGTCCCTGCTCATCGAGCATATCCCATTCCGCAACAGTTTCGGCCAGGGCCCGCAGACTGGCCCGCAGACTGTCGACGTCGTTGGAGTTATACCCCACCATCATCGCAAGCGTCCGCGCGTCGATCGTGTGACTGCGCGCCGTGGTCAATGTGTCATACGCGTTCAGCAGCAAGACATTTGACAGTTTGCGCTGCAGCAGCGTCAGCTTGCCGCTGATGTGAATCGCGGCGACGTTTTTCTTGACCGTTTCTCGCGTCAGGGCGCCGGTCAATCGGTCGTCGTCAAAGCTCCGCTCTGCCATGGAATCATCTGCCTCTTGTTTTTTCGCAGACTGCCACATAAGGAACCTGTCAGACAATCCGGCACGGGTTCCTTTGGTGGTCTCGCTGCAGTCAGCCCGCGGCACTTTAAAGGTACCCATGCACAGGAGCAGAACCCGCGCATCCCGTCAGAGAGCGAATCGGTCCCGCCTGCCCCATGGCCCGTATGGCGCCGCAGCGCACGTTCTGTGCTAGGCTCTAATTTGGGAGTTCAGTGTCGAAATCAACGCTCTGCCACACGTAAGCGCGACGGAGGCGCGCATCGAGAGCGGCTGTGCGGCAGCGTCCCGCCCCTGAGAATCGGAACCCTTAGACCTGCTTTGAGGTCCCTTTCCGCCCGTATACGGGTACCTTTGATCCTGTACATAGGTACCACTCGACCTGA
Source organism: Tritonibacter sp. SIMBA_163 (assembly GCF_046535935.1). Taxonomy (NCBI): domain Bacteria; kingdom Pseudomonadati; phylum Pseudomonadota; class Alphaproteobacteria; order Rhodobacterales; family Paracoccaceae; genus Tritonibacter; species Tritonibacter sp. SIMBA_163. The sequence continues at coordinate 63,110 of NZ_JAWJBP010000013.1, forward strand.
AAGCAGGTACCCAAGATGATTTAGTAGTCTGAATTCATTGCGTTATTCAGCAGTAAAGAATCTAAAGACTCTAAATAATTAAACGCTTTGTTGGCCGTATTTTTATGGTTTCCAAGAGAAAACAGCAACGTTTCGTCACGAAACCAGTAAAAGGCACCCAGAAAAACCCGCCGGCACGCCCCTTCAGGCCTATGCACCGCCAAAGATGTTCTCTATTCTTGGGCATATAACCATAATCAACATACATTCATCGAGATCGAGCAACCTCATGAGTACCCCATCTTTGCCGCCGTATTTCAATTTGGACCCGGAGAAAGCCGCAGGCAAGCTCCCTGACCCGATCCAGACCGCCCGATTTGCCAAGGCCGCCGCACTCTGTGGCAAAGGCCGAGAGGACCTGGCCCGTCGTGGATATGCGCCCGACGGGGAGAAGCGGCTGCGCAAGTTCTCGGTCTGGGAAATCACCCGCTATCTGATACCGGTGGCACCGCAGCATCTGCGACGTGTCTTGAAAGCGCATCCGGACCTGCCGCAAGGCGAAGGCGAAGGTGGCTCAAAATGGTTTACGCTGGAAGAAGTGCTTGCCCTTCGTCAGTACTTCGCCAGCGAGGGAATTTCCACGAAGGAATACCTGCCCTACCGACCCAAAGGTTTGCCGGCGAAAGTGACAGCTGTTGCCAACTTCAAAGGGGGCGTGGGCAAAACCTCGACTGCGGCGCATCTGGCAATGTCCGCCGCGCTCGATGGCTACAAGGTTCTGGTGATCGACCTGGACAGCCAAGGCTCCATGACGTCCATCCTCGGCGGCAAGATTGAGGATGAGTGGTCGACTGTCTTCCCGCTCATCGCCAAGGATTATGCGAAATCCATGGTGGAGGAAAACGCCGTGCGTGCCGCGGCAGGTGAGCCTGAACTGCCATTGGATGAAACGCTGAATGAAGCGCTGACGGTTTCGCCGCGAAACGTCATCCAAAAAACCCATTGGCCAAACATCGATCTGATCGGTGCGCAACTGAACCTCTACTGGGCGGAGTTTCAAATCCCCGTCTGGCGCATGGGGTTGCGCAGTTGGCCGCTGTGGGATGCGCTGAACAACTTCTTGCAGGACGAAGGCATTCTGGACGACTACGATATCGTCTTCCTCGACACGCCTCCGGCCCTTGGGTATCTGACCATCAACGCGCTTGCCGCGGCGGATATTCTGCTGGTGCCTCTTGGTGCGTCCTTTCTGGAGTTTGACAGCACGGGTCGGTTCTTTGACATGCTCTATTCCACCTTTGCCTCGATCGAGGAGGGAGAGAACGTTGCGCAGCGTGCGGCCGGTTTGCCTGAAATTAAGTTCGAATGGGATGTAGTAAGGGCGCTGATCACGCGCTTTGACGCCAGTCAGCAGACGGACATGGCAAACGTGATCCAAGCTTACTTCGGCGATTTCATGAATGCCTACCGTCAGGATGTCACGGCCCTCGTGGGCCAGGCGGGAGAGCAAGTGAATGGGATCTATGAAGCGGATTATCGCGACTTCAACCGCGATACCTATGTACGTGGGCGGGAAACCTTTGACCGGACCTATGCCGAGTTCAAGGAGCTTCTCATCGGCAGCTGGTGGCGCGACGCCCAGATGGAAGGGGCAGAGTAAGATGGCCAAACGCAGACGACTGACCGCACCGGATGCTGCCGAAATCGAAGCGCTGGACGAGGGTTTCGCCGCGAAACCGAGCGTGAATCCGTTCGACAACAGCCAGAATAACGCGCCACCCATTGCCAAGGTCTCGGCAGAAACCGCAAAGCTGCGGGGGATGGCGGCTGTTACGGATCGGGTTGAAATGGCCCGCGACAAGGCCGACGCCAACAAATGGCGTGACGCCGAAGGGGCCGGGCAGGCCGTGCATCAGATCCAGCTGGAGGACATCGACCGCGACTACCTGCGGCGAGATCGGATGCAGGTGGATGAGGACGAGCTGCAAGAGCTGATCGCCTCCATCCGCACCAACGGACTGCGCAGCCCGGTCGAAGTGGTGGCTCTTGACGAGGGGCGCTATGGTCTTGTGTCCGGCTTCCGGCGACTGGAGGCTTTTGCGCGACTGAACCGTAGCGAAGACGGGTTCGATGCGATCCCGGCCTTCCTGCGTCAGGGTACTGACAGCGCCGACGCCTATGTCTCGATGATCGAGGAAAATGAGCTGCGCGCCAATCTGACGCCCTATGAGCGGGGCCGGATTGCAGTTCTGGTGACGGGGCAGGGGGTCTTCGCCTCGGTCGAGGAGGCCGTGGACACGCTCTTTGCTGCCGCCTCGAAGGCCAAGCGTTCAAAGGTGCGCAGTTTCGCCGCAGTTCACGAAGGGCTGGGGGATCTGTTGCGGTTCCCAAATGCCATGTCGGAAAAGGCGGGGCTGAAACTGGCCGCTGCGTTGCGGGCTGGCGGACAGGGCGCCCTGCGTAAGGCGCTTGGCAGCGCGCAGCCCGACAGCGACCGGGCCGAATGGCGGGTGGTCGAGGCGGCCTTGGCAGATCTGGACGCAACGCCCAAGGACAAGGCGCGCGGTGGACGTCCGCGACAGGTGACCCGGCTGAAGGCCCGCACTCTGGCGGGCGGTGGCGATCTGTCGGCAGAGGTGTCGCCCTCGGCGGTCCGCATCGACCTCAAAGGGCGTTCACTGGATACGCAGAGCGTGGATGCCTTGCTGCAGCTGATCGAGATGCATTTGCAGTCCGATACCTAAGCGGAAAGAGTGGCAACCGGGCAGGGCGGTCTGAGGCCGCCCGCGCCAGTCGGGACGCGATCAGCCGGTCCGCAGCGGCACAAAACCCAGCACCAGAAGACAGCCCGCAGCGACAAGGCCGAAAAGCCAAAGATGGCTGCGCGGGCCTTCCATCTTCCAGACCGTGCGGTAGCGATATCCGGCCAGACAGGCGATCACGAACAACACGGTTGCGCCGGCTGGCGTCAGCGTAAGATCAGACAATTTGGTCTCCCTTGTCGGAACACATTTACTCGGGCGAGATTTGTAATACCGTATAAGGTGATAAAGAGAGGGAACGCCATGCCTGCTTCATATACTCCGAAAACACGGGGCGACGAAACGCTGGACAAGAAGACCAGCAGCCAGACGCTGGACACCAACATGTCTGCCGCACGGGCAACGGTTGGCGATGTCCTCGCCAACAAACGTGGTGATCTGTTCTGGATCAACCCGCAGGATACCGTGGCCAAGGCCGTGGAGGTTCTGCGCGACAAGGGAATCGGTGCGCTACTGGTCAAGAACCCGCAAGGGGATCTGGTCGGGATCCTGTCAGAACGGGATATTGTGCGTCGTCTGGCGGATACTCCGGGCAAGACGCTGCCACAGACGGTAGAGGAGCTGATGTCCACTGATGTGATCACGGCGACACCGGATCAATCGGTGGTTGAGGTGCTGCGCCTCATGACAGATGGCCGGTTCCGCCACATGCCGGTGCTGGAGCAGGAGCAGCTGGTCGGCATGATCACCATCGGCGACGTCGTGAACTTCCGTCTGACTGCGCTGGAGTACGAGGCGCTTCAGCTGAAACAGTTGATTGTGGGGTAGGGGCCTCGGTCGCGCTAAGATCATCGCACCTCAATGCAAGAAGGCCGCCCTTTGAAACAAGGGCGGCCTTTATTTGTCAGCAGCGATTTGCGGCTCTGCTTAGGCGGAGGGTCCGCCCTTTTCGCCAACATCCCAGAACACGCCCGCCATGACCCGCAGCGCATCGCGGCAGACCGGCTTCAGAACATGCTCGTTCGGTGCATGCTGTGAGCAGCCGCGATAGGAGTGCGGCACCCAGATGGTCGGAACCTCAAGAATGTCGGTGAAACTGTCGTTGGGCAATGACCCGGCAAGGTTCGGCAGCACATGCAGATCGCCCGAGGTTTCGCGGATCGAATCGCCCACGAACTGTGCCCAAGGATGCTCGGGGTCGAGCCGTGTGGCGGCAAAGAACCCGCGATCATGGCAGCGGATTTCCACGTTCTGGAACCCATGCGCGTCCAGATGACGGCGGAGGGCAGGGACCACGTCCTCAGGCTCAGTGCCGACCACATAGCGCAGCTGACAGGTCGCGCGCGCCCAGCCGGAAATTGCGTTGACCGGGGCGTCCGGCACGCCAGAGACCATCGCCAGCACGGTAAAGCTGTTCCAGCCGAACACACGTTCCGCCGGGGTCAGGTCTTCTTCGCCCCAGTCGGGGTTCACATCCGGGCCTTGTCCCCCTGAAACGGGCAGATCCTTCAACGCGGCGCGCACGCTGTCTGTCAGGCTGTCGGGGCGCCATTCTGGAACCTTGATCTGGCCACGCACATCGGTGATCGAAGCCAGCGCATGGGCAAGGATCATCGCCGGGTCGGACAGCAGGCCGCCCCAGTTGCCGGAGTGATGCGCGCCCTCGTGGGTTTCCACCACCAGATCGAACGTCGTCCCCCCGCGCGAGCCCATGAACATGGTGGGGACCTCGGGTTGCAGGCGGGGGCCGTCTGAGGCGATCAACACGTCCGCCGTCAGCCGGTCCTTGTAGGTCTTGAACACCTCCGGCAGGCCAACAGAGCCAACTTCTTCGCTCATTTCCAACACGATACGCGTGTTGAAACCGAGGTGACCCCGCTCTGCGACCACCGCCTCAAGAGCTGCGATATTGATCAGATGCTGGCCCTTGTTGTCCGCCGTTCCGCGTCCATAGAGCCGGTCGCCTTCTTCGACGATTTCCCAAGGCGAAAGCCCCTCGCGCCACATGCCCTCCTGGCCCAATACAGCGTCGCCATGGCCATAGGTGAGCACGGTCGGAAGGTCATCCCCTTCGACCCGCTCCCCGATCAGGAGCGGCCCGCCGCGCGGATCGGGATTGTCGATGATCTCGCAGGCAAAGCCCAAGGCGATCAGGCGCGGCAGCATTGCTTCCTTCAGGTAGCGCAGGCATTCGCTGCGCGCGTCGGGCGCATCATTCTGGCTCTCGCTGCGATAGGTCACGAGATCCGCAAGGTCAGATTGGAATGTTCCGGCCTCGTAATAGTCAGTCACGCGGGAAATGGCGGCGTCGCGGGTCATAGGTCGTCCTCGGATATTGCGTCACCCCAGGGTGACATGATTTCGGTGCAGCCGCTGTTGGCGCCATCCTTGCGCATCACGCCTGCGGGGCAGGCGAAGGCATAGGGGGAGACGGTCCGCCGGGTGGTCTGCGTTGGTTTTTCGTCCGATAGGGCTGAAATCACCTCTGTCGGCAGCGTTTCGTCCGCGATGATCTGCGCGCCGCCTGACATATCGATGCGCGGCGTGTGAAAGGCCTGTTCCACATCCATTTTGCCATCGACGACAAAGGACGCCAGCTGCGACACGGCCGAGACGATCTTGCGCCCGCCAGACGCGCCAAAGGCAAAGCGCGTGTCGCCGCGTTCACCCAACACCGGGCAGACGTTCATCAGGCACGCCTTGTTCGGCGCGAGGGAGTTCGGGCGGCCCTGTTCGGGGTCAAACCACATGATGCCGTTGTTCATCAGGAACCCGGTTGAGGGCGACACAACCCGGCTGCCAAAGATCGACAGCAGCGTCTGGGTGTGGGTGACCATGTTGCCGTCCCGGTCCACGACGGAGAAATGCGTGGTGCAGCCGGGGGCCTCTGGCACTTCGCCGTCATCGCCCATCTTGCCGAGCCGCTCTGCATAGGCTTGGTCGAGAGCGCGGGCGTAGGCCACATAGGTTGCGGCAGGCGTCGAAAGATCTGCGGTTTCAAGCTGTTCCATCACGCGGGCGAAGGTCGGGCCTGCCGTCAGGCCCGGCATCACGTGAAAGCGCGCGTCGCGGTAATCGACAGGGCGGGCTGCGCCCATCCAGGCGGAGTATCCGGCGAGATCTTCCGCAGCGAGGCAACCGCCCTTGTCCTGAACATCCTGCGCCATCGCCTGCGCCAGATCGCCCTCGTAGAAACTACGCGGTCCAGCCTCGGCCATATGCGCAAGCGAGGCGGCCACGCGGCTCTGGTCGAGCCGATTGTCGGGGATCGCGGTCCAGCCAGAGCCCTTGGGCCATGTGCCATCGTCAAGGAACATCGCAGCCGCGTCGGGATCCTTGGCCAGATTGCGCGCGGTCGAGGCGATCAGCAGCGCTGCATACCAGTCGACAAGCATTCCCTCGCGGGCATGACTGACAGCGGGTGCCAGAAGCTCCGCCCATGGCATACGGCCCCAGCGGGCGTGCGCCTGACCAAGACCGTCCACGGTGCCGGGCACGGCGATCGCCGTCGCGCCCTCGACGTTGCGATCCTCGACCACGCGTTCCCAGGGGAAGAGATCCCCGGCCTTGCCATCACCAGACAGGGGATAGTCGTTTATATTCAATCCCTTCGGCGATCTCATGCCGAAGTTGATCGCCACCGCCTCGCCAGTGTCCGCGCGCCAGTGGATCGCGGCGCCACCGCCGGCTGGGCCGCTCATCCAGGGTTCAAGAACCCCGACGACAAAGGAGGTCGCGACGGCAGCATCAACGGCATCCCCGCCAGCGCGCAAGACTGCGGCACCCGCTTCGGCAGCCTGACGGTGCTGGGAGGCGACGACGCCGCCCGCGGTTTCGATGACATGCTTGCGGGTGTGCTGTGTTCTCGACAGTGCGCTCATGCGGCATCCTGACGTGTCATCGGGCTCTCCGGGTCGTGGAGGTGGCATTCCACCCGGCCATGTTCGGTCTGGATCGGGCGGGGGGCGACTGTTTTGCAGTGCTCCGTCGCCAGTGGGCAGCGCGGGTGAAAGGCGCAGCCCGAGGGCGGGTTGATCGGGTTCGGATAGGCGGTGCCAAGGGCGGTTTCCGGCACGCCCAGCCCCGGCTCCGGGGTCAGGACCGAACTCAACAGGGCCTTAGTATAGGGATGCTTGGGGGCCTCAAAGAGCTCTGCCACAGGGGCTTCTTCAACGATCCGGCCAAGATACATGACCGCCACCCGTGTCGCCAGATGCTCCACCACAGCGAGGTCGTGGCTGATGAACAGATAGGTCAGGCCAAACTCGCGGCGCAGCTCGCCCAGCAGGTTGAGGATCTGGCTTTGGACAGACACATCCAGCGCCGAGGTCGGCTCATCGCAGATGACGATCTCGGGTTTCATCACCAGCGCGCGCGCAATGGCGACCCGCTGACGCTGACCGCCGGACATCTGGCTGGGGTAGGTGTTCATCACCCGCTGCGGCAGACCGACGATGTCGAGGATGTCCTTCACCGCCTTGGTCTGGCTGGCGGTATTGCCGATCTTGTGCACCCGCAGCGGCAGGGAGATAATATCGTAGATCGACTTTCGTGGATTGAGCGAGGAATAGGGATCCTGAAAGATTGGCTGCAGGCGTCCGGCCAGACCGCGCCGATCAAGGGTTGCCATCGACTCCCCCTCAACAAGCACATCGCCAGACGTGGGTTTTTCCAGTCCCAGCAATAGCTTGGCCAATGTGGACTTGCCACATCCGGATTCCCCAACCAGCCCCAGCACCTCGCCCTTGCCGAGCGAGAGCGTGACATCGTTGACGGCTGTCAGCGGCTTGCGCGGGCCAAACATGCCTTGCTTGACGCTGTAGGTTTTCTTTACTCCGTCCAGGGTCAGAACATCACTCATGCGACCTCTCCTTCTTCGGACAACGCGCCGTCGGGGTGGACGCATTTGAACTCATGGCTGGCGTCGCCTCTGAGTGGGATTGCTTCGCGACATTCGGGGCGGGCATGGGCACAGCGGGTGCGGAACACGCAGCCGCTGACATCGCCGATCAGCGACGGCACAATGCCGGGAATGGTGCCAAGGGGCGCGCCGCGTTCGGTTTTGCCCGGCTGCGGGATGCAGCGCAGCAGACCGCGCGTGTAAGGGTGGCTTGGTGCGGCAAAGACCTCTGATGCGGGGCCTGTCTCGACCAGCTCACCCGCATACATCACCGCAACCTTGTCGGCGACACGGGCCACCACACCCAGGTCATGGGTGATGAGGATCATCGCCATGTTCATCTCGCGGGTCAGATCTACCAGGAGCCGCAGGATCTGCGCCTGAATGGTCACATCAAGGGCGGTTGTCGGCTCGTCCGCGATCAACAGATCCGGCTCGCACATCAGCGCCAGCGCGATCATCACCCGCTGACGCAGACCACCGGACAGCTGGTGGGGGTATTGCGACAGGCGGCTTTCGGCGGCAGTGATGCCGACCTTTTCCAACAGCTCCACCGCGCGGGCGCGGGCCGCCGCCTTGCTGACCTTGCGGTGCAGCAAAAGCGTCTCGGTCAGCTGATCGCCGATGGTATAGGCCGGGTTGAGCGAGGTCATCGGCTCCTGAAAGATCATCGCGATCCGGTTGCCGCGCAGATCGCGCATCACCCGGCGGTTGGCCTTTTGCAGGTCGACATCGTCAAACCGCATCTCGTCGGCCTGGCGTTTGATGGACTTGCCCAGAAGCCCCATCACTGCCAGCGAGGTCAGGGATTTGCCCGACCCGCTTTCGCCGACGATCGACAGGGTCTCGCCGCGTTTGAGGTCAAAGTCGATGCCGCGCACCGCTTTCAGCGTGCCGCTGCCGGTGGGGATGTTGAGGGTCAGGTTCTTTACGGAAAGAAGCGTATCAGTCATGGTTCAGCTCCGTCCTTCGGGGGCGGTGACGTCACGCAGACCGTCGCCCATCAGATTGATCGCCAGCACCAGCACAAACAGCACGGCACCGGGAATGAGAACGAGCCATGGCTCGAACAGCATCATGTTCTTGCCTTCGCTCACCATCAGGCCCCAGGAGGGGGTAGGGGGCTGCACACCAAGGCCGAGAAAGCTCAGCGCCGCTTCGAGCAGGATGGCGTGGGCCATCTCCAGCGTGATCACGACGATCAGGTTGTTGAAGATATTCGGCATGATCTCGGTCAGCAGAATGCGCGGGGTGGAAGCGCCGATCACCTGCGCAGCGGCCACATAGTCGCGACGGCTGACCTGCAGGGTGGAGGCGCGCATGACCACGGCAAAGCGGTCCCACAGCAACAGGCCCAGCACGCAGACCACCACGGTGAGCGAGCCGCCGAGGATGGCAACCACCGCAAGGGCCACCAGCACCACCGGCATCGCGAGACGCACGTTGATGAGGAAGGTGACAACCGCGTCGACCTTGCCGCCGAAGTAGCCGGCCGCGACACCCATCGCGGTGCCGATCACGCCGGAAATCAGCGCAGCCACCGCACCGATCAACAGCGACACGCGGGCGCCGTAGATCAGGCGCGACAGGTAGTCCCGCCCCAGATGGTCGGTGCCCAGCGGATGTTCCCAGGTGCCGCCCATGAAGACAGGCGGAACCATGCGGTTCATCAGGCTTTGCGCATAGGGGTCATGCGGGGCGAGCACCGGTGCCAGAATGGCGATCAGCACCAGCAGGCCGACAACGCCCATGCCGAAGAGCAGCCCCTTGTGCCCAAATGCGCGCAGCTTGAGCATCTGGCGCGGAGAGGGGCCTTGGATTTCTTGGTAGAGAGGATCAGTGGAGTCGGTCACGTCAGGAACTCCGCATTCTGGGGTCAAGCCAGGCGTTCAGAACGTCGGCGAGAAAGGTGAAGACGATGTAGAACATCGAGAAAACGAGGATCAGCGCTTGCACGGTGGGCAGGTCGTTGCGGGCAATGCTCTCCCAGGCGAGGAAGCCTGCGCCATGCAGCGCAAAGACCGATTCCACCACGATGGAGCCGCCCAGCATGAAGCCCATCTGGACCGCAGCCAGGCTGACCACCGGGATGATCGCATTGCGCAGGGCGTGTTTGAACAGCACCCGACCTTCGCCGGCGCCCTTTGCGCGTGCGGTGCGGATGAAGTCCGAATTCAGCACGTCCAGCATGCCGGCCCGCGTCAATCGCATGATGGCTGGCATCGCGTAGTAGCCAAGCACGATGGTCGGCATGATGAAATGCCGCCAAGTCGCCGCGCCAGAAGGCGGCAGCCAGCCGAGTTGAATGGCAAACACAACGATCAGAATGAGGCCAAACCAGAACGACGGCATCGCCTGACCGGCAACGGACAGGAACAGCGCGACGCGGTCGATGAGGGAGTTGGGACGGATCGCAGCAGCCACGCCAAGAGGAACGGCGGTGAGGAGGGCAAACAGGATACCACAGACCCCCAGCAGCATGGTCACTTGCAGACGCTCTGCGATCAGGCTGGCGACGGGCAGTTTGAAATAATAGCTCTCGCCAAAATCGCCCTGCACGGCCGAGAACAGCCATTCGCCGTATTGCACCAACATGGGGCGGTCAAAACCATAGAGGCGGCGGATGGCCTCGACATCTTCGCCGCTGGCGGTTTCGCCAGCCAGGGCGGCTGCAGGATCTCCGGACAAGAACAGCAAGGAAAAACTGATGAAGCTGACGGTCAAAGCCACTAGCAAAGCCAGGCCCAGTCTCTTCAGGATGAATGGAAGCATGAGGTACCTCGGGCGTCAGGCACTATAGGCCCGCGCATCTGGGGATGTGTCGTGTGAGGAGCGTGTCGGGAGGAGGGTGAGGGGCGCGGGGCCCCTCACCAGAGGCAGATCAGTTCCAGGACATGTCCACGAACCGCAGCACCTCGTCGGCAGTCGGCGTGTAGGTCACGCCGCCGGTGAAGACGTAGTTGGTGTTGTAGCTGAACATCGGCGCCCAATAGGCTTCCTTGGTGATCTTCTGCAGCGCCTTGGTGTAATTCTCGATCCGCTCGTCCGGGTTGGTGGAGCTGTCGGCCACGTCCAGCCACTCCAGCACTTCATCGTCACGGGTGCTGTCGAGCGAGCCGTGCTTGAAGAACTGGCTGACCATGGCGGAGGCGTCGTTGATCGAATAGCTGCCCCAAGTCTGGAACGACAGCGGCACTTCGCCTTTCATGTTCAGCTCGCGCAGGGCGGAGTACTGAAGCATCTTGAAGTCGGTGTCGATGCCGACCGCGTTGAGGTAGGACGAGATCGCCTCGGCGTACTGACGGTCGCGATACGCATAGAACGGCGTGCTGAACCCATCCGGATAGCCCGCTTCGGCCAGCAATTCTTTCGCCTTTTCAGGGTTGTAGTCATAGGTTGTCACATCCTGCACGCAGCCGAACTGGCTGGGGAAACAGGGGGTGTTGATGACTTGGCTCGACCCTTGCAGCAGCGCTTCGACCAGTTCTTCGCGGTTGATCGCGTAGTTGACCGCCTCGCGCACCTTGGCATTGGTGAAAGGGTTGTCCTCGCCGGAGCGACCCGCGGAGTCCATTTGCAGATAGCCCACGCGCATGGTGGATTCATTGGCAACGGTGAACTGCCCCATCTCGGCCAGCTTCTCGGCCTGATCCGCAGGCACCTGCCAGATCAGATCCAGCGAGCCGGAGAACAGCTCTGCCATCTGGGTGTTGACGTCGGGAATGGTGCGGATGTCGATTTTGTCGATTTCCGGCTGACCTTTGGGGCTGTCGTGGTAGTTTTCATTCTTTTCCAGCACGAAATGCTGTCCCGGCACCACGTCGGTCACTTTGTAGGGGCCGGTGCCAACGGGTTTCAGACCCATGCCGGAGGGGCCAGCCTCGGCGTAGTATTCATTCGGGTACATGGACACGGGGCCGGAGAGGAATTCGATCGCCGCCGGGAATTTGTCCTTCAGCAGGATGCGCACGGTATAGTCGTCGACTTTCTCTGCCGATTTCATCCAGTTTACGTTGCGCTGCGTCTTCACGCCGTTTTCTTCCTTGGCGACGTAGTTGACGGTGTAGACCACGTCATCGGCGTTGAAGGGTTCGCCATTGTGGAACGTGACCCCCTCGCGCAGCTTCAGCTCCAGCGTGGTGTCGTCGATCCATTCCCAGCTGGTGGCCAGGTTGCCGATGTATTCGTTGGTCTTCGGGTCACGGTAGATCAGACCGTCCCAAACGGCGCGCTGCATCACGACCCCTTCGCGGGAGGAGTTGAAGTAGCTGTCGACGTTTTCCAGCTCTTTGGTGAACGCCACGTTCAGGGTGCCAGACGCCTTGTCCGCAAGGGCGGGCATGGCGGTGGTGGAGGCCAGCGTGAGCGCGACGAGCACGGAGCGGGTAAAGGAGAGATCAGTCATTTCATTTCCCTGTACTATACGTTGGAATAGTTGCAGTATCATTATTTGATACTTATGATCGCTATTTAACTATCATACTCAGATGCTGACGGTATCCGTCAAGTCTTTGTTACATCCGTGTTTTCGAGACCCGGCAGAAATGGAAAAAGATGTTGGAAAAGAAGCAGAATCCGCTGTTCGTCGGCACCTTGGCCAAAGGGCTGCGTCTGCTGCGGGCGTTTGACGAATCACATGTTTCCCTGTCGCTGGCCGAGTTGGTCACCCTCACCGGACTGGAGAAAAGCGCGGTACAGCGCATGGCGCATACGCTTCATCAAGAGGGGATGCTGGAGCGTGATCCGGGCACGCGTCGCTATCGGCCCAGCCATGCCTGGCTGGAGCTGGCCTACGCCTACTACTGGTCGGATCCGCTCATTTCGCGGGTGCTGCCGAAGCTGGTGGAGTTCAGCCGTGTTCATGGCGAAACAGTGAACCTGGCGCAGATTTCCGGCGATCACATCATCTACTCGCTGCGCCTGCCCAACCAAAGGACCCAGTTCGCGGCCAGTATCGTCGGGCGTCGCGTGCCAGCGCTTGGTACAGCGTCCGGGCGGGTGATACTGGCAACCTGGTCTGACGATGAAGTGGCACATGCGTTGGAAACCTGGCCGATCCGGGCGGCGACACCAAAGACCATCACCGACCGCGAGGCCATTGCTGACGGTATCGCCTGCGCGTCGCAGGACGGCTATTCGATCACGCAGGGTCAGATGATGCTGAACGAAATCAGCCTGGCGGTCCCGATTGTCGGCATCGACGGAAGGGCCAATGCGGCGCTGCAAGTTGCCGTCTCCAGCCACAGTTTTGATATCGAGCGGGTGAGGGAGGAGTTGCTGCCAGCCTTGCTCGACACCGCGAGCGGTATTCCCGGCTGACGCTTAGGCGCCGTGACGCAACAGATCGCGCAGGGCCGAGTCCGTCACGGGTTTTTCCAATCGTCCGGGCCCGGTTGCCGTGCGCAGGGCGGCAGGCATCCCGGCGATGCTGCGTGTTGACATGACGATCAACCGACAGGTCGGGTGCTGCGTGCGGGCAAGATGCAAGAGATCCCAGCCTGAGGCGCCATGGTCGAGGTTGAGGTCGCTCAACACCAGATCAACGGCGTTCAGACGGGTGATTGCAGCTGCCCCCTCGGCATAGCTTTCTGCCCGCAGTACGGTAAACCCCAGACCTTCCAGGACCTGTGCCGCCGATGTGAGATAGGTCGGATCATCGTCCACCACCACCGCCGTGCCGCTGACCAAGGTGCTGGCAGAGAGGTCCACGGGCTGCTCCAGGGGCGGAAAGCTGAGGTGGACCTCGGTGCCTTCATCTACGGTGGAGGACAAGGACAGCCGCCCACCGGACTGATGGACGAAACCATCCACCATCGACAGGCCGAGACCAGTGCCGCTGCCATCGCTGCGATGGGTGAAAAACGGTTCGGTGGCATGTTGCAGCACCTCGGGCGACATGCCGCAGCCATCGTCGCGGATGCGCAAGCATGCGCCGCCATCGGGATTTTCCGTCACGGTCACATGGATCTGCCCGGCGCCATCAATGGCCTGACCCGCGTTGACGCACAGGTTGAGGATCGCGCTTTCCAACTGGCCGGGGTCGACCCGCGCCAGCACCGGTTCTGCCGCCAGATCGAACTCCAGCTCGACGGTTTCGGGCAGCGCGATTTCGAGCAGATCTGCCATGCCCTCCACCAATAGACCGACATCTGTCACCTGTGGCTCCAGATGTTGTTTGCGGGCAAATGCCAACAGGCGTTCGGTCAGCGATACGCCCAGATCCAGCGCTGCACCAATACGATCGCGGATGCGCACTGCGTCCTCGTTCGAGGCCGCGGACATCAGATGCATGTTGCCGGAGATGCTCGACAGGATATTGCCGAAATCATGGGCAACCTCACCGGTGACTTTCCCGAGCGTTTCCACCCGGCGGATCTCTTCCAGCCGTTCGTCAATACGCTTGCGCTCGGTGGTTTCCGACAGAAGCCAAACCGCGCCGCCATCGGGCAGGGGGGAATGGCGCAGCTCCAGCACATGGCCGGAGGCATCGACGTATTCTTCAAAGCCACCCCGCTCGCCCGCGCTGGCCTGACGGGTAAAGGCGGAGCGCGCAATGAGGTCCTGCATGTCGGCTGGCGCGTTGGGCTGGTCCTCTGTTGGCAGCCGTAGAAGGCTGCGCAGATTGTCGTTTTCCGCCTCGATCTGCCCACTGGCGGCGGAAATTGCGACACCGTCCTTGATGTTGCGAAAGACACGGGAAAACAGCGCGTTCTGACGCCGGATTTCTCCGGTGCGGCGGTCCAGTTTGCGGGCGTTGTCGCGAAACACCTGAAACGCGGCATAGAGCTGGCCGATCTCATCATCCGACACGCGGGCACGGGGCAGGTCGCTGCGGTGGTCCCCTGCCGCCAGCGTGCGCATCGCATCGGCGATGCGGCGCAGGTTACGTGCGACATAGCGCGACACATAAAGCGCTGAGGTCACGGCAACCAGAAGGCTGACCAATGTCAGCGCGAGAAAGGAGTTCTTTGCGATGCCGAGGTTGTTTGACGTCTCGGTTCGGGCCTGTGACAGGCGCGCCTCGGCCTGGGCGACTTTTTCCTCGGCATAGGTGGTGATGCGGCCTGCCTGCTGGCGAATGCGAAACAGGGCGTTCTCTGCATCAAGCTGGGCTGCGATCGTTCGATGCTTAAGCGCAAACAGCCCCTCGCTGCGGCGAACGGCGGCCTGAATCTCCGCAAAAGTTGTCTGGTGAACCGGCATCAAGGCGGGCTCGATCCGGTCTCGGGTGGTTGTGTAGCGGCGGGTGAATTCCCCCAGTTCGATCAGCGCGTTTGCACGACCCGCACCGATGGCACTGGCGGTCAGCTGTTGAAGTTCGGCCCAGACCTCGCGTTCCGGCAGCGGCAGGGAAGTATCGCCGGATAGGCGCCGTACGCGCTGGTTCAATCGCAACATGTCGCGGTCTATGGCGGTGAGGGCGGCGATGCGTGCGGTTTGCGGCACCAGCGCTGAGGTCAAATCGTCAATTGCCAGCCGCAGCCGCGCCAGCGGCAGGTCGAGTGCGGGGTCATTGGCCGCCTGTTCCTCGATGCTGCGGAGGTTCTGCAAGACGCTCTGTGCCTCTTGCTCCAGCTGGAAGGGCGGAAACAGCGCGTAGAGAAAGGGCGCAGAGGTTGCGAGATCGGCGGAGCGTCGCGAGAGTTCCAGCGCGTCGGAGACCTCGGTCAGCGTGTCCTGATGCAGGACGTTCATCCACAGTTCGGTCCGGTTCAGCACGCGCATCCCGATGAGGCTGACCAGAAGGATCAAGCCAAACAGCACGGCGATGGCGGCGGACAGGCGAAAGCGAATGCTGAGACGAGAGAGGATGGACATCGGATGCTGGGCTCAGTTTGGCGACAGGTGGAACACATAGCCCTGTGACCTGCGCGTGAGCAGATGTACCGGCTTTGATGGCACGGCTTCGATCTTGCGACGCAAACGCAGGATCAGCACGTCGATGGTGCGATCCACATAGCGCTGCATGTCGGACCCCAGCTCCTCCAGCAACTCCGGGCGGGGAATGGTGCGTTCCGGGTTGCGTGCAAAATACTCCAGCAGACGGTATTCCGCATTGGTCAGCGGTATTTCATCGCCCGACTGATCCAGCAACCGGCGCGATTGCAGGTCGATGCGCAGGCTGCCAAAGGCGATTTCCTGACCCGGGGCAGGGGCGGGCACCCGCTGGCTTCCCAAACCATAGCGCCGCAGCACCGCACGGATGCGGGCGACCAGCTCACGCGGGTTGAACGGTTTGATCAGATAATCATCCGCGCCGGTTTCCAGCCCGATGATCTTGTCGATCTCATCACCAACGCCCGTCAGCATGACGATCGGAATCTCGTAGCGCTCCCGGATGTGGATCGCCAGAGTCAGACCGGATTCACCCTGAAGCCGCAGGTCGATCAAAGCCAGATCCACCGGGGGCGGGTCGCCAAGTGCAAGAAAGGCCGCGATATCCGGACAGCAGACCGGAGCGAAACCGCTGTCGCGCATCAGGGCGGACAGGGTCTCGCGCACGTTCGGATCATCGTCCACGATCGCGATGAGCGGCTCTGACTTGCCTGACTGCATTCCTGCCTCCTCCTCCTGCTCTGACCGGGGGTGCGCGCCTGCTGTTGTGGCACAGATGTCAAAAAACGCTAGCAGCTCAAAAGGCCTGCAACGGCATTTGAAACATTGTTAACATGAAAGCCGGGTTCCGGCTGTTTCATTAACATAACCTGTCTCGCTTCGGATGGCAGGAGGTCACTATCCTTTCTTCACCAGCGCCGTGACGGGTGGGAGACCGTTCCACCACTGGCGTTAAAGGGAGGAAAACATGGTAAAATTCTGGACCCGTGCCACGACGGCACTGGGCGTTCTGTCGATGAGCGCCGTGGCTGCAACAGCGGCAGAAGATTGCGCTGAGCGTGGCGCGTTGGATGTGCTCTACTGCGATGCAAACGGCGACCTGGTGGCCGATACGCCCACCGACCCGGCAGAACTGAGCAACCCCGACACGCTGGTGTTTGCCTATACGCCGGTCGAAGATCCCGCAGTCTATGCCGACATCTGGGAGCCCTTCATCACCCATCTGGAAGAGGCGACAGGCAAGGACGTGCAGTTCTTTGCTGTGCAGTCGAACTCTGCCGAGGTTGAGGCGATGCGCTCCGGTCGTTTGCATGTGGCAGGCTTCTCCACCGGGCCGACACCGTTTGCGGTGAACCTTGCCGGTGCGGTGCCCTTTGCGATCATGGGCGCGGCAGATGGCCAGTTCGGCTACAAGCTGCAGGTCTTCACGCAGGCCGACAGCGACATCAAGGAAGTGAAGGATCTGGCGGGCCGTCGTGTTGCGCATACCTCGCCGACCTCGAACTCCGGCAACCAGGCGCCGCGCGCGCTGTTCCCGGATCTGGGCGTAGAGCCGGACAAGGACTACGAGGTGGTCTATTCCGGGTCGCATGACCAGTCGATGCTGGGTGTGGTCGCGGGCGACTATGACGCGGCGCCGGTGGCGTCCGAAGTGGTCGACCGTATGGCAGAGCGCGGTCTTTATGACACCGCTGACGTGCGCAAGATCTGGGAGAGCGATCCGTTCCCGACCACCTCCTTCACGCTGGCACATGATCTTGATCCGGCGCTGGCTGACAAGATCAAGGACGCCTTCTTCTCCTTCGACTTTGCCGGCACCAAGCTGGGCGATGAGTTCGACGGCGTCAGCAAGTTCATTCCGATCACCTACAAGGATCAATGGGCGGTCATCCGTCAGATCCAGAAGTCCAACGGCGTGGAATACACACCGCAGGGCCTGGCCGGAAACTGATCCACACATCCCGTCCCGGTCGGCGCAGCAGCCGACCGGGGCTTTTCGCGGCTTCCCGCGTGTGTTCGCCTGTCGGACCGCGTGGCAGAGGCGGGGCCGCGCATTGTCCGAGAGGCCGCTATGCTTAAAATCTCCAAATTGACCAAACGCTACGGATCCGGTGATCCGGTGTTGAAAGAGCTGGACCTGACCGTCGAGGGCGATCAGCTGACGTCCGTCATCGGGTCATCCGGTGCGGGCAAGAGTACGCTGTTGCGCTGTATCAACCGCCTGGTCGAACCCACCTCCGGCTCCGTTGATCTGAACGGCACCGAGTTCACCACATTGAACCGTCGCGAGCTGCGCGCCGCCCGCCGTCGTATCGGCATGGTGTTTCAGAGCTTCAACCTGATCGACCGTCTGACGGTGATGGAGAATGTGCAGTCCGGGCGGCTTGGCTACATCTCGACCTGGGCGGCACTGACGCGGCGCTATCCCCGTGATGACATCCGCCACGCCTACGAGCTGATGGAGCGGGTTGGCATCGCACATTATGCCAACAAACGCGCCGATGAACTGTCGGGCGGTGAGCGTCAGCGGGTCGGCGTGGTGCGCGCCTTGATGCAGCGCCCCGAAATCCTGCTGGCGGATGAGCCGACCGCGTCGCTTGACCCGAAAACCTCGGAACAGATCATGTCGCTGCTGCGCGATCTGGCAAGCGAACTGAAACTGCCGGTCATCATCAACATCCACAACGTGACCGAGGCCAAGGAATACAGCGACCGTATCGTAGGCATGCGCTACGGGCGGATCATCTTTGACGATCTGCCGGCACAGCTGGGCAAGGCGGAGATGGACGAGATCTACGCCGGGGTTCCGGCAGAGGATCGCGCGCAGGTCGGGGCGGCGGCATGAGCGAGGTCAGAGATACCTGGCGCAAACCGCCGTTCATCGCCAGCCCGCTGTTGCGGTATGGGCTTTATGCTGCCGTGGCGATCTACTTCGTCTTCACGTTGGTCACGCTGCCGATCGACTGGGACCGGGTGGCCGACGGCATGACCCGGGCGCAGCGCATTTTCAGCGGTGCCTTCCCGCCGAGTTTTGAACGCTCCGGCCTACTGATTGACGGCTTTCTGGAGAGCCTGAAGATCGCCATTCTGGCAACCGTTGGCGGCATTGCCCTGTCGGTGCCACTGGCGTTCATGGCTGCAAGCAACATCTCGATAAAGCCGATCTACTTTCTCGGTCGTGGCATCATCATCGTTGCCCGCAGCTTTCACCCGGTGATCGTGGCGATCATCTTTGTGAAGGCCGTTGGCTTTGGCCCGTTTGCCGGGGCGTTGACCCTGGTGGTCTATTCCATCGGATTTGTCGCGAAGCTTCTGGCCGAGCGCATTGAAGAGATCGATTTTGGTCAGGTCGAGGCGATGCGTGCCGCGGGGGCCGGTTTCATCCCGACGCTGGCCTACGCGGTGATGCCGCAGATCATGCCTCGTCTGGTCGGTCTTGGGATTTATCAGCTGGACAGCAACTTGCGCGCCTCTGCCGTGGTCGGAATTGTCGGCGCGGGCGGGATTGGTGCGACATTGGCGAATGCCTTTGGTCGCTATGACTATGACTTTGCACTCGCCATCACCATGGTCATCGTGGGCGTGATCCTCGTGTCCGAGGCAGTGAGCGGATTTGTCAGGAAGCGGATCGCATGATGAGCACTCAGCCTTTGCAAAACACTCTTGACCACTGGTCTCGCTTCACCTTGCGTCAGCGCCTGATGCGCTATGGCGGGTTGGCCCTGACCCTGTTGGTTGTCAGCTGGGCGCTCAGCAGCATCGACGTGATCTGGGCCTGGGTCTGGGATGCGCCGTCGCAGATGGGCGACCTGTTTGGCCGCATGATGCCGCCGGATCCCTCGAACCTGCCGTCGATCCTCGAGGCGATCTGGCAGACCGTCAATATTGCCACGCTGGCGACGATGATCGCCGTGGTGGTGTCCTTGCCGGTGGCCTATATCGCCGCGCAGAACACCACGCCAAACAAGGCAGCACTGTGGGTGGGACGTTTCATCCTGGTGTCATCCCGGTCCGTGAACACCATCATCTGGGCGCTATTGTTCGTGGCGATTTTTGGCCCCGGCATCGTGGCGGGGATCGTGGCGATCATGTTCCGGTCGATCGGGTTTCTGGGCAAACTGCTGGGCGAGGCGATCGAAGAGATTGATCGCAAGCCGGTAGAGGCGCTGGAGGCCTGCGGCGCGTCGCGCTTCAAGGTGGTGCTCTATGGGATCGTGCCACAGGTGATGCCCGCGTTCTTTGCCGTGGCGATCCTGCGCTGGGATATCAACCTGCGGGAATCCACCGTTCTCGGCCTTGTTGGTGCGGGCGGTATCGGGATGATCCTGCAGGGGGCGATCGACACCTTCAACTGGCCCGAAGTGTCGATGGTTCTGCTGACCATTCTGGCGTTGGTTGTTTTTGGCGAGGTGGTGTCGTCGTATCTGCGCAAGAAGATCCTCTGACGGGCGCAGGCCTGTAGTTATGAAAGAGGGCTCCGATCATGTCGGGGCCCTTTGTCATTTTGCGACGCTTCGGGTCTGCCATCTGAGAGGCAAAGTGGCCGGGTTTCACGGCGCGCCCGTCTGAGAGCCAAGCTCGGATGTCTTAGGCACCACGAGGCTTTCGGCGAGGCTGTGCACCAGATCACGGGCGTAGGCCTCCGCCTCTGGTCGCGATTTTTTACCGCGCAATAGCTTTGCAAAGCGGCCGCCTTTTTCCAACGAAAGATCGCTCAGGATCAGAAGCGCCATCTCTTGCAGGCGATGCAGGACCTGCGCGCTTTCATCATCCGTCAGGCCCTGAACCAACGAGGCCGGGAGCTGCGTTTCAGCCAGCATGGATTTCAAGAGAGGACCGTGTTTGGACTGCTCCGCGTGATTGAGGGCGGTTTCCACAACGCCGGCCATTTCGGCGCAAAAGATCACGCGCTCGACCTGCGCGGCTTTCTCGCTATAGCCGATTTGGCGCAGGACGTGAATTTCGCCTTTGGCTGGATTTTCGGTAAGCAGCAACCCGTCGAGCTGCAGTTCAACGGCGATGGGATCGCCGTAGGTCCGCCGAAGATCGCACCCTTCGCAGAACAGCACCAATTGCCGCATATCCGCCGCTGACAGATCGCACGACATCCGGCTGATGCCCGTTGTGCCATCCGCCTTATGCGTCAGTGAAAACCGCCCGCTGCCATCATCGCGCGTGGTCAGAACAAGGATCTTTGAAGTCATGCGCAGCAGTTACGTCGAAGCTGCAAGCGGTGCAAGCCGGGGTGCGCGAGCAGGTCGAAGGCATCGGCGCGGAGTTGCCAGCAATTGAGTCTTTTCACTGTGCGCGCTCTTGGTCGCCGGGCAGTGAGCGCAAGGCGTCTGGCCGCTTTCCTTTTGTCGCACAGTTGTATAATAAGGTTTCATGCAGCGGTGCTCCGGTCTGCGAAATCTGGATTACGAAAAGGTTGTTCACATGAGGACCACATCCATCACCCAACGTCTGGCGGGCCTTGGTGGCGCCAAATGGGATCTGCATCTAGCGGCCCGCGAACGGCTGGAGCGCGGCGAACAGATCATCGAGATGACGATCGGAGAACCGGATGTGCCCTTGCCGGGCGTGATGGCCGAGGCCGCAACCCGCGCGCTGGAGGCCGGGCGTACGCAGTATTCCGACGGTCGCGGTGAAAGCGGTTTGCGTCGCGCCTTGGCCGAACACTACACCGCGAGACGCGGGCGTGCGTTCGATGGTGATCACGTCCTGTGTTTTCCGGGCACTCAAACGGCGCTCTACGCGGTGATGCAAGGAGTAGCCGAAGCGGGTGACGAGGTGCTCGTCGGTGATCCGCTTTACGCAACCTACGAGGGGGTCATCCGCGCCACTGGTGCGACGATGGTGCCCGTACCGCTGCGGCCCGAGCATGGATTTCGCATTCAGGCGGAGGATATTGCCGCGCGGATTACCGACAAGACCCGCGCGATCCTGCTCAACACGCCGCATAATCCCACCGGTGCCATCCTGCAGCCACAGGATGTGAAGGCGATTGCGGAACTGGCGCTGAAGCATGACATCTGGATCATTTCGGATGAGGTCTATGAAGATCTGGTCTTTGAGGGTCACGCGTTCTTGTCGCCTCTGTCGCTGCCAGAGATAGCGGACCGCAGCATTGCGGTGTCGTCGATCTCGAAATCTCATGCGGCACCGGGTATGCGCAGCGGTTGGGCAATTGGGCCGAAAGCCTTCATGGAGGCGCTGCTGCCGGTGTCGGAGACCATGCTCTTCGGCAACCAACCGTTCATCGCGGATATGACGGAACAGGCCGTGCGGCAGGGCTCGCCCGTGGCACAGGGGATGCGCGCGCGCTTTGCCAGACGGGCGCACTACCTTGCAGACAGGCTCGAAGCGGAGACTGCCCTGCGTGTTCACCGCCCGGAGGCGGGCATGTTCGCGCTTGTGGATGTCAGCCCGCTTGGCATGGATTGCGATACCTTTGCCTGGGCTCTGTTGGAACAGGGCGGCGTTGCGGTCATGCCCGGTTCATCCTTCGGCGACTGTATGCGCGACTGGGTGCGTCTGGCCCTGACCATTGATGACGCAGAAATGACGCAAGCGGTTGATCGTATTTCGGAGTTCGCCCGCACACGTTCCGCTGCGGCAGAGTAACGCCCGGCCTGCGATCTGGCAGACACACAGCAACCTGTAATGATTGCGGCAACGGAGCAGGGGGCTTATAGCCTCCTGATCCGTGCGGACATGTCTCGCGCGGGGCATGTGCTGTGTCGTCTCCTGCAGAAAATGCAGGTCTGACGGTGTCGCCGGAGCGGGAGAGGCTTGAATGACAATTTGCGTGATCCACACAGGTGGAACGATCGGAATGGTCGCCACGGCGACTGGATTTGCACCGCAAGACGGTGTGGTCGAGGCGGAGCTGGATCGGTTGCGGGCTGTCGGTGACATTCGCTCCGATTTTCGCGTGGTGACCGCATCGCCGCTGATCGACAGTGCCAACGCCGCGCCTGCGGATTGGAACTGGATCATGTCGCAAATCGCTGGAAACCATGCGGATTGCGACGGATTTGTCGTGACCCATGGCACGGATACGCTGGCCTTTACTGCGGCGGCGCTGTGTTTTGGCCTGCATGGGCTGCGCAAGCCCGTGATCCTGACCGGGGCGATGTTGCCCCTCAGCGAGACCGGCAGCGATGGCGGGGCAAATCTACGGGATGCTTTTGCCGCCGCAGAGACCACGCCAGCCGGGGTTTGGGTGCAGTTTGCCGGCAAGTTGCTGCATGGGGCACGGGTGCGAAAGTCGCATTCGGTGGCGTTTGATGCGTTCAACGCCTCCTACACGGACGCCGCGCCACAGCGCGCGGGGGCAGAGATCTCCGTTCAAAGCTATGGCGATGCGACGGCTCTGATCGCGGCTGTCGCACCCGGTATGAATGCAGAGCTAGTGGATCTTGCGGCAGATCACGCGGACGGTATCGTGTTGCGATGCTACGGGTCTGGAACGGTTCCCGAAGGACGCGGCCTGCGCGAGGCGCTGCGCAGGGCACAAGACAATGGGATCGCCGTGATTGCGGTCAGCCAATGCGCAGAAGGCGGCATATCGCTCGGCACCTACTCCGCAGGGTCATTGCTGGTGGAAACAGGCGCGGTCGATGGGCGCGACATGACGGTCGAGGCCGCCTACGCCAAGCTCCTCCATGTTCTGGCCGTGAGCGACGACCCGGCAGAGCGTCGGACACTTCTGGAAACCCGAATTTGCGGAGAGTGGGCGCTCTGACACAGGCGATTCAATGTCTGCCGTAGCAATTGGGCCGTTGCATCCCTAAGATCACGCACGTATTCGACCTGCGGTTTTCAATGTGAGTGGAGAGAGACGCCATGCAAGCGCTTCAAGAGGTCTTCGGTGTGATCGGAGATCTGACCTGGGGATGGTCCCTGGTCCCAATTTTGGTGATATTCGGATCATTTATCACGATCGCCACCGGCTTTGTGCAGTTTCAGTTTTTTGGAAGAATGTTCCGCGTTCTGGGCCGTGGTCGCACCGAGTCCGGTAAAATCTCGGCCCGCGAGGCGCTTCTGGTGTCGGTCGGCGGGCGTGTTGGCGGCGGCAATATCGCCGGTGTTGCGGTTGCGATCACTCTGGGTGGGCCGGGTGCCGTGTTCTGGATGTGGGCCATTGCGCTTATCGGCATGGCCACCAGCCTCGTCGAATGCTCTCTCGCACAGCTGTTCAAGCGCGCGGACCCTCTGACGGGTCAGTATCGCGGTGGACCGGCACGGGCCATCTTGCACGGTCTGGGTGAAAACTATCGTTGGCTGGCAGTACTTTACGCAATCTCTCTGATCGCGGCCTTCGCGCTTGGCTTTAATGCGTTCCAGGGCAACACGGTTGCCGGTGCAGCCGAAGCCTCTCTCGGGATTGATCGTATGTGGTCCGGTGTTTTCCTGGCGATCGTGACCGGCTTCATTGTTTTTGGCGGCATTCGGCGCATTGCCAAGGCCTCTGAGGTTGTGGTCCCTGTCATGGCGGTGGGCTACATCCTGATGGCGCTGATCGTGATTTTGACCAACTTGAGTGAAGTGCCCAGCGTCCTGACGACCATCGTGTCCAACGCGTTCGGCTTCGAAGAGGCCGTCAGCGGTGGCATGGGTGCCGCGATCGCACAGGGTTTGCGGCGTGGGCTGTTCTCGAATGAGGCGGGTTTGGGGTCTGCACCCAACGTGGCGGCGACCGCAGAAGTCAATCACCCCATCAGCCAGGGCATCACTCAGGCGTTCTCGGTGTTCATCGACACCATCCTGATCTGTAGCTGTACAGCGTTTGTGATCCTGCTCAGCGATGTCTATGTGCCCGGGGCGACGGGGATTGACGGGATTGAGCTCACCCAGACGGCTATGGTGTCTCACCTGGGCGAATGGACGCAGTATTTCATGACGTTGGCGATCCTGCTGTTCGCCTTCTCGTCGGTGATCTACAACTATTATCTGGGTGAAAACGCCATCACGGTCCTGACGAAGGCGCCGGTTGCAACGATTGTGCTAAAACTCGTGGTGGTTGCGATCGTATTTGTCGGCGCGGTGGCACCAAATGCCACATCAGTGTTCTTCTTCTCTGATCCGATGATGGGTGTTCTGGCGCTGGTCAACCTGCTTGCGCTGATGATGCTGTTCCCGATCGCGCTTCGCGTCCTGCAGGATTTCCGCAAGCAGCTGAAAGCCGGGGTGGAGCGTCCGATCCTGCATATCGAGGATTTTGCCGACCTCGACCTTGATCCCAAGGCGTGGCCGAAGCGTCGCTGATCTCTTGAAGGTATGACATGCGATAGGCCGCCCCTCAGTGGGCGGCCTATTTACGTTCGGCTGGAGGTGCGTGGCAGCTGCCGACCGCTCCAGTAGGCGCCACTGTCCTGACGCATCGCTTCATAGCGTTCGATCCGGGCTTGGGCGGCGGTGCCACCCGCGTCGATGAGATGCGACAGCAGGCACTCCAACGTCACCATGGCGCCGGACAGGCAGCCAAAACTGTGCGGTGACTGCGTAGAGAACAGCACTTGATGATCGGCGTGTACGCCAGGCGCGATCGTGTCGCTGTCGGACAGCAGGACGATGGTTGCCCCGGCGTCCCGCGCCATCCGCAGGGCGCGTATCGTGCTGGTCGAGTAGGGTGCGAAGGTGATGACGAACAGGCAATCCTCTGGTCCGATGTCCAACAGGTCGTCGGCCGCATCGCCCATGTGTCTGGGCACGAGCTCCAGTGATGGCAGTGCCATGCGCCCGACATAGTGAAAGTAATACGCCAGCGCATGGCTGGAACGGCTTGCCGTGACATAGCAGTGCCGGGCGGATGTCATGGCGGCGATGATGGCTTCCACGCGCTCTGCCGTCATGAGCCGGAGTGAGCGCGCCGTGATATTGAGCGCGTTGCGTGCGGCTTTTGCCTGCAGCACTCCGGTTTGTGACCCTGCTGCCAATTGATCGAGCCAATCCGCACCAAGGTCGGCCTCCCGTGCGGTTACAAGCGCGGCGCGGAAGGGGGCGCGAAAACTCTCAAAGCCGGAATAGCCGAAGGCTTCTGCAAGGCGCGTCAACGTGTTGGGGCTGACGCCCGCCTTGGCGGCGGTGACACGGATCGGGTCAAGACCGAAGTCCCCCGGCGCGTCGATGACGTATTTGGCAGCCGTCTTCAGCTTTGCCGGCAGCGTTTCGATGCGGGATTTGAGGGTGTCGAGCAAGCGGTTGGCCTGCCGTGGATCAATGGGCGCTGTCATGGGGCAACCAGACCATATGTTCTGAAAATGGGAAAGCCAAAACATATGGTCTGCCTGAAGCTGCGGTCAGGCGCTCCGTTCGCGCGCCTGATCTTCCTTGGTCGAGATGACGCCCGCATCCGTGACCGTGATCGTCTGTCCCTGTGACAGCCCGTCCACGCCCTGCGCGCCCACTAGCATGAGAATGTTTTTCTCTCGCGCCACGATGGCCATGTGACTGAGCCAGCCTCCGACGACGCTCACCACCGCACCGGCTTGTTGAACCTGTGGCAGCCACGCGGGGTTGAGCATGTGACAGACCAGGATGTCACCGGGTGTAAACCCTTCAAACGCGGCGTCGCCATAGGCGGTCTCGTCGGTGACTCGGAACACCTGTCCGGTCACGGTGCCTGACCCCGCCACACAGGTCCCGCCCAATGCGCCGTCCTCGAGGATTTGTGGTGCTCCGGCGCTCAGCTGTTCGCAATCCAGCAGGCTTAGCTGAACGGCCGTCGGCGCCTGATCGTGACACAGCTTGTCGTGGGTCTTACGGGCTTGGGCGGTGTCGTGCAGCGCCTCAGGGCTGTCCCAGTCCCCCTGCAGCACTTCATCAAGGGTGAGGTGGAAGACCAATGCCCCCAGCTTGCTCTTTGCGCCCAGTGCGAGCAATGCGCGCCGCAGTTCAGCGAGCACCCGAAGCGATTCATGCTTGGCCCGTTCCTTCAGATCCTGAAAGGCAATGGCCATCTCAATGGTCTGCTTGAGCTCTGTTGGCACATTGTCGGGCAGCTGCTCTGGCGTGAGGGGCGCCGCAGACGCGTCGAGTAGTGAGAACAGCAACCCCGGTGCCTCAAGATAGCGGGGGGTGGACAATTCGTAGTCGAACATCGCGCGATGCCCCATCAGGTCCAAGGCGCGGGCTTGCGCCTCGTCTTCGGTGCCGGTGCATTGGGCCAGCAGGCTGGCCGGTGAATAGGTCAGATCTGCCTGCATCAGGTGGCTGCGCAACGCCGGGTCGCCCTGGGCCGCTGCGGTGGCTTCCTG
This sequence comes from Tritonibacter sp. SIMBA_163, assembly GCF_046535935.1. Lineage (NCBI taxonomy): Bacteria > Pseudomonadati > Pseudomonadota > Alphaproteobacteria > Rhodobacterales > Paracoccaceae > Tritonibacter > Tritonibacter sp. SIMBA_163. The sequence continues at coordinate 89,848 of NZ_JAWJBP010000013.1, forward strand.
CATGGCGAAGGCCGCCAGCAGGTTGATCTTTTCCGCCTCGACGTAGATGTCGGTGACGAAATAGGTCTGCAGCTCTGTAATCGCGGCGAGCAATTTTGGCTGCGAGAGCGCATCGAAGCGGATGGCCTGCCAATTTTCGACCCGGTCGCGCAAGGCCGGCAGGACCTGTCGCTCAAACCCGTCCAGGGTGGGGCGAAGCTGCTTGCGCAGGCGAGTTGCACGATTTCCGCCCAGATCCATCACCAGTTTTTTCTTCAGCCGCGTGTCGACATAGGTCTTGCCAAAGAGCCGCACGAGATGCGCGTTTTCGCCTTCTGGAAGCTGGTACGGTAGCCCAAGCGCGCGGGACGCAAGGTCAAGGCTGCCGCCGGGAGCCCAGAGCCGCCCCATCAGCGAGAACGACAAGGGAGTGGGACGCGGCAATACCTCGCTCATCTCATCCTGTTCCAGGATTATGGCCTCCGGATCTGTAGTCGGTTGAGTGGCAAACAGATGCCGCCATTCTTCTGCGCCGGCTTGATCTGACGGGCTGCCGACGGAAACGGTTGTGATGTCGCGCGATTGCAGAATGTAGAATTCGCCATCGGCCCAGGCCCATTCGACGTCCTGTGGCTGTTCAAAGAGCGCCTCGATGGATTGGCCCATCTTGAGCAGCGCCTGCACATCAAATGACGGCTCCTGAACCTCCGGTGCAGCATATCCGCTGATGCGGCCAAACCGGGCCGTTCCGGGTGTCTTGCGCCCCGACACCAGATCTTCACCACATCCTTCAACCCACTCCAACAGCATCATGCCGGGGGCCTGCGGGTCCTGTGTGAACAGGACACCGGCATATGTGGCGTTGATCATTTCCTGCACCAGAATATTGGCATGACCCGCAGTTGTGGCCTGATAGCTGCCCGCGCGCTCGGAGGTGAAGGACGCAAGCACCGTGTCGATCGCATCGCGCAGTGTGTCCTGCCTGACATCCAGAACGGAGTCGAACACCCCGGCAAAACTCTGATCCGCGCCGTCCTCATTGCTCGCCGAAGAGCGAACGGCACAGGGCGATGGTTCGATGTACGTCCAGACGCGGCGTGCCAACCCGTCGCGTTCACGCGCATTGGCGTTCTGAAAACGGGTTAGGAACGTGGTTGTCAGCACAGCGGCCTTGGGGACCGGAAACCCGGCTTGCGCCAGTTGCGAAAGGCGGTAGGCCTTGTTCCCGGCGGTGCTGAGCTTTGGCGTGTTGGACAGTTTGACAACACCAGCGGGCAGGCGGGACAGTGCTCCTAACGTGTTTTTACTGCGCGCCCATGTGCCTGACACATAAAGATACTGCGCCAAGAGGCCGAGCAGGCTGATGCAGAGATACAGGTTGCCAGCCGCCGACAGCCCCATGGTCAGGACAAACAGCGCCGGAACACCAAGGCCCACCCACAGGATGCCGCTGCGGCGGGATTTTGCGATCGCAAGCAGCAGGTAGATACCAGCCAGAAGACAGGTCAGCACTGGTGCGATCCATGTCGGGTCTGGCGCACCAAGGTCGCTGATCCAGAGGAAGCCTTCTTTGATGCCACCGGATGCATGTTCCGCCGCTTGCAGCCCCAGCATCATCACCGGCAGGAACAGCAGGGCCGCCATATTGCGCATAGGCGTCAGGCCGAGGTCTGCATAAAACGCCCGAATGGCGCGTGCCTTGCGCATGGGGTCATGGGCAAGCCTCGATTTGAGGTCTTCTAGCGCGGGCTTATGGGCGCGAAGCGTGATTTGATCCCGTTCGGATTTGAGCGCGATGGGAAGGACCAGAACCCGCGAAACCAGTGCCAGCACAAAAAGGCTCACAAGGATATGCGCCCTGTTATGCCCCCACAGAAGCGCATCGCTAAGGGCCTGAACCGCCCGATCCCAGAGGCCGGTTTGCTGTTCGGACAGCCAGTTTTCCACATGGGGTTTGGGGGCAGGGGCGACGAAATACTCCCACGGCACGGTATAGCGACCTTCAAAGGGGATCCCGGCCTGGGTGAGCTCTAGCCCCAGAACCTGGCTCATGAAGCAGCTGCGTCGATCATAGCATGCCGCAACCGTCGGCACGTCGCGCAATTGGGCAATGCGGTGTTCCAGATCCTCGGTTGTCAGCGCGCGGAGGGGGATATTGATCGCCCCCGGCAAGTGACCCGTTTCGAAGTCACCGGGATAGCGCGTGTCCACGATCTGAAGCGCATCAGCGTTGATGAGCGATGTGAAGTCAGCCGTGCTGAGCAGCCGCGATTTGTTCGGGTATTCCGGAATTGCACGCAGATCCGACAGGCTTTGGACACGACTGTCGGAGAAGGGGCGCCCCTCGACGATCCACTTTTCGATGCCACCGGAAATGAAGCGGCAATCTATGCCCAGCTTGGCGAGTTCAGCGCATGTCTCTGAGCTTCGGTTGCCATTGTGGCAAAACAAAACCACCTGATCTCCGGGCGTGACTGGTGGCGATTGGCGGAAATCTGGAAAGCGCACATGCGTTGCCCCGGGCAGGGTGCCCATGGCATTTTCCGCCGTTTCGCGGATGTCGTAGAATTTTACGCGCCCTTGGCCCAGAAGCCTGGCCGCATCTGTTGTGGTGATACCCTGCGGATGGGTTTCCTGCGCGGTGTAGCTGGTTTCTTTGAGGGTTGCGTCCTTGATCTCCGTGCCATCAAATTGCGCGGGGCGGACAAGTGTCGCCTGCAAGCGCTGCAGCTCGTCGGATTTGTGCTGTTGCCATTGCCAGTGATTGGCAAATCCAAGCCCGGCGGCCACCAGGACGAGCGCCGTGATCGTTTTGGCGGGATATCTGCGGTTGCCGTTTCGCGATTTCAAACCAAGTCGAGAGGCGATGATCGCCCCGAAACCCGAGACTGTGGCCACAACCACGGCAAGAATTTGCGACAGCGAAGAGACGGACCCCAAGACAAGCTCGGGGGAGGGGATCGCGTGGGCGGCACGGGCGCTGATGATATAAATCACCGTGATTACAGATAAACAAAAACAAATTTTAAGCGACCGGGCGATACAAGGTTGCGAGTTTGGTGTAGTCACGAGTAATCCTTCTGAACGGAACGGGAACCCTCTAGCGGTTTTGAGATGCGTCATAGAAACGTCGCATTCCTTTCCAGATGGTTAATTTTTGCGCGCTGAGGGCAATTAACGGTTAATTTTCAATAAGTTTTCGGCGTAACTTTGTCATAGAGTTGGTGGGAAGCGGGCGTATTGAGCTTGAGATGAGATTCAATGCGCTGAAAAAGGAGAATTGCATGCCTTCCGTAGACACAATCGGCAGACCGTTCCCGACCGGTGCGTCTGCCCGTTGCGGTTTGGTAAAGCTGCTGCTGGTCATCATGGTTGCCTTGGTGACCGGGATCGTGACCACTGTGCCTGCTCGCGCGGGAATTGAGCTGGTGTTCGGAACCTATGCGGCGGACAAACCCTCTGCGACGGTGCGGAAATACCGCCCCTTCCTGACGTTTCTGGAAACGCGGATGGAGGCTTTGCTCGACGAAGAGGTGACGATCAATCTTCGGATATCGAAGGACTACGAGGCCAGCATTGATGATCTGGCGAGCGGCCGCGTGGACTTTGCCCGGTTCGGGCCCGCCTCTTATGTCCACGCGATGGATCGTAACTCTGGCATCTCGATCATCGCAATGGAGTCAAAGAAGGGCGAAAAACGCTTCAAGGGTGTCATCGCGGTCCACAAGGATAGCGCAATCGAGAACGTCGAAGATTTGGTTGGACTGTCTTTTGCGTTCGGGGATGAGCTGTCGACGATTGGTCGATACCTGTCTCAGTCCTATCTGCTGGACGCGGGTATTTCGGCCAATGATCTGCACGGCTACGCCTATTTGGGCCGTCATGACTTGGTCGGCGAAGCTGTGGGTGCCGGGAAGTTCAGTGCCGGTGCTCTTAAGGAAAGCACTTTCAAGGAGCTGGTGGCCAAGGGTGTCCCCATTCGCGCGCTCGCGTCTTTTGATAATGTGACCAAGCCTTGGCTCGCGCGGTCTGACCTGGACCCGCGGGTGTTTGAGGCAATGCAGCGTGTCATGCTTTCGGCGGACAACGAGGAAATTGTAAAGCGTGTGGCGAAGAACGGATTTTTGGCGGGCTTCGATGCGGACTACGATTTTGTGCGGCGCGCCATGAAGCGGAGTCGTGACTTTTGAAGGCAGCCCTTCGAAAACTTCTGCAACGGACCGGAATTCTGTCCCAGATCGTCGTGTCCATGGCTCTCGCCGCGCTGCTTGTTGTGGTGGCGGTGGGCGGGGTGGCCCGTCGCTATGAGGTGCAGCGCGTCAGCGAGCAATTGGGCGATCAAGCCAATCTGACCGTGTCTTTGCTGAGTGGTTTGATGCTCGAAGCGATCATCGTCGAGGATGTGCCGGTGTTGGAAACCGGGCTGGTCGAAGCGATCACGCGCTACCCCAAGATCATGTCGATCCGGATCGAGAATGGCGAAGGGGAGACCATTGCAGAGGCCTCGAATGGCGTCGTGGACCGCGCAGAAGACTACGTGATGTATCGGCGCCCGGTGGAGTTCGAGGGCTTCGTATTTGGCACCATGATTGTTCAGTGGTCGACCGAAGAGGGGCAGGAAATCGTGTTGGACAAGGTGCGCCAGACGATTACCTGGACCGTTCTGGCGGTTGTCACGATGTCCATGCTGATGCTCTATTTGGTGTACCGGCTTGCGCTTAATCCTTTGCATGTGGTGCATGCGCGGATGTCGAATGCGGTTGCAGGGGCGAAGACGGGGCATGTGCTATTGCCGTGGTACGCAAGCCGGGAGTTTCAGGCGTTGAATGTCTCTGTCGCGGTCTTGGAAGACAGTTTTGCCGAACGCGATGAACGGGAAGAGGCGCTTGAAGTGGCGCGTGAAGAGGCCGAGATTGCCAGCCGGGCCAAGTCAGAATTCCTTGCTAATATGAGCCATGAGATCCGGACCCCGATGAATGGCGTGATCGGCATGGCCGAGGTCCTGCGAGAGACGGATCTGACGCCGGATCAGGAGATGTATACCGATACGATCGTGAAGTCGGGCAACGCGCTTCTGACGATCATCAATGATATCCTCAATTTTTCTAAAATTGAGGCGGGCAAGCTGGAACTGAACACAGCCACCTTCAACTTGCGAACGGTGATTGAAGACGTCGTGACGTTGCTTGCGCCGAAAGCTGCGGAAAAATGGGTTCAACTTACCCTGCGGTTTGATCCCGATCTTGCTGAGTTCTATGAAGGAGATGCAGGGCGCATTCGTCAGATCATCACAAATGTGGTTGGCAATGCTGTAAAGTTCACATCCCAAGGAACCGTGCATATAGATGTGACGGGCACGATGCGGGAGCAGGACATGGACCTGCGTATTTCTGTCGTGGACACCGGAATTGGCATTCCTGCGGAAAAGCTTGACCGGATTTTTCATGCCTTTGAGCAAGCTGACGGTGCCGCCACGCGGAATTTCGAGGGTACGGGTCTCGGCCTTGCGATTTCCACGCGCCTGCTACAACTCATGCAGGGGCGTATCCATGTCACGTCGAGCGAGGGCCGGGGCTCGGTGTTCGCCATCGATATTCGCCTGCCAACCAGCGACGACGCGCCGGTTGCATTCCTATCGGAACAGCCGGTGTCCGGACTGCAGGCCCTTGTTGTTGATGACCTTGAATTGAACCGCAGAATTCTGGGGGAACGGCTCCGGTCCTGGGGGATGCGGGTGACCGAAGCGGCCTCTGCTATGGAGACGATGCTACGTCTCGACGACATGCGCGATGCGGCGGAGGCCTGCGATCTTATCTTCCTCGATTTCAATATGCCCGACAGCGATGGGTATGAGCTTGCCCTGCGCATTCGGGACCTGCCTCACTTCAGTCAGGTGCCGATTATCGTCATTTCCTCGGTCGACCCGGCATTGTCGCAAGCCATGTTGGCGGATATCGGGTCATGCTGGCAGGTGCTGAAACCTGTACGCGCGGATCAGTTGCGGACCGTTGTAAGCGGAGCGCTCGGTGCGGAGGAGGCCGACAGCACCCACGCGCCGCGCAAGGATGATGCTGTTGCCTTCCGGCGGAGGCTGAAGCTTCTGATGGCTGAGGACAACCGTATCAATCAAGTGGTTGTCAGTCGGATGCTGAGAGCTGAGAATGTTGAAATCATCATCGCTGTGAATGGCCAAGAAGCGGTAGACCTATATCGTGAAACCGGGCCCGATCTTGTTCTTATGGACATGATGATGCCGGTAAAGGATGGCCTTGAGGCGACCCTGGAAATCCGGCGCCACGAAGCTGATAATCAGTTGAAAAGAGTACCGATTGTTGCCTTGACGGCAAATGCACTGCAGAGCCATGAGACGGCTTGCCTGGAGGTTGGTATGGATGACTTCCTGAGCAAACCCATCCGTAAGCATGCGTTGCTGGAGGCGTTGCATAAATGGGCGGACGAGGATCTGGTCGCGACTGATACGTCGCCCAAACAGAAGAACGCCTGAGGCCTCCTACGCCTGTCAGCTACGCCACACCTTGGCGAGGAGCGCGAGGAGGCTTGCACCAATGAAAAAACCCGTGCCCGTGCTGACGATGGTCGGACCGGTTGGGGTGTCCATGTTGAACGAAAGATACATACCTGCGATCACTGACGCGCATCCGATCAGCGTGGCGAGGAAAGCCATGCGCTCTGGGGTTGTCGAAAAGGCGCGCGCGGTTGCCGCTGGTATAAGCAACATCGCCGCAATCAACAGCACGCCCACAACTTTGATGGCGACGGCAACGACGATGGCAAGGGCAAGAGTCAGTACCAGCTGTTCCCGCTGCGGTGAAATGCCTGACGCGCGTGCAAGTTCGGGGTTCAGTGTTGCAGTCAGCAGCGATGACCAACGCCACCACAGCAAAACCAGCACCAAAACGGCGCCCGACCACACAACGGCAAGATCCCCCCGCGACACGGCGAGGATGTCTCCAAACAGATAGCCCATCAGGTCCACGCGGACGCCCTGCAAGAAAGACACGGCCACCAGGCCAAAGGCCAGCGCGCTGTGGGCGAGAACACCCAGCAACGTATCCATGGCATAGCCGCGTCCGCTGAGAACTGAGATCGTTCCGGCCATCAGGAGGGCCGTGACCAGAACGCCTCCGAAGATCGAGACATCAAAGCTCAGGGCGAGGGCGACGCCGAGAATGGAGGCATGCGCGGTCGCGTCGCCGAAATAGGCCATGCGCCGCCAGACGACGAAGCAGCCCAGAGGCGCGGCCGCAAGTGCAACACCAATGCCGGCCAGCGCGGCACGCACCATGAAGTCATCCAGAATAGTCATGAATATCAGTGCCTGTGTTCCGGTTCAGCATGATCATGCGCGCAATCATGGCTATGGTCATGCTCGTGTCGATAAAGTGCCAAAGTGCCATGGGTTCCGGTCCCGAACAGCGCTTGGTATTCGGGCGCGCTGGCGACCTGTGCGGGCTCCCCTTCACAGCAGATATGCCCATTCAGACAGATCACCCGATCCGAGGCCGCCATGACCACATGCAATTCGTGGCTGACCATCAATATCGCGCACCCGAGTTCTGTGCGTACGGTTTCGATCTTTTGGTAGAAGGCAGCGGAGCCGGGTTGGTCCAACCCCTGCGTTGCCTCGTCCAGGATGAGCAGGTCTGGTTTGGATAGCAATGCGCGCGCGAGCAGAACGCGTTGCATCTGACCTCCCGAAAGCCCGGTCATCTGGCGATTGATCAGCCCCGGAACGCCGGCGTCTGTGAGGGCGGCCTTTGCGGCGCTATCGCTGATCCGCACGGGCAGGTTGAGAAAGCGTTTTACCGTCAACGGCAAGGTGGGGTCGATATGCAACTTTTGCGGCACGTAGCCAATTCGAAGGCCCTCGGCCCGCTCTAGGGTGCCGTCGCTCAGGGGAAGGGCGCCAATGATGGCGCGCAGCAAGGTCGATTTGCCCGATCCATTGGGCCCCAGAATGGTGACGATCTCACCCTTGTCGATGTGAAAGGCGATATTGTCGAGCGCTGGTGTGCCGCTATGTCGGATTGTCGCGTTCTTCAGAGTGACCAGTCGCATATCGCTCAGCCTTGGCATTTGGGACATAGCCCTTCCGCTTCGACCACGGTGCGTTCGATCAGGAACCCGGCGGCCCGCGCTGCATCGCCCAACTGCCCCTGCATCGGTTCGCGGTGTGCTTCGGCGACGCTGTCGCATTCCCGACAGATCATGAAAACCGGGGTATGGGTTTCGCCGGGATGCATACATGCAATGAACGCATTGAGGCGCTCGATCTTGTGGACGAACCCATGTTTCACCAGAAAATCCAATGCGCGATAGGCGACTGGGGGCTGTGAGCCAAGGCCTTCGCGTCGAAGATAATCGAGGATTTCATATGCGCCGAGTGCGCGATGTTGCTGCAGCAAAATCTCCAGAACCCGGCGGCGGACCGGCGTGAACTGCAGGCGGTTGGCCTTGCAGAAGGTCTCAACCGTTTCCAACCCTCCCGAAATGCAGCGGGTATGGTCGTGAGAGGCAAAGCCAATACTGTCCATGAGAGCTCCTCGGGGTTGGCGTGATTTTGGATTGATATGTTACAACATGACGTTTATCAAGCCAAATGAACGTTATGATATAACAACCCATTCTGGAGCTCACATGTTCACTCGATCCCTCTTGCCCGCCGTCCTGCTGGGCGTTTCTGCATTGCCAACCTTTGCCGACGCGCCGCGTGTTGTGACTGACATCGCTCCGGTGCAGGGGCTGGTGGCGCGTGTCATGGCGGGTGTTGGAGAACCCGACGTTTTGGTGCCGCCGGGTGCCTCGCCGCATGGGTACAGTCTGCGCCCGTCGGATGCGCGCGCGTTGTCTTCGTCTGATGCAGTGTTCTGGATTGGTGATGAGCTGGAGCCCTGGCTTGCTGATTCCCTCAGCGAATTGGCGGCAGAGGCAACGATCGTTTCGTTGCTCGACGCACCGGGCACAACCCGGCTGGACTTTCGCGAGGGCGTCGTGTTCGCTCAAAGCGACCACGACCACGACCACGACCACGACCACGGACATGATCATGAGGGTGATCACGACCACGATCACGAGGATGGCCATGACCACGATCACGCCGACGCGCATCACGACGAAGATGAACATGCTCACGAGGATCATGGCCACGACCACGATGATCACGATCACGGCCATGATCATAGTGGGCACAGTCACGAAGGCCTGGACCCGCATGCCTGGCTTTCGCCCCAGAATGGCAAGCAGTGGCTTGCGTTGATCGCCGAAGAGCTGGCAAAGATCGATCCGGCCAATGCCGAGATCTATCAGAGCAATGCGCTTGCGGGTCAGGCCGAAATTGATGAGTTGGTCCAGAGCCTGGGTGCGGAGCTGGAGCAAACAGATGGGCAGTTCGTGGTATTTCACGACGCATATCAGTATTTTGAAACCAGCTTTGGACTGAAGTCTCTGGGCGCGATTTCTCTTGGTGATGCTTCGGACCCCAGTGTTGCGCGTGTCGCAGAAATCCGCGATGCAATTCTTGCGGCGGACGTCTCCTGCGTTTTCTCCGAGCCTCAATTCAACCCAGGTTTGGTGCGCACTGTTACCGAAGGCGCAGAGGTCGCGTCTGTGGTCATCGACCCGCTTGGAACAAAGATTGAAGCGGGGGCGTCCTTTTACACAGACCTTCTGGCGGACACCGGCGCACGCTTTGTGGAGTGTCTGTCGAACTGAGAGATTTAACGTTATTCACGACCTCGCCTTGTTGCAGCGGCCTCGTGGCCGCTGCAACAAGCACTAAGGCCGATCAGAATGGCTCGGTGCGCCGGTGGTCTGCCCGCCATCGGGGCACCTGTCTCGCTCTTCATGGATGCCTCATAGGCCCGCGAACAGATCGGCACCATGGCACAGCCTTTTTTCTCATCATCCATGTTTGCTTCGGGATCGCGATAGGATGCCCGAAAGGCACGTAAGATCAGGCGGCAGACAAAATCACGTCATTTGGAAGCTGGGTGAGCTTGAAGGCGATCACAGCGTCCGCCGGATCATGCGTGTCGGGTGACGAGGTGTAAGATCGGCCAAGCCAGTGTGAAAGTCTGGAACCCTACCGCCAGAACCCACGTGGTAGAGCGGCCTGACTTCTTGATGTCGATCCTGCGACGGCTAGAGGGCGGCGCTCGGTGCTATCGCAGCGTTCAGCATTTGTTAAAGTAAGCTTGCCTCTCCAACGTCACGCCTCTAGGTTGCACTCGAAATTTAGACTGCTAGCGGTATTGGTGCTTATGCATCTTTAATTCGGAATGTGTTTCTGATTTTGCCGCGTGTTGATGCCGCCCTTAGGACTGACCGAAATTTCGGTGTTTCTTTTATTCTGATTTTTGCCGGAGACTGTTTTGATTTATCGCGAGCTTGTATTTTTCTTGCGTGAGCCGGCGCGTCGCATGCCGAGCATTGGCCTTTCGTTGCGAAGCACCGCGCTGGCACTGATCTTTGCGTCTTTGCCGCACTCCGGCACTGCGGATACGTTCTCATGGCAGGGTGGTGCTGTCGGAAGTTCTGATTGGAGCAGCCAAAACTGGCTTGATATCAACGACTTGGACGTGTCGTTGCCTGTGGGGAATACGGCGCCCGGCGATACGCCTTATGATCTGATCTTCGATGACGCGCTGTCGCCTGGGCAGTTTGCGTCCTCGCTTGAGGGCGACACTTATGTTGTTAACTCTCTCAGCATCAACAGTGAGAGTAACGCTTTCGTGTTCTCCACGCCAAACGGCGGGGCGACACTTCGTTTCGAGAGTACTGACCCCGGTCTCCCTGCGGAGTTGACTCTGACCGGGTCTGTCGCGAGCGATTTTGACGGTGAGAATGATGATGGCGATCTTACCTTCGATCTTGCCTCCACTCTTCGTGTCACCAATGAGATAGACGGATCTGAAATCACTGCGGATCTGACTGGCACCGGCGACCTGGAAATTGATGCAGGCGCAGGAAACACGCTGACGCTCTCTGGGACCGACAGTCGCAGCGCGGACACAAGCGTCCTGAGCGGCACGTTGGAGGTGACGGGCGGGGATGCGCTGTCCGATACCGGGCAGTTGGCGGTCGAGACGGGCGCCGGTGTTCTGGTCAGTGCAAGCGAGACCGTGGGGGGGCTCGCCTTGGCTGACGCGTCAACCCTTCTCACCATCGCGGATGGGCAAACCCTGACCGTTGCCCAGGGAACGACGGTTGCGGCGCTTGGTCTGCAGACCGTAAGCGGCGCCATCGAAGGTGCAAATGGCACCCTGGCGATCAATGGTGCCGATGTCGCGCTTTTGGGCAATGTCGGTGTGGGCGCGCTGCGGGTTGTCTCGGGGGCTCTCTTGGTGGAGGGCGATTTTGGTGGGGCCATCGACATCGGCGAAACCGGCGGCATTGGCAGTGTCACCGCGACATTTGCCGCAACCAGCGACCCGACTTTTGGCGCGACGATTCGCGACAACGGCACGCTGCACCTTGACGAGGATGTCTCTCTCGACACCCTGAGCGGGACCGGCGCCGTTGTGTTGGATGGTGACACCACACTGACGCTGCTTGCGGGGGCGACCACGCCACTTGCCGGTTTTGACGGAACCATCAACGGGCCGGCAGGCACTCTGGCCGTTGCCGGGGGCGACCAGCTGCTGAATGGGGATGTAACCCTCTCAAATCTGGCGCTAAATGCCGGAGCGCTTACCCTCGCGTCGGACAATTCTACGGTTTCCGAAACGGTTTCCCTTGCGGCCAACAGCACATTGTCCCTGACCGGGCAGGGCCTGTCTGCGGGTCAATTGAGCGGTGCCGGAACTGTCGCGCTGGACGCGTCTGATGCAAGTCTGACGCTGACCGGGACAACAACCTCCTTCACTGGGGATATTTCAGGTGATGGCGCGCTGGTGATCGCAGACGGCAGCCTGACTGGTGCCAATCAGCTGAGCTATACCGGCGCCACGCACCTGACCGGGACCGGGGTGCTTGACCTGCAAGCGGGGGCAAGCCTGGCCAGTACGGAGATTGCAATTGGTGGCAATGCCAGCCTGTCGACTGCGGGCGGGGCGTTGACGGATGCGACGGCGCTTGATGTGGACGGGACCTTCACCCTTGCGGGCGACGAGACGATTGCGACGCTCGCGGGCGGCGGAACAGTTGCGCTTGCGGACCATACGCTGGCTGTCGGCTCTGGCGTGGCGGGTGAGGGCTTTGCCTATTCCGGCGCGCTGACCGGCAACGCGGTGTCGGTGCTGCGCACGGAAACCTCTGGCGACGCCTTGATCCTGAGCGGCGACCTCAGCGGCTTTGGCGGTAGGTTGGAGATCGCCCATGGCACGCTTGGGCTGACGCAAACGACCACGCTGTCGTCTGGCGGCATTGCCTTTGTGGCGGATGCAGGCGTGGCGAATGCGGCACCTGTGCTGAGCCTCGCGGATGTTGCGGTGCTGAGTAATGACCTCTCGGTTGCGACGGGGGTGAGTGCGCAGATCAGCAGCGACGGCACGACACAGCTGACCGGTGATCTGGCGCTGGACGGCGATTTGTCGCTCGCGGCAAGCTCCGGTGTTCTGACGCTGGCGTCGGGGAATGTGACAAGCGGCGCGGGCGCGACCCTGTCGATTGACGCGGGCACGGTGGCGCTGGATCTGCAATCTGGCGCGACCCTGGGCGATGCGGCGGTGACGATTGCAAATGCGGCCAGCCTGTCG
>NZ_JAWJBP010000014.1:0-88807 GCF_046535935.1 Tritonibacter sp. SIMBA_163
GTGTCGGTCTGCTCATGCAGCCCAGCTACCACGCTGGTTTCACGAGATGAATCCCTCAAGGGATTTGTGCAACAGAGCCCCTATCCGACCAAATCATCGATGTAGCCATCGTTGAGGTGAAGACGAACATGCCGTGTACGCTGAACGGCCCTTAGTCTAACCCAGACCGAGGCAATCTTCAAAGGGTGCTTGCCGCAATCGGATGCGTGCCGCTGGATGAGATCCGCAACGTGGCTGCAGAGGTCTACAAGACAGGTGAATTTATTGGTGATGCACCTCCGATAAGAGTGCGCTTGATTGCCTTAGGTCGCGACCTCAATTCCGACCTTGAGGCAAGCCATCCCGGCGCAGCTCAGGTGACGTGGGAGCAGGCTCTAACCTTCATCGGCAATCGGTTTTATGAATTCCGTACGCACAAGAGGGACGTCAATCAATGGGACGAGCCGGGCAAGCTTCTTCATTCGCTTACGGACACCCACACTAGTCACGGTGAATTTGATCTCGACCAGTTTTTAACGTCAGCTACCGCGCATATGGGCATTCGAGAAGAGTAGCTCTCGCCATTGTCTTTACTCGTCCCAGATCCGGTCGCAGAGGCCAGCGACTTCCGGGTGGTCTGACCAGCGGTGGACGTCTATGGGGCGGGAATGCCAAGGGTCCTCAATGTTTCCCATCGCTTACCTTCCTTCTCCTCTCTCTTCTTCTGGGGGGGGAGGAACTGGGTAACTCAGGTCCGTCTATCCTCCGGTTTCTATTCATTACTTATACCTATTCCCCCTCCCCATAGAGCCCCGCTAACTGAGGTAACCTGGAGGGGGTGTCGTTAGTTCAGAAAGGAAGGGGAAAGCTCACGCTCCCGGTGCGACCCAGCTGGGGCACTAAAAGGGGGCATTCCCGTCACCGGCTCTCGACAACGGTCTTATTGCGATGTTCAGGAGTTGGTGGCTGGGATGGTAGGATTCGAACCTACGGTACACTGTACCAAAAACAGTTGCCTTACCACTTGGCTACATCCCAACACTGTCTGTGTGGGGCCTTCTAATGAGAGTTTCGGAGGGCTGCAAGTGGTTTTTCACAAAAAAGTCCCGACGCGCGAAATTTCATCAAATTTCTGAAATAAAACAGCGTACTATCCGAGGGCAAACGACCCGAACCTCACTGCGCCCGAGAGCGCTCTGCTCATAAGAAAGAGAGCCCGTAGGCTCCCCCTAAATTGCAGTGGCTGGTTGTGGCATCCAGCCGAGACTGAACTACTCCGGCACACCCGCCTCGCGCAACGCGCTGGCCCAATCCGGCCCAGACGGCGTAAAGGCGGCGGCGTGTTCTTGCATGTAACGGGACAGACTGAAATCCGGGGTCACCCGCATCAGGGACTCGACAACATCGCGGGCTTCGTCGCCCCGCCCCGACATTTGCAGCGCGATGGCCTTCGTGCGCAACGTCGAGGGATAGCTGTCATTTTCCTGCAGAGACTGATCCGCCAACTCGATCGCCCGATCGTAGTCCCGCGCAGCCAGGCTCACCGAGGCGGCCAGCGAGTCAAAGTAGTAGCGCTGCGGCCCCAGTGGAGTCAGTTTGCGCGCCGCCTCGGTGAGGCGCATGCCCTCGTCGGGATGGTTTTGCATCGCCCGCGTCGCCCCTTTCAGCAAGAGCGCCAGCGCCTCATTTGGATTGTCCTGCAACGCTTTGTCGTAGGAATACTGCGCACTGTCGAACTCGAACGTCAGGTAGCTGGAGATCATCCCCTTCAACGTATGTGCAAGGGAAAATGCCGGATCTTGCGCCAGGGCGGCGTTGGCAAGGTTTTCCGCCATCAACGTGCTTTTCCTACGATCCGCGGACAGCCCCTTCTGCACGCGCATGACCTGCCAGATCCCGGCCCAGGTCAGCACCACAGGATGGTGCATTTCACGCTCCATCAGCGTATCGAGGATCTCGTTGGACTTCTCAAACTGATCGACATGTTTGCTCTGCATCATCACGATCGACGCCATCAGCAGCGTGTGATTTGCCAGATTGGAGAGCGGGCGGAAGCTGACCAGACGCACGGCCTCGCCCACAACGGTTTGTCCGATCTGGCTGGTGGCGTCGCGCAGCGGGCCGCTCTGACCCATCAAAAGATCGGAGAGCGTGCCGCGAAACTCACGCGACCAGATCACCTTTTCCCGATGCGAGTCATGCAGGTCAATCTGGGCAATAAAATCATGTCCGTTGATGAATACGGAACCGGACACCAGATAACTCACCCCCGCAACGGAGGACACTTCGGCCGGTCGTACATCATCGAGGCTGAATTGCCGCGATGCCATGTAAGACGTTACGGAGAAGGCTTGGCTCCGCGACAGCTGTCTCGACAACTCCTCAGACAGGATTGCACCAAGCGGCGCGGTTGACCCACCGGGCGAGCGTTGAACAAAGGGCAGCACAGCGATCGAGGGCAACAACTCATCCAGAACCACGCGGCTGCGGTCCCTCGGCGCCCAGGGCGGATCAAGCGGCGCCGGCGCGGCACTGGCGGTTTGCGAACGCATTTCCGAGAGCCATTCGGCAAACACATGTTCATGCGGCAGTTCGAAGCCTTCCATGAAGGCGCCGCGCGTGGTGTCCGCCTCGACTTCGATCATACGGAGATCCAAGGTGACGCGCTCTCTGTTTGCCATCAATGCAGCGGAGGCCGAGGGGCCGATATGCTTTCGCAAGGTCGATAAGGCGGTGCGCAAACTTGCCTTGGCCTGCTCCGGCTGGGCAAAACTCCACAGGGTGTGTTCAAGGAAGGCTCGGGTCCGCACCCCTTCCTCGGCGGTAATCAGAAGCGCCAGCAGCGCCTGATGCTTCGCGCCCAGCTGAATAGGCTCGCCATCAGGTTTATAAACACCAAATGCTCCATACTGACGCACCTTCAACACTAAATCCATCGAATACCCTCACCATACAAGTTAACCATGCCACCACCTCAAAAACGCAAAAAAAATCTTGTGGCAACAACTTCACTTCCACCATTAAAGCAGCAAAACGCGGAATCAACAAACAAAAAAATCCAACAAACAAACCCAAGCAACTTCAATGCATTAAGGAATGATTAATGATGGATTTTGAATGTTAACAAAACAATCAAAAGCAACCATAGGTAGTTTTTAAAATTCAAACTTTGCAATACTCAAAAAATTAACACCGGGCATTAAGTGCTTGCAAAACATGTCATTTGACATGCTAATGACAGTTTAAGCTTCCCACGCGAACAAACGCGCCAAATTAACCAAGACTAACATGAGTAGCCTCAGGCCCGCCAATGCGACGAAGCGCCAATCTAGGTTAGGGCAGCAGATCACTGCATTGTTGCTCAAGACGTACGCGTTGACGCAGGATTTTGGTGCCATTCCCCATCGCCAAGACCAAAGCCATGACAGAATCGCCCCTCGATGACCGCCGCACGGCAAATCACATCGCGGCTTTTGTGCACAAGCACTGGGGCGACCGCATGACGCACAACCAAGGCGGTATATTGCAGCACAGCCCACAAGACCCCGCGAACAATGAGGAATTGGCTCTTGCGAGCGCCACAGCATTGACGCACTCTACGCCTCTGTCGATGTTGATTGATCCAAAGATGGTCGGGGCGACCCTCTGAAAACCTATATTATCGCCACTCTAATTCAGAGATATTGCAATCCAACTACACCGCCCCCAGTTCCACGGTCCACTCCGACAGAGAAATTAAT
The DNA here is from genome assembly GCF_046535935.1 of Tritonibacter sp. SIMBA_163. NCBI lineage: Bacteria > Pseudomonadati > Pseudomonadota > Alphaproteobacteria > Rhodobacterales > Paracoccaceae > Tritonibacter > Tritonibacter sp. SIMBA_163. Next base: position 3,720 of record NZ_JAWJBP010000014.1, read on the forward strand.
CGCGGGCCGGATATTGCGGCTGTGCAGATGGAATTGAGCGTCCCTGTCCCTCAACCGCCTTGCCGCCGCCAACAGCACCTGAATACGAGCCTGCCACCTCAAGACTGCACCACCCTCTGCTCTCGGCGTCCAAGCGCCTGAGGCCCCTCAACGACCAGCCTCCTTCCCTGCGACATAGAACGCGCCGCTGTCCTGCGGGAGCACCTCTGCGGACGCACGGTCACACGGCTGTTGCAGAACCACGCTAGGGCAGCCGAACATTGTTCCTATCAAATGAGCCCAATCATGCTCCTAGCACCCTTTGATGCCCCCGGTTCCTTCTTCCGTGGCAACCTGCACACGCATTCAGACATGTCGGACGGCGCCCTGCCCCCCGCCGAGGTCTGCCGGCGATACAAGGCGCAAGGCTATGACTTCATCTCGCTCACCGACCACTTCGTCGGGCGATGGGGCTATCCGATCACTGATACAAGCGCCTTTCGCGACGATGAGTTCACCACCCTCCTGGGGATCGAGATGCACTCCGGAGCGCAGCAAAACGGCGAATTGTGGCATCTGCTCGCCGTTGGCGTGCCCGCAGATTTCGCCCCCTCCAACTCCCCCGACTTCCGCCCGGTTGCAGATCAGGAAAGTGGACCGGAAATCGCCGAACGGGCTCGCCAGGCGGGAGCATTTGTCGCCATCGCCCACCCGCAGTGGTCAGGCCTGACCGAAGAGGACGCACGCAGCATCAAGGCCGCGCATGCGGTGGAAGTCTACAACCATGGCTCCCATACCCTTGCGGATCGCGGCACCGGCATGCCGATCCTGGACCTGCTGCTGTCCGAGGGGCGCGCACTCTCGCTGATCGCAACCGATGACTCCCACTTCAAGGGGCCGGACGCCTTTGGCGGTTGGGTGATGGTCAAGGCAAAGGCCAACACACCGGGTGATCTTCTGACTGCGCTTAAATCCGGACAGTTCTACTCCTCGCAAGGACCGGAGATCCGCGGCATTTGGTATGAAGGGGATCGCGTGCGCGTGTCCTGCTCCGCCGCATCGCAGGTGATCGTGCAAGCGCATAATAACGCGTCTGACGTGGTCAGCGGAGACAGCCTGACCGATGCCACCATCGCGCTTGGCCGAATGACGCACAGCCCCTGGCTGCGCGTGACAGTCATTGACGCGGCGGGCAAACGGGCCTGGTCAAACCCGATCTGGCCCGCGCAGCTCTGATCCTGCCCGCAGCGAAGCCACCAAAGGCGTCGATTTTGCGGGACCGCGCCGCGCCCCTATGGGCGCGGCGCCCGGCCCAACGGGCGGAGATGCGCGCAGCGCGCGTCTTCAACGGGCGGGAGCCTCCCCTTCGCAATCTCAAACGGTCGGGATGTGCAGAACAGCTGAAAAGACGTGTCAGCCCACGTCTTCGCAGCTGCCGGAAAGGTCCTTTAGAATCGGGCAGTCGGGGCGGTTGTCCCCCGCACAGCAGGTGATCAGCTCGCTCAGCGTGGCGCGCATCGCTTCCAGATCGGCGATCTTCGCTTCAATCTTGGTCAGATGCGCCTGCGCAAGCTGCTTCACATCCGCGCTGGCGCGGCTGTCGTCCTCATAGAGCCCCAGAAGCATCCGACAATCTTCGATCGAGAACCCCAATGCCCGCGCACGCCCGAGAAAGGCCAGCTTGTGCAGGTCGCGCTCTTCAAAACAGCGATAGCCATTGGCGCTGCGGTTGGGGCGGATCAGGCCGATGTCCTCGTAGTAGCGGATCGTCTTGGCCGGAAGTCCCGACCTGGCCGCAACATCGCCGATATTCATGTCTTTCCGCCTCCCAAAGTCCCGTCCTGCCCCTCCGAAAGAGGGCTGCTGGTTTGTCACAAGATGGACCTGACGGGCGGCAATCTCAAGCCAATCCACGGAAACTTGAGCAAAGCAGTGCCCAGTGACGCAGGAAAGAACGCTTCCGTCGGTTTTGAGCGCCTTCCCGCCCTCATGTCACCGCTATAGACGGAGGAGACGCCTTGCGATCTGCGGCACGGGCTTTCGGCAGTTGCGCGCGCCCCGTGGCGTGATGTACCCCTGAGATGGCATGTGCTGGTCCCGATGGCCCCGAAGAACACGGCCGCTCTTGCGGTCCCCGCGCCGATACCCTTTGCGAACCGCCTGCCCTTGCGGGCCTCGCCATACAGGCGTAACGGTCTGAAAAGTCTGAAAAGAAGGACAAAGTGATGATCAAAACCCGCGCCGCAGTTGCCCTCGCCCCCGGCAAACCGCTCGAAATCATGGATGTGAACCTCGAAGGCCCCAAGGCGGGCGAGGTTCTGGTGGAGATCAAGGCCACCGGCCTGTGCCACACGGATGAATTCACCCGCTCCGGCGATGACCCCGAAGGCATCTTCCCGGCGATCCTCGGCCATGAGGGCGCCGGTGTGGTGATCGAAGTGGGCGAAGGCGTCAAAAGCCTGAAGCCCGGCGACCACGTGATCCCGCTCTATACCCCCGAATGCCGCGAGTGTGACTACTGCCTCAACCCCAAGACCAACCTGTGTCAGGCGATCCGCTCTACCCAAGGTCAGGGTCTCTTGCCCGACGGCACCACCCGCTTTTCGCTGGAGGACGGCACGCCGATCCACCACTACATGGGCTGCTCGACCTTCGCCAACCACACTGTGGTGCCGGAAATCGCGCTGGCGAAAATCCGGAATGACGCGCCCTTTGACAAGGTCTGCTACATCGGTTGCGGCGTCACCACAGGCATTGGTGCAGTCATCAACACCGCCAAGGTGGAAATCGGCTCCACCGCCATCGTGTTCGGCCTTGGTGGCATCGGCCTCAACGTGATCCAGGGCCTGCGCCTGGCCGGTGCGGATCAGATTGTCGGCGTCGACCTCAACCCCGGCAAAGTCGAGATGGCAGAGAAATTCGGCATGACCGATTTTGTGAACCCCTCCGAGGTGAGCGGCGATCTGGTGGCGCATCTGGTCGAGCTGACCGGCGGCGGTGCCGACTACACCTTCGACGCCACAGGCAACGTCAACGTCATGCGCACCGCGCTGGAGGCCGCGCACAAGGGCTGGGGCGAGAGCATCATCATCGGCGTCGCCCCTGCCGGAGCCGAGATCTCGACCCGTCCGTTCCAGCTGGTCACCGGCCGGTCCTGGCGCGGCACCGCCTTTGGCGGCGCAGCCGGTCGCACAGACGTGCCGAAGATCGTGGATTGGTACATGGACGGCAAGATCGAGATCGACCCGATGATCACCCACAAGCTGACGCTGGACCAGATCAACGAAGGCTTCGAGCTGATGCACGAAGGCAAGTCCATCCGGGCGGTGGTGGAATTCTGATCGCCCGACCTTCTGGTGTAAAATGACAAAACGCGGACCTCTGGCGGGGCCCGCGTTTTTTAGGTCTTCGGGGCATGGAGCGTCTTGAAGTCAGCCCCCGTCCAGATCTGTGATCTGCCTGTGCGCGCCCAAGGCGCCCGTCCAATCGTCAGCCACTCGCCGTCGTGACGGTTGAGAGTGTCACATCATACCCCCAAAGCCGCCGCAGGTGTTTCAGAACCTCGTCCCGACCGTCCTCGGCCAGTTGGATATTCTCGCGCACTGTATGGGTCAGCTTCAGCGTTCTGTCGCCCTTCAGATCCGCATCGCTCACCTGGATATCCGGCTCAATGTAGGCAAGGTCATATTGCTTGGCGAGATCGCGGCGGATCGTCTTGTACCCTGCACGATTGTGGATCTGGCTAATCACCAGCTGCGGATGGGTTTCATCATCGGTCAGGGTGAACAGCTTGAACTTGCGCATGAGATGCGGCGACAGGAATTGCTGGATGAAGCTTTCGTCCCGGTAGTTCGACCAGGCATTGCGCAGCACACTGCGCCAGTCCGGATCACCGGCAATGTCCGGAAACCACTCTCGATCCTCATCCGTGGGGTCCTCGCAGATGCGGCGAATGTCCTGCATCATCGCAAAGCCCAGCGCATAAGGGTTGATGCCGGAGTAGCGCGGGTCGTCATATTCCGGCTGCATCACCACATTGGTGTGGCTGTGCATGATCTCCATCAGCGCGCCTTGGGTGATCAGCCCCTGATCATAGAGCTTGTTGACGATGTAGTAATGCACGAACGTCGCACAGCCCTCATTCATCACCTTGGTCTGCTTCTGCGGGTAGAAATACTGCGCCAGCATCCGCACGATGCGCAGAATCTCACGTTGCCAGGGCTCCAGAACGGGGCTGTGTTTTTCAAGGAAGTAGAGGATGTTTTCCTGCGGCAGGTTCATCCGCTTGCGCCGCTCGCTGTGATCCAGATCCTCGTCCGGCGCCTCCACGTCACGTTTCAGCCCCAGTGTCGCATCCGTCCAGATATCAAGCGCGCTTTGCCCCTTCTCATAGGCCTCGCGCAATTGCTGCATCGCGCGACGTTCCTCGATTGTGGGCTTGGGCGGGCGACCGTATCGGAACACGCCCTGAGATTGCAGCGCGTGGGCCGCGTCCAGTATTTCCTCGACCGCATCGTAGCCATACCGCTCCTCGCAGGCGGCAATGTAGTTCTTGGCAAAGGCCAGGTAATCCTGGATGCCATCCGCATCGGTCCATTGCTGGAACAGATAATTGTTCTTGAAGAAGTGGTTATGCCCAAAGGCCGCATGCGCCATCACCAGCGTCTGCATCGCCATGGTGTTTTCTTCCATGTTGTAGCTGATGCAGGGATTGGAGTTGATGACGATCTCATAGGCCAGCCCCTGCCGCCCGGTGCGATAGAGCGCCTCGTCACGGGCGAAATGCTTGCCGAAGGACCAGTGGTGATACATCAACGGCAGGCCGACGCAGGAATAGGCATCCAGCATCTGCTCGGCCGAGATGATCTCGATCTGGTTCGGGTAGACGTCCAGTCCCAGATCCTCGAGCGCGATCTTCTCGATGGCGTCGCGGGCTTTTTCCAACAACTCGAACGTCCACTCCGGCCCGGTGAAAAGCGGTGTGGCGGTGGATTTTGCAGTCTGCATGTGGATCAGCCTTTCACCTTGGGCAGGAAGAACTCCCGGAAGATCGGATAGATGTGACCGGGTTCGGAGACGCGCTGCATCTCGAAATGGGCGACCTCCCCCTTGACCTGCCGGTAGTTCTGCCAGAGGTCCTCGCCCGCCTCGTTGTTGTCCAACAGCATCTGCGCTGACTCCTCGACGATCTCCACATAGGCGTAGAATTGGCAGACCGGCAGCAGTTGCTCGGTCAGGATCTTGCGGCAACGCACGGAGTCATTGCCGAAATTCTCCCCGTCCGAGGCCTGGGCGCCGTAGATGTTCCACTCGTCCGGCGGATAGCGTTCGTCGATGATCTCCTTCATCTTCTCCAGCGCGGTGGAGACGATGGTGCCGCCGGTCTCACGCGCATAAAAGAACGTCTCCTCATCGACCTCCTGCGCGTAATGGGTGTGGCGCACAAAGACGATCTCTGTGTGCTCATACCCGCGCGTCAGGAACAGATGCAGCAACAGGAAGAACCGTTTGGCCAGGTCCTTTTCGCGTTCCTGCATCGAACCCGAAACATCCATCAGGCAGAAGACCACGGCGCGGGAGTTGCGGATCTTTTCCGGCACGAAGGTATCGTAGCGCAGATCCAGCGGGTCGATGTAACCCACCACCCGGCGTTTGCGCCGGATGCCGTCGAGCTTGAGCTTCAGCTCTGCCAGCAGATCCTCCTGGCTGGGCGAGCGTGCGTCCAGCTCCTCCAACTCGGCCACCTGCGCCTCCAGATCGCGCTGGGACTTGGTGGACGGGCGCTGCAGCGCTATGCGGCGCCCCAAGGAGTTGCGCATGGTGCGCACCAGATTGAGGTTGTTGGGGGTGCCCGCGGTGGTCAGCCCGGCGCGGCGAGTGCCGATGGTTTCGGTCTCCACCGTGGCCTTTTCCACCAGATCCGGCAGTTCCAGCCCGTCGAACAGGATTTCAAGGTATTCGTCCCGCGTCAGGGTGAAGGAAAACTCGTCGTCCCCCTCGCCGTCCTCGGAGGCCTTGCGCCCGCCTTGACCGGCGCCGCCCTGTGGTCGGTCGATGGTGTCGCCGACCACAAACTCCTTGTTGCCGGGCAATACATGGCGGCGATTGCCACCGGGACCGTGATAGAGCCGCGGCTCCTTCAACCCCTTGGCAGGAATGGTGATTTTCTCGCCGTTTTCCGGAACGCTCTCGCCCTTGCCGATGGATTTTTCCCGCACCGAACGGTCGACGCGTTCCTTGATATTCTCGCGCGCGCGTCTGAGGAACCGTTGCCGGTTCCCCAAGCTTTTGCCCTTTGGATTTGCGCGCCTGTCGATGAAGTGGTGCATATAGACACCTCCCGCCTGTTAGCCCGCCTTGTTCACTCGCATGTACCATTCGACGAGGCGTCGGACCTGCCTGTCGGTGTAGCCATGCTCGCGCATGCGTTCGACGAACTCCTGGTGTTTGCCTTCGGTTTGGCTGTCTTTTTTGGACCCGAAGGAGATCACTGGCAGCAGCTCTTCCACCTGTGAGAACATGTGCTTTTCGATCACGTCGCGCAGTTTCTCGTAGGAGTTCCACGCCGGGTTCGAGCCGGTGTTGGCCCGATGTCGCAGGGCAAACTTGACCACCTCGTTGCGGAAATCCTTCGGGTTGGCGATGCCGACTGGTTTCTCGATCTTCGACAGCTCCGCGTCCAGCACCTCGCGGTCATAGAGCTGACCGGTATCGGGGTCCTTGTAGTCCTGCTCTTCGATCCAGGCATCGGCGTAGGAAATATAGCGGTCAAAGACGTTCTGACCGTATTCGGTATAGCTCTCCAGATAGGCCTTCTGGATCTCGTTGCCGATGAACTCCTCGTAGCGCGGTGCCAGTTCGGTCTTGATGAACTCCAGATACTTCTGTTCGACCTCTTGCGGGAATTGCTCGCGCTTTATCATACCTTCGAGCACATACATCAGGTGGACGGGATCGGCGGCGACCTCCTTGGTGTCGTAGTTGAACACCGAGGACAGCACCTTGAAGGCAAAGCGGGTGGAGACCCCGTTCATGCCCTCGTCAACGCCGGCGCGGTCCTGGTATTCCTGCACCGTCTTGGCCTTGGGATCGGTGTCCTTCAGGCTCTCACCATCATAGACCCGCATCTTGGAGTACAGGTTGGAGTTTTCATGCGGCTTCAGCCGGGTCAGCACCGAAAAGCGGCTGAGGATTTTCAGCGTCTCCGGTGCGCAGGGCGCCTCGCGCAGTTCCGAAAATTCTATCAGCTTTTCATAGATTTGCGCCTCGTCCGAGACCCGCAGGCAATAGGGCACTTTTACGATCGACACCCGGTCGATGAAGGCCTCGTTGTTCTTGTTGTTCTTGAAGGTCTGCCATTCGCTCTCGTTCGAATGCGCCAGGATCAGCCCATTGAAGGGGATCGCGCCGAAGCTCTCGGTCCCCATGTAGTTGCCCTCCTGCGTTGCAGTCAGCAGGGGATGCAGCATCTTGATCGGCGCCTTGAACATCTCGACGAATTCCAGCACCCCCTGGGTGGCCCGATTGAGACCCCCAGAGAAACTGTAGGCGTCGGGGTTGTCCTGGCTGAAGTGTTCCAGCTGGCGGATGTCGACCTTGCCGACGAGGGTGGAGATGTCCTGGTTGTTCTCGTCGCCCGGTTCCACCTTGGCGACACAGATGCGGCGCAGGCGGGAGGGGTGCAGCTTCACCACCGAGAACTTGTTGATATCGCCTTCGAATTCATCCAACCGCTGGACCGCCCAGGGCGACATCAGCCCCGGCAGCCGATGGGTGGCAATGCCGTATTCCTCTTGCAGGATCGGCCCCATGCGCAGCGGATCAAACAGACCCAGCGGGCTTTCGAAGATCGGCGAGATGTCATCGCCCGCCTTCAGTACATAGATCGGCTCATCCTCGACCAGCCGCTTCAGCCGCTCCGCCAGCGATGACTTGCCGCCGCCGACCGGTCCCAGCAGATAGAGGATCTGCTTGCGCTCCTCCAGACCCTGGGCCGCATGGCGGAAATAACCCACGATCCGTTCGACCGTGTCCTCCATGCCGTAGAAATCTTTGAAGGCGGCGTAGCGTTTGATCGTCCGGTTCTGGAAGATCGGCCCCAGTCGGGAGTCCTTTGAGGTGTCAACCAGTTCCTCTTCGCCGATCGCCTTCAGCATGCGTTCCGCCACATTGGCGTACATGCTGGGGTCGTCGCGACAGGCCGTGAGATAGTCCTGCAAAGACATTTCCTGCTCGCGCGTCTGGCCATAGGCCTCTGCAAAAAGCTCTGCAACTTTATTCATCGGGGTCTCGCCTCCTGGTTAACGTCGTTACCCGTCCTCCTGGGCTTCGGGATCGCACGCGAACAGAGTGGCCTGACGAGGGCCGTTGAGGTGTCCGCGTTTATCGTTGTTATTTTGAGTCTGCTCGGCGCTCTTGACCGTGATCTTGGCCAGGCGTCCCTCCATACATATGACTGTAGAGGGGTTTCCGTCTGGGCCAAGGGCTACAGCGTCGGATTTATTTACCTATATCATACACTAGATATGCCATTCATCATAACGAAGTTTGGTATATTTTCTATTAACACTCGTGAAATGGTCCGTAACTTTGCATCACAACTCGGCGACAGATCCTGTCAAAACCGGGAGCAAAGCGGCCAGAAATCGCCAGCATCGCTCCGGCTCGCACCCTCTCAGACTGCGCAAAACACCAGACTCCGGCGCCATCTCAATGTTGGTTAATGGGATATTAACCATTTTTCGTACCATTGCTGCAGACATGAGTATGAACCGGCCCGCCCGGCCAAAAAAGTGAGGTATTTGAGGCACGCTAGGCAGGCAAACAGGGCGAAGTCACCTAATCTTGGTCTGGACAGGTCAGCAAATTGGAATGCATATTGGCCCCAACAAAGCCGCAAAGACGGCACGTGGCAGACACATACAGGCAACTGAAACAGGCAGCGCGAGACCTTTACGTCGACGCGCAAAGTATAAAGTGAGCAGTTTAGCATGAGCACCGTTGCATTTATTGCCCGCAATCCGTCGGGCACCAATCAGCATGGAACCTCTGCAGAAGGGTCTCCATCTGTAATTTCCACAACTGGCGCGAAAGATATCTCGCTCAACCTCGACCCGACTGATGTTGAGAGCTACGCCCGCCGTGGGAACGATCTGCACATCACCTTGTCAGACGGCACCATCGTGGAACTGGACGGTTTCTACAACACAGCCGCAACTGGTCCGAAGAACCTGTTCCTGAGCGACGAAGGTGATTTCATCGAAGTTGTCCTCGAGGACAAGGCCGATGGAATGTTGTTCGCAAGCTACGAACCCCTTGATCTGTCAGGGAAATGGAGCGCCTACGACGATATGGTCTTTCTTGACGTTGACCGTATTGAACCCGTTGTGGCACCGCTTGCCGCACCGCTGCTTGGCGGCCTCGGCGGCCTGGGCGCCGCAGCAGCTGGCGCCGCAGTCATTGCAGGCGCAGGCGGTGGCGGCGATGGGGACGGCGGCGGCGGTGGCGGCGACGATGGCACCGGCGCGATCATTCCGACCGTGAATGATGCAGACGGCACCTATGACGTGCCAGAAGGCGACCCGGACGGCGTAACCATTTCCGGCACCGGCGAAACCGGATCAGACGTGGAAGTCACCATCGGCGATGTGGTCGTGACCACCACCGTCAATGACGATGGCACCTGGTCTGTGAATGTCCCGACCGACGATCTTCCCGATGATGGCGTTTATGAGACGGTCGTGGATGTTGTGGCCCCCGATGGCACCACCTACGACGATCTCGACGGTCCCACCATCGACATCGACAGCGAGCCTCCCACCGTCGTCATCACCGAAGGCACCCAGTCTGTCGGCGACGTGGTTGACGGCGACGAACAGGCCAGCGGCACGGTGATCACCGGCACCGGTGAGGCCGGGGCGACCGTGAGCCTGGAAATTGCAGGCGCCACTCAGACCACAACAGTGGCGGAGGATGGCACCTGGACCGTGACATTCACACCGGGCGAAATCGCAACTGGTGAATACGAGACCGGCATCACCATCGTCACCACCGACCCGCACGGCAACAGCACCACCTCCTCCGATGTGCTGGAAGTGGATACCGAAACCTCTGTCACCATCGACACCGGCCTCTCCGGGGGCGACGATATCATCACCGCCGCAGAAGCCGCCGCCGGCGTCGCGATCACCGGCACCGCCGAAGCCGGCGCGTCGGTCGAGGTCACTGTCGAGGGCGTGACTCGCACCACGACCGCCAATGGGGATGGCACTTGGTCCGTAACCTACGAGGCAGGATCCCTGCCCGACGGTGAATATGATGCCGATATCTCGGTCACATCCACCGATGCGGTCGGCAACACTGCAACGGCGACATCCACCATCGAAGTGGATACCGATGCCGGGTTTGTGCAGCTCGACGAAGCACCGATCGAGGGTGATGACATCATCAACCACGACGAGCGTGCCGATGGTGTCACCATCACGGGCACCGCAACCGCCGGTGAAACCGTCACGGTAACGCTCGGGACGGCCTCCGGCACCACTGTGGCCGACGTGAACGGCAACTGGTCCTATGACTTTGCCGCCAGCGACATTCCCGAGGGCACCGGAAACCTGGATGTCACCGCTTCGATCAGCGATGAGCTTGGCAACACCGAAAGCGACAGCGACACAGTTGCGCTGGATACCGAGGTGGTGAACTACGGCTCCGAGACGCTGCAAACAGCGGATGACGTGGTCAACACCGATGAGCTGGCCGCTGGCTTCACGCTGGCAGGTACGGTCGAAGAAGGCTCGACCGTCACGGTGGAAATCGACGGCACCGACTACCCGGCCTCCGTGGACGACGACGGCAACTGGAGCCTCACGCTTGATGGTGACGACCTCGGCACCGCATCCCGTGATGTGACGGCGACCATCACAGCGACAGACCCCGCGGGCAACGATGAAGTCATCACGCAAGACTTCAGCATCGATACAGATGTCGACACCCCGGATTTCGACGGTGTCACGATCCGTAGCGGCGAAATATCCGACATCTATCTGAACCCTACAGATGATGATCTTTCGCTGTTCTCGCTCGATGGCAGCGGCAACGCGACAGAGGCTGGCTTTACCGAGATCAACTCCGCCGTCGAGGTGCAGCTGGATCTGGACCAACCTCTCGCTGATGGCACCAATCTGGTCATTCAGGGCACCGATGACGCAGGCAACAGATCTTCGGTACTGGTGATCGACCAGCAATCCGTCAGTTCCGACCTGCTGAATTCGGTTGGCGAGCACAATATCGATACGCTCGACCTTGTGTTTGAGGACAACGGCAACGGCGCCAACGTCACGCTGACCGAAGAGATGATCAACAACATGTCCTCGAACTCGGATACTCTGGTGGTCCGCGGGGATGACAACGTCGGTCCTGGTGAGGGTGGAACTTCTCATACCGTCACCCTCACCGGAGGCGTCGCCGCCGGCACCGAGACCGTGGATGGCGAGACCTTCGATGTCTACACGATCGGGGATGGCGACACCCGCCTGCTGGTCGAAGACGATGTGAACGTCGTTATCTAAAAACGCCTGTTGCCGCCCCTCCCCTTTGCGAAGGTTCACGGGGTGGCGGCAACACAGCGATAACCCGTGGATCAACCACGGGACCATCTGAGGCACGAGGGAATTTTATGGCTCTGGCAAGACGCATTTCTGCCGTTGCACTGTTGTGCAGCCTGACGGCGTGTGGGTTGCCAATTCCAGGCCTCACCCCCGCAGATCAGGACACTACGGCGCTGCAAAGCAACTTTGCGCAGGCCGAAGACGCACCACAGTCCGAAGTCATCACAGCGTTGATGCAGCGCCAGTCGCTACTGGAGCCCGGCAGCAGCTATGACACGGTCGCAAGCGCGTCCCTGTCCGCCTCGGCACGCGCGTCGGAATCTGCACTGATCAGCGCCAAGCTGCGGGCAGAGGCCAAATCCAAGAACTGGCTCCCCTCCCTGCGCCCCAGCGTCAGCCTCAATGATCTGGGCGAGATGGTGGCCAGCATGCTGTTGGAACAAGTGCTCTTCGACAATGGACGTCGCAAGGCCGAACGCGCCTTTGCCGCCGCCGATGTGGAGGTTGCCGCCGTCACCCTCTCTGCGGATATGAACGACCGGGTCAAAACCGCGCTGTCGCTCTATGTGTCGGGGCTGCGCGGCGACGAGAAGGCCGCCTATGCCCATCGCGCCATCCGCACCATGCGCGATTTCGAACGGGTGGTTGTTGGGCGCGTGAACGGCGGTGTGTCTGATCGCTCCGACCTCAGTGTGGTTCAATCCAAGATCAGCGGCGTGCAGTCCAGCATGGCCACCGCAAATGATGCGGCCCGCACCGCGCGCGCCGAGCTTGAGGCCATGACAGGCCGCACGTTTGAGGCCTCGCCACAGCGCTTGAACCTCAGCCTGCCCCCCGATGGCAGCAGCTATCTCAGCGTTCTCAAGGCGAAATCCGAAGCCACCCGCACCATCGAGCAAGCCAAGATGGAGCGCGCCGGGCTGCTGCCGCAGGTGTCGGCCTCAGGTCAGGTCGGCAGTGAGGGCAGCGGCGGCGGGTTGCTGCTGAACCTTGCGGAACCGCTTGGTCTGGGGACACCGGCCGCGCTGAAGGCGGTCGAGGCGTCCAAACAGGCGGCCCTGCGCCGCATCGGTGAGGCAGAAGAGGACGCGCGGCGTGACTACAGCCGCGAGATCCAGCGCCTTGCCTCCTATCGCCGGCAGGAACGTGAGGCGCTGTCGCTGTCACGCGCCAGCCGCGAAACCTACAACCTGTTCAAGGCACAGTTCGAGGCCGGGCAACGTCCGGTGATGGACGTCATCCCGATCTACGAAGAACTGGTGAAGCGGGAACAGGCCTATATCGACGCAAAATATGAAGTTGTGATGATCCAGCTCGCGCTCGCCGCGTCACTGGGTCTGTTGGCGGATGGGGACAAGATTTGACGGATCGAGACAGCCATAGCCAGAATGAGCCTGCGCAAAAGCCCGCCAAACGTGGGCTGAAGCTGTCATCGATCTCCGGTGGTCTGACCTCCAAACAACGCAAAGGCAGCGACAAAGGCAAAAAGGCACCGGTGAAGATCTCGATGATCTCGCCGGTCACAGCGCCCGCGCCAGTCGCGGGCCAAGACGACAAAACCGCCAGCCCCTCGCCCCCGGCTGCGCAACCAGACGCCGCTGCCGCACCGGCGCGTTCTGTATTTGATGCGAACCAACCGCTGACCAATCTCCCCTCCGCCCCTGAAACGGACGCACCCGAAGCAAAAGACCAGGATGAGGTCGTCGCAGCAGTTGAACCGACGCCGGTGGCTCCCAGCAGCAGCCAAGACGACGAAGCCGCCCATCACGCCCGCCTGAAGGCACGCGCGCACCTGATGTGCCGCCTTGCCGCACTGCGCGGGTGCACGCTTGCCCCGCAGGATATGATCGAGCATCTGCAGACCAGCGGGCCGGCCTCTCTGCGCCCCGAGGCGATGATGAGCGCGCTGATCACCGCAGGCCTCAAGGCGCGCGTGCAGCAGGTGAAGCGCCCGACGCCGCGCCACTGGCCCGGCATCGCCATCATGCAGGGCGGGCAACCGGTTCTGGTCCTGTCGCAGGGCAAGGCAGGCGTCACGATTTACGATACCTCCTGCCCCGACAATCGCGCCGAAGTGCCGATGCAGGATTTCATGCCCTATTTTACCGGCCAAATCCTGACCACCCGTGCCACGCTCTCGCAGCTGGCCCAGCGGCACACGCCGCAGCTGGATACCTCGCATTGGTTCTGGGGTGAATTTCCGAAGTATCGCCGCCAGATGGGGGAGATCATGCTCGGCTCTCTGGTGGCCAATGTGCTGGCCGTTGCGGTCGCGTTGTTCTCGCTGCAGGTCTATGACCGCGTGGTGCCGCATCAGTCGCAGGCGACACTCTGGGTGCTGGCGATCGGCGCCCTGATGGCGATCACCATGGAAGGTGTGCTGAAGCTCGCCCGCGCCCGCATCACCGATGCTGCTGGGCGTCAGGTCGACATGGCGGTGCAGCACAAGCTGATGCGCCGCGTCATCGGCCTGCGCATGGACCAGAGCCCGCTGCCCCCCTCCGGTCTGTTTGCCGCGATGCGCGATTTTTCCTCGGTGCGGGAGTTCTTTACCTCCTCCACCCTGTCGACGCTGGCGGATGTGCCCTTCATCGCCGTCTTCCTGCTGTTGGTGGCCTCGATCGGCGGCCCGGTGGTCTATGTGATCATCATCGGCGGCGTGCTGATGCTGCTGCCCGGCTACTTCATCCAGAAGAAAATGCTGGCGATGACCCGTCAGGCACAGGGGGCCTCTGCCAAGAGCGGCCGGCTGCTGCAGGAAGTGGTCAGCGAGATGGAAACCATCAAGACCCAGCGCGGCGAGGAACGCATCCTGCGGCTCTGGGACGAGCTGAACCTTCTGTCCTCGCAAGCCTCCAACGGGCAGCGCAAGCTGTCCAGCGCCCTCACCTACTGGAGCCAGGGCGTGCAGCAGGCCACCTATATCTGCGCCGTGATCCTCGGCACCTATATGGTGTTTGCGGGCGAATTCACCGTCGGCACCATCATTGCCACCGGCATTCTGACCAGCCGCACGCTGGCGCCGCTGACGCAATTCGCTGGCACACTGGCGCGCTGGAGCAACGTGCGCGCCGCGCTTGATGCGCTCGACGTGATCGCCACCGCTCCGCAGGAGCGCGAAAAGGGCCGTGCCTATCTGCGCCGTGAAACCATCGAAGGCCGGTTTGAACTGCGCGAGGTCGTGTTTCGCTACGATCCCGATGGCGCGCCAACCGTCGATGTGCCCGCGGTCGCCACCACGCCGGGCCAACGCATTGCAATTTTGGGCGTCAATGGTTCGGGTAAATCGACACTGCTGAAGCTGCTCGCCGGTCTATACACTCCGGAACGGGGCCGCGTGATGATCGATGGCACCGACATGAGCCAGATCGAACCACGCGATCTGCGCCGCCACATCGGGTATCTCGGCCAGGAGGTAAAGCTCTTTGCCGGTACGTTGCGGGACAACCTGAACCTGTCCCTGCTGACACATAGCGATGAACGTGTGATGGAAGCGCTGGAATTCGCGGGCCTCGCCCCCTTCGTGCAGACCCACCCGCGCGGTCTGGACCTGCAAATCGGCGACGGTGGCGCGGGGCTGTCCATCGGCCAACGTCAGGCCGTGGGCTGGGCGCGCTTGCACCTGCAGAACCCTTCGGTTGTCTTGCTGGACGAACCCACAGCGGCGCTTGACCAGACGCTGGAGCGGACGCTGGTGAGCCGGCTGGACGGCTGGCTCGGCAATCGCACCGCGATTATCGCAACCCATCGCATGCCGATCCTGTCCCTGACCAACCGCACCCTGATCCTGCAGGCCGGGCGCATGGTCGTCGACGGGCCGCGAGACGAGGTTCTGGCGCATCTGAACGGCGGGAGCAAAGCGTCATGAGTATCGCAGCCGACATGGATATTCTGGAAGGCACGCATGGGGCCAGCCGCATCATCAAGCTGGTGGCGCTGGTGCTGGTGCTGTTCGTGACCTGGGCCGGGTTTGCATCCGTCGACGAGATCGTGCGCGCAGACGGGCAGATTGTCTCCTCCTCCCGCTCTCAGATCGTGCAGAACCTCGAAGGCGGCATCCTTGCAGAACTCCACGTCCGTCAGGGTGACACCGTTGAGGCCGGTCAGGTGCTGGCAAAGCTTCAGGACACCAAATTCCGCGCGGCCTCGGATGATCTGCAGGACCAGATCGACGCGCTGGAGATCAAGCAATACCGGCTCGAGGCGGAGATCGAGCGCGCCTATTCGTTCGATGTCCCCGAAACATTGGCCGAGCGCTCTCCCTCCATCCTCGCCTCGGAACGTGCATTGCTCAAGGCGCGACAGGGCGATTTCGACAGCCGCCGCAACAGCGCCGAAGAGATCCTGCTGCAGCTGAAGAACGAACTCTCGAACCTACGGTCCCTGCATGAGCAGAAGATCGTCGCCCTGCTTGAAGTCAATGAAGCCAAGAAGAAAGTCAGCGACGCGCAGGCGAAATTCGATGAGATTGGAACGCAGTCAGAGCTGGAGCTTGCGGAAGAATACTCCGACACCCTGCGTCAGCTGACCTCCCTGCGACAAGAACAGCGTCTGGCGCGGGATCAGCTGCAACGAACGGTCATCACATCGCCCATGGCGGGGATCGTCAACAGTCTGGCCGTGACCACGATCGGTGGCGTGGTGCGCCCCGGCGACGAGATTCTGGAAATCATTCCGCTCGGCGAAGAGCTGTTCGTGGAAGCGCGGGTTAAGCCTGAGGACATCGCCAATGTGCAGCGCGGGCAGGATGTGACCATCAAGCTCACGGCCTATGACTACACCATCTATGGTTCACTGCGGGGTAAAGTCGATATCGTCTCGGCGGATACGTTCGAGGATGAACGCGATCCCCGTGCTCCCCCCTACTACCGCGTCACCGTAAAGGTGGATCGCTCCAGTCTCACGGCGCGTCAGCAGCAAATCGAAATTCGTCCGGGGATGCGGGCAACTGCGGAGCTGCAGACCGGCTCCAAGACCATCCTCAGCTACTTGCTCAAACCGCTCTACAAATCACGTGAAGCGTTTCGAGAGCCCTGATCGTCTTAGCTTTGTAACCAACGTGACCTGAAACACGTCAAGCTGCTGGTCCTGTGCGCGCTAGATCCGGACGGAGCAGACAGCCATTCTGGCGTATCGCATCCGGTGGTGGCGTTGGACCCGAGAGCAGGATCAGATCGCGTTTTGCATCATTGTCCGCAACGTGCGGTCAAGAGCGGTGCCGATCGACACCCGGCGGTGCCCCATGGCTGCTTTGGACGAAATGACCGACACGATCTTGGGCGCCTGCCCCGGTCGGATTTCCAGCACCGGCGCGCCGGATGCGCCGAAATCGACCTTGCAGGACATCACCAGGGTTCGGGTGCGACGAGACAGCACTTGGCAGTTCTGCTCTCTGTTGGCCCGTGTGGCGTTCGAGTAGCTGTAGGATAGGACATCGACGTTTGCCCCGCGGTCCGCACGGGCGGACATGGAGAACGGGCGAATGTCATTGCGACTGATCGGGTTGGACAGCCGCAAAACCGCGATATCACTGCCCAGTTGCGCATTTCCACCAGCCCGGAACCGATAACCGGGGTGCACGACCGCCTTGCTGACCGAACGCGCGGCCTTGACCCGAGTGCCATCAAGCCCGGCTTCAAAACGGATGCCGCGCGGGTTCACCCGCCGTCCGGTCTGTGCGTCATAGACGCAATGCGCCGCTGTCAGCACCAAGTTTGACGCAATAAGTGTACCGGTGCACATGTATTTACCGGCTATATTCAGCCGCCCCACGGCTTCCCATCCCGGCAGGCTGCTGGCCCGACGTTCGATTGCCATAGCAGATTCGGACACACCGATAGACAGGCATGCAGCGAGCATCGCAAGCATCAGTCTCATTGTTCCACTCCATTTTCCCACCTCTTCACACTCGTTCAGGCGTGCGGCTGGAATATGGCTGGCCCCTGTTGGCCTTGGACCAAAACGTGGATTGATTGTGTCAGTCTTAACATACCTTAACACCTCAGGTCAGATGGCGTTAAGGATCGCAGAAATGCCAGCGATTACAGGCGAAAAGGTTAACAATTTGGACAAATTGAACCTAACGTACTGCAATTCAAAACAAATTGTAGTGAATTCAGCGCCGATCCCCTCGGATTGTCTCCTGATGTGAGGGTAATATCTTCATAAAATCAGGGCTTGATGGGTGAGAATCTGTCACTTTTGCCACAATCAAAGCAGTTCGCGCCTTTTCGAGAGCTGGCCTATTCGTTAAAATTTGACAGACCATCGCCTGACATGTTGCGCCCCCTCGGCCTTCAGGCGCGCCCCTCGTCACGGGGCATTCTGCCACCTCAGCCACCCGCAGATCTTCTCCGCCCCTGCCCCAGAGGCAGAGCTTGGAGCGCCGAACAGCGCGTTGGCATTTGGTTTTCGATCAGCCTACCGCCCCGCAGGAAAGCGCATTGAGGCCCGTATAGACACCTCAGTCTATATCCTCGCGCGGTCCCGTCCCTGCGGCAATCGCGCGACATCACGGGGCAAGATGTACCCCGAACGTTTGGGGACGATGATCGACGCGGATCCGGCGTCGCTTGCGTCTGTCGCAAGCTTCATGGTGCGAATGACAAACAAGCGAGGCGCGGCGGACGTGGGGATACTCTGCCGCGCTGGCTCCAACCCCTCTTTGACACTCACGACATCAGAGTAGCATCTTGCGCCAAGGCATGAAGGCAGGCGAGCAACTCGTGCTTTCTAAACGGCTTCGACAAGAAGCCATTCATTCCAATCTCGCTACAGGCTTTGACATCGCTTTTCTGAGCGTTTGCCGTCAGAGCGATAATCTTGCTCTTCGTTTGCCCGGTTGCGTCTTCATGCTGTCTGATTTTTTGAACGGTTTCCAAGCCGCCCATGACAGGCATTGAAAGGTCCATCAGTATCAAATCGTATTGGCCAGCGAGATAGGCCTCGAATGCCAAGGCGCCATTTTCCGAAAAATGGAGGTCCGCACCGGAGTCCCTCAACATTTTCTCCACGACCAGTTGATTTGTCTTATTATCCTCAGCCACGAGTATCCTCATTCCGCGCAGCTCTTCCCGCGCCTCTTCTGCCAGGGCAACCGGATCAGCGTTTGTCTTTGCTACAAGCAGAGCGGGTGAGGCCGCTTCCTCTTCCGCGAGAGCCCCGTCGTCACTCAAAGACCCAGGCGTCAAATCAAGCCGAACTGTGAAGGTAGACCCTTCGCCAAACTGCGATTTGACCGTGATATCGCCGCCCATGCGCTCGACAAGTGCTTTGGAAATCGCGAGCCCAAGTCCCGTGCCTTCCGCGCGCGTTTTTGGCGAACCATCCGCCTGCTCAAAGGCAGAGAATATGCTATGAAGTTTGCGCTCTTCAATTCCGCATCCAGTGTCCGCAACCTCAACGCAAAGCGGGCATGTCAGTGCCTGCGGGGTCTCGGAAATCGTGATCGAAACATATCCCTCATCGGTGAACTTGATCGCATTGCCTATCAGGTTCAGCAACACTTGCCGAACTTTGGTGACATCCCCGAAGAATATGGATGACACATCCTCGGGGTAGTTCACCCGAAAGTCCAACCCCTTATATGCCGCCTTGGCCGACAAGAGCACTGCGACGTCTTCAACTAAGTTACGAAGTGAGAACAATTCGGGCTGCAGTTCGATTTTTTCAGATTTTATCTGTGAAAAATCCAAAACATCATTGACGATCTTAAGTAACGCATTTGCAGAATTGAAAATTGTATTCGCAAAGAGCGACTGCTCCTGATCCAGATCTGTTTCTTGCAGCAATTCACAAATTCCCAGGATCCCATTCATTGGAGTTCTGATTTCGTGACTCATATTGGCAAGAAATCTCTCCTTGGCCTTGTTCGCTTGCTCCGCCTTCTCTTTGGCGATCCGCGTTAGTTCCAAAGCAACATCGCGTTCACGTTCAGAGGTGATGTCTTCGACGGACCCCACCAGATGAGTAAGCTTCCCCGCTTCGTCAAAAACCGGGGTCATCGTGTTACGAATATACTGCGTACCCAGAACGGCGGGCAAATTTATCTCATATGTCGTGGCCTTGGCCGTCCGCACCACATTCTGCTGCACTGCAAGGGCACGTGCACCAGTGGAGCCGCCAAATATCTCCAAAGCGGATTTCCCGAACCAGCCGCTTTCGGGAAGCTGTGCGATTTCCCGCGACCGTTTGTTGATCGCTATATATCGGGGGATCTGGTCGTCACCGACTTCCAAAACGATTACCGCCATGCCTATAGCATCCAATATGGCATAGAGTTCGTTCACTTGCAGTCGTTTCACGCGTTTGTCCCTTTGTGCAGGAGAGCACCTACCGCAGTATGCCGGGGGCAACATCTAACCGAGCATATCCTAGTACCGAGTTTCTCTAAACCAAAATTGAACATGGAGGTCTTCCGGAGGTTCAAATGCGCTGAATTGCGCAGCCTTGGGCATGACGACATCCGCCTGCATCCCTGCCAGCGCCCAGACCCTCGCGATGAGGGATGCCGTCGGCAAAGAGACAAGAACGCCGGAGGGGATTGCCTACGGCCCCTGCCAAGGTGCGACGGCGCAGATAGCGTCGGTCTGATGTACTGGCGGCACAATAAATGACATTCTCCGAGCTTTCCCGGACGGAACACCGCCCGGCCCGTCGGCCCGCCGCCAGCGAACCTGTCACCATGAGAGCCTTTCATCGCACCGACGCGACATGCTAAACTTTTGTGGACGCGAGATGTGGAGGCGCAAGATGACGACGGTGACAGGGGGCTGCCTGTGTGGAAGTGTCCAGATCACAGCAGTCGGACCGCCGTTGCGCGTTGGCATGTGCCACTGTCTCGACTGCCGCAAGCATCACGGTGCGGTCTTTTACTGCGCCGCAGTATTTTTGCAGCAAAACGTGACCGTCAGCGGTGATCTGCGCCACTATCAGGAGCGGTACTTCTGCCCTACATGTGGATCCTCCGTTTTTGCCAAAAGCGGCGATGAGATAGAAGTGCATCTGGGCGCCTTGGATAAGCCGGACATGTTTGCGCCAGAGTATGAACTCTGGGTGCAGCGGCGTGAAAGCTGGCTTCCTGCGCTCGACGGCCGCCCGCAACACGATCAAAACCGGCACCAAGAAGACTAGCGCGCAGCTATCCACATGCCTCTGTGGAAAACTTCCCTGAAGAAACCATACACCATATATTGACCATTTGCTGGATCTGCATCAATATCGTGTTGCTTTGGTTCTTGTGAGGCGACTCGCAAGCAATGAGGGAAATCGGTGAAAAACCGACGCTGCCCCCGCAACTGTAAGCGGCAAGTCCACCCTGGGCCACTGATGCGCACTACGCATTGGGAAGGCGGGATTGGGCATTTGAGCCGTGAAGCCAGGAGACCTGCCAAAGCAGACAACGACGACCGCGGCGGAGGGCCCGGACGCGTGACACGGTGCTGTTTCGGCGCCGGGTTCCGTGTCCCCTTTCGTCCAAGCAGACAAAACCTGAGGGACCCTTTGCCGATGAGCATCACCGTCTATTCCAAACCCGCCTGTGTGCAATGCACCGCCACCACCCGCGCACTCGAGGCGAAGGGGATTTCTTTCGACGTGATCGATCTGACCGAAGATGCTGCCGCAATGGAAATGGTACAGGGCCTTGGTTACCGTCAGGCCCCTGTGGTTGTCGCTGGCCAAGAGCACTGGGCCGGGTTTCGCCCCGACCTGATCGGCCGTCTGGCCTGATCCGGCGCTGATCGGATGGCCGGGCTCGTCTTTTTCTCTTCACGATCGGGCAACACGGCCCGATTGGTGGAGCGCCTCGGGCTGGAGGCTCTGCGG
Organism: Tritonibacter sp. SIMBA_163; assembly: GCF_046535935.1. Lineage (NCBI taxonomy): Bacteria > Pseudomonadati > Pseudomonadota > Alphaproteobacteria > Rhodobacterales > Paracoccaceae > Tritonibacter > Tritonibacter sp. SIMBA_163. The sequence goes on from NZ_JAWJBP010000014.1 coordinate 25,130, forward strand.
CTGCCGCAGGCAGGGCCGCCGCCTGAGCTGGACGCGCCTTTTGTACTGGTGTCTCCGACCTTCGCCGACGGCGAAGGGCGCGGCGCAGTGCCCAAGCCGGTCATTCGGCTTTTGAACAACACACGCAATCGCGCCTTCCTGCGGGGCGTGATCGCGGGAGGCAACCGCAACTTTGGTGCGACCTTTGCCCTTGCCGGTGAGGTCATCGCACGCAAGTGCAGCGTCCCCGTTCTCTACCGCTTTGAACTGGCGGGAACCGAAACAGACATTACCCGCATCCGCGCGGGCCTTGCCCGGTTCTGGGCAGCACAGGAGAGCCAGACATGCTTGACGCAAGCGTAACCGCCGATCTCGACTATCATGCCCTGAACGCGATGCTGAACCTCTATGATGATGAGGGGAAGATCCAGTTTGACGCCGACCGCATGGCGGCACGGCAATATTTCCTGCAGCATGTGAACCAGAACACCGTTTTCTTTCATTCGCTGGAGGAAAAGCTGTCCTATCTGGTCAAGGAAGGCTTCTATGAAGCGGCTGTGCTCGATCAATACGAGCGCAGTTTCCTCCACCAGATCTGGGACGCGGCCTTTGCCAAGAAATTCCGGTTCCCGAGCTTTCTGGGGGCGTTCAAATACTACACCTCCTACACGTTGAAGACCCGTGACGGGCAGCGCTATCTGGAGCGCTACGAAGACCGGGTGGTGATGAACGCGCTGACGCTGGCGCGCGGTGATGCTGCGCTGGCGATGCAGCTGATGGGCGAGATCATCGACGGCCGGTTCCAGCCTGCCACGCCGACCTTTCTGAATGCCGGCAAGACGGCGCGGGGCGAGTTCGTCTCCTGCTTCCTGTTGCGGCTGGAAGACAACATGGAAAGCATCGGGCGCGGCATCAACTCCGCCCTGCAGCTCAGCAAACGCGGCGGTGGCGTGGCCCTGATGCTGACCAACATTCGCGAGCATGGCGCCCCGATCAAGGGGATCGAGAACCAGTCTTCCGGGGTGATCCCGGTGATGAAACTGCTGGAAGACAGTTTCTCCTACGCCAACCAGCTGGGCGCACGTCAGGGCGCAGGCGCGGTCTATCTGAACGCCCACCACCCGGACATCCTGCGCTTCCTCGACACCAAGCGCGAGAACGCCGATGAGAAGATCCGCATCAAGACACTGAGCCTTGGCGTGGTCATTCCCGACATCACCTTCCAGCTCGCCAAGAAGAACGAGGACATGTATCTGTTCTCGCCCCACGACGTGGAAAAGGTGTATGGCAAAGCCTTCTCGGAAATCTCGGTCACCGAGAAATATCACGAGATGGTGGACAACCCGCAGATCCGCAAGAAGAAGATCAACGCCCGCGCCTTCTTCCAGACCATTGCCGAGATCCAGTTCGAATCCGGCTACCCCTACATCATGTTTGAGGACACGGTGAATTCGGCCAACCCGATCGCCGGTCGGATTTCGATGTCCAACCTCTGCTCCGAGATCCTGCAAGTGAACACCGCGTCCGAGTTCACGGATGACCTCTCCTACGCGCAGATGGGCACCGATATTTCCTGCAATCTCGGCTCCATGAACATCGCCCGCGCCATGGATGGCGGCGATCTGGCGGGCACCGTGGGCACCGCGATCCGGGCATTGAATGCGGTGTCGGAAATGTCCGCCATCGATAGTGTTCCCTCGATCCGCAAGGGCAATGACGAAGGCCATGCCATCGGTCTTGGCCAGATGAACCTGCATGGCTACCTCGCCCGCGAGCGCATCCATTACGGCTCGGCTGAGGGTATCGACTTCACCAATATCTACTTCTGCACCGTGTTGTTTCACGCGCTCAGTGCCTCCAACGCGCTGGCGCAAGAAAAAGGCACACGGTTCAAGGGCTTTGAGGACTCGACCTATGCCGATGGCAGCTTCTTTGCCAAATACGTCGACCGGGACTGGCTGCCGGAGACCGACCGCGTGCGCGAACTGTTCGAGGGCGCCGGCATCAATGTGCCGAGCCGCGAGGACTGGTCCGTCCTGTGCGACAAGGTGAAGGAGCACGGGCTCTACAACCGCAACCTGCAGGCGGTGCCGCCCACCGGGTCGATCAGCTATATCAACTATGCCACCTCCTCGATCCACCCGATCACCGCCAAGATCGAGATCCGCAAGGAAGGCAAGATCGGCCGCGTCTACTATCCCGCGCCCTATATGACCAACGAGAACCTTGAGTATTACCGCGATGCCTATGACATCGGCCCCGAGGCGATCATCGACACCTATGCGGCGGCAACGCAGCACGTCGATCAGGGGCTGTCGCTGACCCTGTTCTTCCCCGCGGAAGCCTCGACCCGAGACATCAACCGCGCGCAGATCTATGCGTGGAAGAAAGGGATCAAGACGATCTACTACATCCGTCTGCGCCAGCAGGCGCTGGAAGGCACCGAGGTCGAGGGCTGCGTGTCCTGTTCGCTGTAACCTGAGGTTGGGATTGGGGGCTCTGCCCCCGGCCACATGCGTGGCCTCCCCCGAGGTATTTTCAAAAAGATGAAGGGGCGCGGCCCCTAGCTGCTGAGATCGAGTATATGAAAGACATGACCCAACCCCGTGCCGTGCCCAAGGCGATCAACTGGAACCGTCTGCAGGACGACAAGGATCTGGAGATCTGGAACCGCCTGACAGTGAACTTCTGGCTGCCGGAGAAGGTGCCGCTGTCCAATGACATTCAGTCCTGGTCGCAGCTGACCCCGGATGAGCAGACCCTGACCATCCGGGTTTTCACCGGCCTGACCCTGTTGGACACCATCCAGAACGCGGTTGGCGCGCCAACCCTGATGCAGGATGCAATCACTCCGCATGAGGAATCAGTCCTGAGCAACATCGCTTTCATGGAAGCGGTGCATGCGCGCTCTTACTCCTCTGTGTTTTCCACCCTGTGCCAGACCACAGAAGTCGATGAAGCCTTCCGCTGGTCGGCTGAGAACGAGCACCTGCAGGCCAAGTCGCGGCTGATCCTTGATGAATATGACGCCACCGCCTCGCCGCTGCGCAAGAAGGTCGCCAGCGTGTTCCTGGAGAGTTTCCTGTTCTATTCGGGCTTCTATCTGCCGATGCACTGGTCCAGCCGCGCGCGTCTGACCAATACCGCGGACCTGATCCGCCTGATCATTCGCGACGAAGCGATCCACGGCTATTACATCGGCTACAAGTTCCAGCGCGGGCTGGAGCGGGTGAGCGAGGCAGAGCGCAAGGAAATCAAGGACTTCGCCTTCGCGCTGCTGTTCGATCTTTATGACATTGAAGCGCGCTACACCGAGCAGCTGTATGACGGGTTGGGGCTGACCGAGGACGTGAAGAACTTCCTCCATTACAATGCAAACAAGGCGCTGCAGAACCTCGGATTCGAGGCGTTGTTTCCCGATGAGAGCTGCCGCGTGAACCCCGCGATCATGGCGGCCCTGTCTCCGGGCTCGGACGAGAACCACGACTTCTTCTCCGGCTCGGGCTCCAGCTACGTGATTGGCAAGGCCGAGGCGACCGAGGACGAAGACTGGGATTTCTGAACCAAGAAAGCCGCCACCGGACACCGGATGGCGGCTTTTTTACACTCTGCTCTTTGCCTCTCTGATGGGCCTCAGTTTGCGCTCCCTCAGAGCCTCTCTCCCCGTGCCGGTGTGTGCTGGCTTTGGGACCCTCGGGCGCGGGCCGCAGATGACAGCATCCCCCAAAAGCCGTGAGCGCGTTTTGAAAACGAAAAGCTCCGCCCGATCAGGTCGGACGGAGCTATCTGGCTCAGAGCATTTGCTGTGCGCTGCCTCTTACAGGAACATCTGTGCCACGATGGCGGACCCGACGTAGGTACCGGTCATGACCAGCACTGCAACCACGGCGATCTTCCAGCCCGATGTCTTGGCGATCTCGATCTCGCGCTTGGCGATGGCGATACCGGCGTAGGCGAGACAGGGCGTTGCAAGGGTCAGGAAGTTCACGTGACCGACTTTGTCCAGCACCCAGGCGCTGCCCGGCGTCCAGGGCAAGGTGGCGACGATACCGACGAGCGATATCCACGCCACGGAGGGCAGTTTGAACGGGACAAACTCGGTCAGCAGCAGCCCGACCATGCAGATCACCCAGAGGACGATCAGCCCGAGCAGCCCCTGCGGAACGGTGTTCTCGGTCGCCACCGTGTTGCCGACCAGCGCGACAATGCTGACGACGATCAAAGCTGCCGCATGCGTGCCCAGCCCCAGCTTTGCCTCGGTGGTTGGGTCTTCGAAGGATTGCGTATCGCTCATGATTATTCTCCTGCCGCCGAGGCCGGTGCGTCCTTGCGGCCCAGCCAGTCATAGAGTTTCTCCGTCACCGGAAGCGCCACGAAGACGCACAGATACATGCCTGTTGCATAGGTCAGCACGTTGCTGGCGCCGGCCAGTGCAAGGATCTGATCCTTCATTTCGGGCACCGCGCTCACCAAGGCGCCAGAACATGCGGCCATCATGGACCCGGAGCCGATACCACATGCCATCGCCAGTGCGTCGATCGAGAACATTCCGGTCGTCGCAAGGATCGACGCCAGAATCGCAAAGATGAACGTGCCAAAGAGCGTGCCGATGACATAGACGCCCATGACGCCCGCACCTTCCTGGCTCTTCAGGCCATATTTATCCGCGATGATTGCAATGTTGGGCTCCCGCGCAACGGAGAAACACGCGCCGATGGACTCGCGCCCCATGCCCAGCACAAGCACCGCAACAGGAAAGGCCAGCACCACGGTCGCCAGATTGCCAAGCTCTTGCAGGATCAGCGCCGGGCCTGCGTCGATGATGGTCGACATCGATGGGCCGATGATTGTGCCAAACTTTGCGATAAAGGGCATGATCGCGATGACGATCATCGGTGAAGCGGCACTCACGTCCCGGTCCTTGATCCACACTTTGGCGCTGCGCACAACATTGGGGTTGATCAACAGGCCCAGAACAAACGCATAAAGCAGCGGCAACAACAAGATCGCACCGATCCCGATCGGCACCTTGATAACCCCGATCGCCTCGGCGATCACGGTGATGACCACGGCGCTCAGATGCAGCCGCCAGTCAAACAGGATGTCCTTGATATGCATGGATTTTACCTTCCGTTGGTTCCATTTGCGCCCTTCTGACGAGGGCGATTGGGATTTGCAATGGGACCAATGTGCTCACCGCCCCCATTCCGTAGATCTCAGCCCGGTGCGTAGCCGAACCCCTGCACGGGATTTTCGGCCGTTTCGACCCAAACCGATTTGGTCTGCGTGTAGGCTGCCAAGGCCTCGCGCCCCGACGACCGGCCGTAGCCGGAGCGGCCAAAACCACCAAACGGCGACATGACGTTGATCGTCTTGTAGCTGTTGATCCAGAATGTTCCGGCCCGGACCTCTGCCGCCACCCGATGTGCGCGTCCGACATCACGGGTCCAGACGGCCCCGGCAAGCCCGTAGGGCGTGGCATTGGCAAGGGTGATCGCCTCTTCCTCGTCGTCGAAGGGCAGCACGGAAACCACGGGTCCGAACACCTCTTCGCTGGCGATGGTCATCGACGGGGTGACGGCATCCAGCACGGTTGGGGCGTAAAAATATCCACCGCTCTGCGCCAGCGCTTCGGGTTTGGCACCGCCGCTGGCGATCTGCGCGCCCTGCGCCACCGCCTCCTGCACCATGCTGTCGACCTTTGACCATTGGCGCAGATTGTTGACGGGGCCAACCTGGGTGAGCGGGTCCATCGGAACGCCCACCGGAATGCGCGTAGCAGCCGTGGCCAGCTTGTCGACCACTTCGGCCTGTACCGAGCGATGCACCAGAAGGCGCGATCCCGCAACGCAGCTTTGTCCGCATGACGCAAAGATCGCGGCCTGCGCGCCGACCACCGCACGGTCGATGTCAGCATCGCCAAAGACGATGTTTGCGGATTTCCCGCCCAGTTCCAACACCGACGGAATGAGCCGTCTGGCTGCCGCTCCGGCGATCTGGCTGCCAGCCTCTGCCGAACCCACAAACACCACCAATGCGGTTTCCGGGTTGTCGATCATCGCCTGCCCGGACCCTGGCCCGTTGCCTGCGATCACGTTCACCAGCCCCTTTGGCACACCGGCCTTTTCACACAGGATTCCAACGACGATCGAGGTCAGCGGTGTCAGCTCCGAGGGTTTGATCACCACGCCATTGCCAGCACAGATCGCGGGCGCAACCTGCCAGCAGCATGTGAACAGCGGCGCGTTCCAGGGGGTGATCTGGGCAACCACACCAAGCGGTTCCTGACGCGTGTAGTTCAAATGGGTCGAGGGCACCGGGATCACGTCGCCCGTGATCTTGTCACACCAGCCCGCATAATATTCGAACATCTCCGCCATACGTGCCGGTTCGCCGCCGGTGTCACGGATCGGGCGCCCGGATGAGAGCGCCTCCAGCTCCGACAACAAAACCGCATGGGCGCGGATCTGGCGTCCAATCTCGAACAGGATCCGGCCACGTTCCGAAGCGGTCTTTGCGTACCACTCCTTCTGCGCCGCCTTCGCCGCGGTGGCAGCCCGACCCACGACCTCGGCCCCGGCATCACGGTAACGTGCAAAAACCTGCCCGGTTGCGGGATCTGTCAGCTCCAGGTCAGCGCCGGTGCCTGGCACCAGTTCGCCACCCACATAGGATTGCACATCCGCAGAGCCCGTCAGTTCGGTCAGCAGTTGCGCGACACGGCGCGCGGTATCAACAACAGCGTCGGTCATCAGTCTTTCTCCTTCCGGCTCAGACGATCCACTTTTGGGTCGCCCATCAGCATGAAATCATCCGCATCACTCAGATCGGAATTCTCTTGTGCCCATAGGGCTGCGGCGAGATCCGCGATTGGGGTAGCAACGCCGGCCTCGGCGGCCAGTTCGCGTGCCAAGCGCAGATCCTTGCGCATCAACCCCGTCGAAAACCCGCTGTCGAAACTCCTGGGCAGCACCCATGTCGGGACATGAATTTCCGAGATGGCACTGCGTCCAGTGGCTGAATTGATCACCTTGAGCATCTCTTCCGCGTCCACTCCGGCGGCTTCGCCCAGACGCAGTGCTTCCAAGGTGGTCACCATGTGATTGGCGACCAGCATGTTGTTCACAAGCTTGGCGACATTGCCCGCCCCGCTCGGCCCCACATGGATGATCTTCGCGGCCATCGCCTCCAAGGCGGGCATCGCCACGGCGACCCATTGCGCGTCCCCCCCCAGCATCACCGAGAGCTGGCCAGAGGCCGCACCAGCAGGACCGCCGCTGACCGGTGCATCAAGGAAACCATGCCCTTTGGCCGCAAGCCGTGCAGATAGCTCCCGGCTGACCGCAGCCTCGGATGTGGACGTATCAATAAGAACCTTTGGCGCAGCGCCTTTGCTCAGCAAGGCCGTCTCTTCCGCCGCGGCAACAACCGTCTCGACATGCTGAGCCGTCGGCAGCGACAGCACGATCACATCGGCTGCAAAGAACACTGCATCGGTGCAGGGAACCGCTGTGATACCGGCGTCCTCGGCCCGCTTGCACGCCGCCTCGGCCGGATCATAGCCAACCACATCGTAGCCTGCCTCCACCAGGCTAGAGGCCATACCAAAGCCCATCGCCCCCAGTCCGATCACGCCTGCCGTCTTGCTGCTCTTCGCTGCCATCTTGTGCTCTATCCCGTCGAATGACGCCCAATTCGGGGCTGTTCGACCGAACAAAGCCCAAGCACGGCGATCACAGGAAGTAGTCCATTCGGGCACGATGCGTTGCTGTCAGGGCAACACTAGTCGCGGAATGCCAACATATGCTCGGACAGGAAACTGGCGACCAGAGCGACAGACTTCGGCAGGCGGCGCCGGGCGCGCACCATGAGATGTGTGCTGACCTGCTGCAAAGATGTCTCTTCGATGTCGAGGATCGCCAGATCTCCGCGCTCCGCCTGATTGGTTGCAGAAAAGCGCGGCAGGAAACTCACCCCGACCCCGGCACAGACATAGCGCAACAGGAGCGAGATTGACGCGGTCTCAACCTGCACGCGCAACGCAAGGCCACGGTCGGCGGCAGCCTGCCCCACCAGATGCCGGATCGCATAGCCTGCATTCAGCATCGCCACCGGCTGCTCCAGCATCTCGGCGAGGGTCACACTGCTGCGCCCGGCAAGCGGCGAGTGGCTGGGCACAAGTCCACAGAGCGATTGCCGGGAATGGGCAAGTGACCTCGTCGCCTCGGTCATCAGCGGGTTATAGGCGATGCCGATATCGCACTGCCCCTCGATCACCCGGCGCTGCAACTCATCCGTTCCGGCGTGGTCGATGATAAAGCGCAAATGCGGATGGTCTCGCGTCAATGCGAGCAATCCGTTCTCCATCAGATCCGACGCGAACCCCTCACCGGTGGCAATCCGCACGATCTGGCTACGCCCGTCCTGGTAGTGGCCGATCTGATCCAGAAGGTAGGTTTGTTCATCCCGCACATGCTGCGCATGCTCTCGCATCAACTCCCCGGCTTCGGTGAGTTTCACCCCCTTGGAGCTGCGCTCGAACAGGGGCACACCCAACCGCGCTTCGGCTTCTGCGATCTTGCGCGAGATGGCGGAGGGGACGACATTGAGCCGCTCCGCCGCGCGCCGGATCGAACCTTCATGCGCGACCACGAGAAACTCGCGCAGGAACTTCGTCTCAAACGCATCCATCACGCGGCCAGGCAGTGACGGGCCAATCGCACCCAGTATTCGGCTCCGACCGGTAGCACGGCATCGTTGAAATCAAACTTTGCCGAATGCAGGCCCGGGTTCTCGCCGTCGCGCGCGGCCCCCAGCCAGAGATATGCGCCGGGCACCTCGTTCAGCATGAAGGCGAAATCCTCAGACGCCATGCTGGGGGCGGCCAATGTGGTATCAAGCCCCATCCCAGTCGCGACCTCGCGCGCGGTGGCGGCCTCGGGCGCGGCGTTTATCGTCGCGGGATAGCGCCGTTGGTAATCCACCTGCGCCGTACATCCCTGTGCTTCGGCGCTCGCCCTGGCGATACATTGCAGACGCTCTTCGATCATGTCGCCGGCTGCTGCGTCAAACCAACGCGCGGTGCCGCGCAGGACAGCCCGATCCGGACATACGTTCCAGGCCGAACCGGAGTGGATCTGCGTCACCGACACCACCCCCGGTTCCAGCGGCGACAGCGCACGGGCCGGGATTTCCTGCAATGCACCCGCCATGGCCGCCGCAGCCGCGATCACCCCGTCAGACTGCTCAGGCATGGCGCCATGCCCGCCGCGCCCCGAAATTTCGATCTCAAAGACCGCAAAGGCCGCCATCATCTTGTCATCACGTGCGACCATCCGCCCCGGCGCAAGGCCCGGCCAGTTGTGGATGCCGAACACCCGATCCACCGGAAACTCGCGAAACAAGCCCTGTTCGACCATCACCCGCGCGCCGCCGTCATTCTCTTCGGCGGGCTGGAAAATCAGCGTAACCGTCCCCGTGGTGACGCCCTCCTGCGCGATCTGGCGCGCCGCAAGCAGCAGCATTGCGGTGTGCCCATCATGTCCGCAGGCGTGCATCTTGCCCGGCGTGGCTGAGGCATAAGGCAGCCCTGTTGCCTCGTCCATCGGCAGCGCGTCGATGTCGGCCCGCAGGCCAATGACAGGGGCGCCCTGCCCCAATTGCGCCACGACGCCAGTGCCCGCGAGGCCACGATGCACCCGCCAACCCCACTCCGTCAGCAGCCCGGCAATCATGTCGGAGGTGCGATGTTCCTCAAATCCAAGTTCGGGATGGCGATGCAGGTCGTGACGCCAGGCAATGGCATCGTCGATATGGCTGTTGTCGAACATAAGTGTCTCTCAGGTCTTGGGTGTTTCACAAAAGCTCAGCAAGATGCCGCCCAACCGCGCAGGTTCGGTCAGCACCACTGTCTCAGCGATGTCTCGGTAGGCAAAACCGCCCGCCGCAAGGAACGGGCGCAGATTTGCAAGCGCGGTGCATTTGATATCGAGCGAGATCACCGAAGGCGTCCCATCCGGCGCCAGATCATCAGGCAAGGGCCCGAATACAGCGGTCGCCGACGCACGACTGACCACGCGCCAGTTGCCATTGCCGGTGGTCACTTCAAATCCCCAATCGGTGTCGCGCATCGCAGTGGCGCCATGCAGGGTCGACAGCCAATCGCGCACAGCGGGCTGATCCGCAGGTTCGGCGAGGATGGTGGCAGACGCAAAGCCATACGCGCTGTTGGGGTGGTTCATCCACTCGGGAAACTCGATCAGATCCCGGCGATGCTGCTGGCAGGCAAACATGCTCAACCGGGGCAGCCCCTCGCGGGTAAAGATCTTGAGCGTGGTCTTCGTTCGATCCGCCGTCCCGTCCTCGCGCCGCACATCCCGGCCGAACTCGACCGTGCCCTCGCAGGTTCCGCCGCGCCCGACCACAGCGGCCTCATCCGCAGCAGCATCTGTTGAATGCAACGCGGAGAGGGGCACGCCTTCGCGATCTGAGAGCCACTGCTGAATATGACGGCCAAAACAGAACGTGCCCGCCGGATAGCTGTCCAACAGGGCTTCATCCTGCACCCCGACCAGCTCCAATAGCTGATTGCGAAAGATCACCAATGCGGTGGACGTGCCCCAGGGGTGCTGGCCCGGTGGCTTCATCAGGAACCCAAGCGACCGATAGGTCTCGCGCGCCTGAACAATGTCGTGCACGCACACCAGCGGGTGATCTATTCCAAGTCCAGTCATCGCATCCCCCGCTTTATATCCTTGAGCGCCGCAAACCCGCCAAACCGCCCCGCGCCACGGTCTGTGCCGCGCGGCCCGGTCACCAGATGGCCGGCGGGGACATTACGCGTCACGATAGCGCCCGCTGCAACCGTTGCACCCGCTCCGACCTCCACCGGGCCAAGCACAAGCGCCCCTGCCCCTACAACCGCGCCACGACGCAGAATAGGGTGTCGAGCCTCGCCCATATCGACAAAATTCGATCCCAGCGTCACCCCATGCCACAGGCAAACATCGTCTTCGATGACAGCTGTCTGACCGATGACGATACCCAGCCCGTGATCGAGCCAGACGCCCCGCCCGATCTGTGCCTGGGGCCAGATCTCGACACTCAGCGCGCGCGAAAACTGGCCTTTCACTGCCAGGGCGAGCGTCTCTCGCCCCGCCAGCCAAAGCGCGCGCGTCAGGCGGTAGGACATCAACGCGTGAAACCCATGGGCAAAATGCAGAACCTGAGCCGCCCCGCCGGGTGCCTCGTCCCGCGCGGTGGTTGCAAGCAGATCATCCAGAATAAGGTCGAGCACCTGCGGTTGATCGTGCAGGACCTCAATCGCAGTGGCGCACAGTTGATCCCGTGGCGCCCCCTCGGGCAGGCATGCAGCGAGCACCGCCGCAATCAGCTCCGGCAGGGTCTCGATGCGCTCCGGGTCGTACCCGAAGAGCTGCACCAAAGCGGGCTCATTCGCGAACAAGGTCCGCGTGGCAGGCAACAGGGGATCCTGAAGGGGATGTGAGGGCATGACGATCTCGGCTGTTGGTCAGAGCAACTGTGCACTGAGATCGGTGATGCAGACAAGACGACTTTCGCGACACTTGTGTTGCCAGATCGAGAACACCAATGCGCCGCATTGGAACACAAGCCATGCGGCCAGCCTTAGATCGCATCGTTGCCAGCGCCGACCTGGGCGCGGCCCGTGATGGCCAGAGGGACGCGAGGGCATCCGTCCAGCCTTGCCTGATGAGATCCCGTAGCGCTCAACTCGCCTGCGGTTGCGGCTCCGCAGCGTGCGAAATCCCCGAGATCGCCTGGATCAGGCTGTCTTCGGTGACCTCATCTGCCCCAAAGGTGCGGGTGATCCGCCCGCCATACATGGCGATGATCCGGTCGGAAACATGCAACACCTCGGGCATTTCCGAGCTGATCACGATCACCGCATAGCCTTGTGCTGCCAGCTCTCGGATCAGATTGTGAATCTCGGATTTGGACCCAACATCGATCCCGCGCGTCGGCTCATCCACGATCAGCACCTTCGGACGCATCGACAGCCACTTTCCAATCACGATCTTCTGCTGGTTGCCGCCTGACAGGTTGCCGACAATCTGGCGCCATCCGGGTGTGCGGATATCAAGCTTGTCGCGGTATTGATCAAAGATCGCGATCTCTGCCCCTTCGGCAACAAAAGGGCCGGCCTTAAGGTCGTCCACCTGCGGCAATGTCATGTTGTCGCGGCAGTTCATGCCCAGCACCAGCCCCTGTTCCTTGCGATCCTCGGGCACCAGAGATATCCCTTTGGAAATTGCATCGGCAGGCGATTGGATCCGTGTTTCCTGACCGTCGAGCAATATGTGACCGCCAGATGGATCCCGCAGACCGAATAGCGTTTCGGCGATCTCCGTGCGGCCAGCCCCGATCAGACCGTAGAACCCCACCACCTCGCCATAGCGCACAGTGAAACTGGCATCATTGAACAACTTGCCGCAGCTGAGGTCCCGCACCTCTAATGCCACGTCGCCCAATTCATGATCGCTGGCGGCTCTCGACAGGTCCAGCTTGCGCCCGATCATCAGCTGGGTGACGTCCTCTTCGGTGGTTTCAGCCGTCTTGAGGGTTCCGCGAAACTGGCCATCCCGCAGCACGCTGATGCGATCCGTAATCTTGAAGATCTCCTCCATCCGGTGAGAGATATAGATGATCCCAACCCCCTGCGCCTGCAGGCTGGCGATCACGTCGAAGAGCACCACTTTCTCCGCATCGGTGAGAGAGGCGGTGGGCTCGTCGAAAATCACCGCCTTGGCATCTACAGTCAGCGCGCGAGCGATCTCCACCATCTGCTGGTTGGCAATCGACAGGTCGCCGACACGCGTGCGCGCATCAAAGCCGACCTTCAGGCGCTCAAGGATGGCGTCCGTCTGCGCGTAGAGCGTGGCCCAGTCCACCAACCCCAGACGCTTGCGTGGCAGCTCTCCCAGATAGATATTCTCGGCCACTGACAGCTCGCCAGCGAGGCTCAGCTCCTGGTGGATAAACACAATCCCCTTTGCCTTGGCTTCGAGGGGCAGCGCCATGACCACTGGCTGTTCGCCGACGATAATCTGTCCGGCATCTGGTTGGTGAATGCCGCCGAGCACCTTCATCAGGGTGGATTTTCCAGCGCCATTTTCCCCCATCAGGGCGTGCACCTCTCCGGGCATCACGCTGAAGGACACATTGTCGAGGGCACGCACGCCCGGAAATGTCTTTACGATCCCTTCCAGGCGCAGCGCAGGAGTTTGCTCGCTCATAGTCTCAATTCCTCTTTGCCCTTGATGTTCAACTGACGGTCCAGAAACAGGACAGCCACAAGGATCAAACCGATCACCAGGTTCACGGTCGACGTGTCAGCACCGATATGGGCCAGCCCCTTGCGCAGCAGCTGGATCGCCAACACCCCACCGAAAGTGGACAGGATCGACCCCGCGCCGCCGGTCAGCTTGGTGCCGCCAAGCACCACCGCAGTGATCACCCAGAGCTCATACAACTCACCATCGTTGGGGTTTACAGAGCCGCTTTCGGAATAGAAGACGACTGCCGACAGGGCGGCAAGAAACCCGATGATCACGAAGTTTATCATCATATGCGGCCCAACCCTGATCCCGGCATTGACGGCTGCCTCACGGTTGTTGCCGATCGCATAGGCGTTGCGGCCATGCACGGTTCGGTTCATCAGGAACCAGATCGCTGCGGTCGCCGCCAACAGGAACCAGGTCGGGGTGTGCAGTCCCAGGAACTGCGCTTCGGCAAAATCCACAAGCGTCCAGTTCAGATGCGAGGTTGGCTGCTCGCCATTGTACATGAACACCAGACCGCGATAGCCCAGCATCGACCCAAGCGTCACGATGAAGGCATCCACGCCGGTTTTCCACACGATAAGACCATTGAGCGCCCCCAGCATGGCCCCGGTCAGAAGCGCCAGCGCCCAGGACAGCGGGATCACCCAGTCGCCCAGCCCGGCAAACATCGGCCATGTCATACTGTCCAACAGGACAATCGCGCTGATGGCATAGATCGCCCCAACCGAAAGGTCGATATTGCCGTTGATCATGATGATCGTCATGCCCATGGCGATAATGCCGATGGGGGCGGATTGCTTGAACAACAACAACATGTTGTCCAGATCCATGAAGGCCTTGTCGCTGAGCGACAGGAACTCCCCGGCGATGGTGAAGAAGACCAGCTCGAACAGGATGAACCCCCAGATCGCGCCACGCTTCAGGAAAGTACTGAGTGTGCCAGGTGCCATGTGCAAACCTCCGTTACGCGATGGGGGACCAAAGCTTGCCCCGCTTGGCCGCAATGTCGAGCCAGACGGCAAGGATGATGATGATCCATGTGACGACGTATTGAACGTAGAACTGCAACCCAACGAGCAGCAGACCGTTCTGGATGAAGCCGAGGATCAGCACGCCGATCACGGTTTTGAAGATCGTACCCGCGCCCCCCATCAGGGAGGCTCCACCAAGGATAACCGCCGCCAGAACCTCCAGCTCCAGCCCCTGCCCGACGGTGTTCTGACTGCCCAGCGAGCGACTGGCCTGAATGAGCCCGGCCGTTGCCACGCAAAAGGACGAGATCAGATAGCAGCAGAACACCAGTCGCGCCCGCCGAATGCCGGAAAAGGTCGCCGCCACGCCATTGCCGCCCACGGCATAGACCTTGCGCCCAAAGGGCGTCTTTGACAGCACCGCGCCGAGGAGTGCGGCGAGCAGAACGAACAGCAGGATCGGGATCGGTATGCCCATTGCATCCCCCTGCCCGAACACGCCGAACCACGTGCCTTCCTTATCGGCGATGTCCATGTTCTTGCCGCCCGAGTAGGTCAGCGTCAGGCCATGAATGGCCGACAGCATGCCAAGGGTCACAATCAGGGAGTTCAGCCTGAGATAGCCGACAAGAAACCCGATCAACGCCCCAAGGCAAAGCGTCATGGCGAACATCGCCGGGATCGCCAACGCCGGGCCGATCTTGTCGTGCAGGTCCAGTACCACGATGGTGGAGAAGGACATCATCGACCCGACAGACAGGTCGAGATTGCCGCTGATCACCACAAACGTCACGCCAAGCGCCATGACACCAAGGATCGCCGAAGAGCGGATCACCCCCATCACGTTGTCCGGGTCGAGAAAGCGCTCGTTTGCGACGGTAAATCCGATCATGAAAATGACGAACGCCACCAGGATGCCCTGCCGCGCAAGAAGACCGGTGATGTTCAATCTGGCAAACCAACTCTCGGTCCGGCCGGACGGGCTTGCCTTGTGTTCCGCAGTTGGCGGCATTTGTTCCTCCCTCACCCGCTGGTTCTGTCTCATACCAGCGTCATGCCGCCATCGATCATCACGATCTGGCCAGTCATGTAGTCGCTGTCCTTTGATGCCAGGAATGTCGTTGTCCCGGTGATGTCTTCGGGGCGTGCCACGCGTCCACGCAGGATGGTGGCCGAAAACTCTTCCATTGCCTGACCGGGGCGATCCGCGGCGCCGATCTGCATCAGGTCCTGATCCACCTGCTCCCACATTTCCGTCGCCACCACGCCGGGGGCAAAGCCGGTGACGGTGATGTCATGCTTCGCCAGGTCCCGCGCTCCGGACTGAACCAGCGCCACCACACCCCATTTGGAGGCGCAGTAGGGCGCCACATTGTCAAAACCCTGACGGCTGGCGATGGAGGCGGTGTTCACGATCTTGCCGCCTGTCCCTTGGGCGATCATCTGCTTGGCAGCCTCCTGCATTCCGATCAGGCAGCCCAAGCCGTTGACATTCATGATGAAATGCCAATTGTCCTCGGTCACATCCAAAAAGTTCATTGGCCGGTTCACACCGGCGTTGTTGAACTTCACGTCCAGCTTGCCAAAGGCCTCCACGGTCTTTGCGATCATCTCGCGCACTTGCTGACGGTTGGTCACGTCGACTTCGGCCCAAGTCACCCGCCCGCCGTGGTCTGACGCGCGGGGCTGGTTTGCCTCTGCCACCTTGGCGGCCAGGGTGCCGTTGATGTCGGCAAAACAGACGTCTGCGCCCTCATCCAGAAGTGCCTCGCCAATGGCGCGTCCGATCCCCTGCGCCGCGCCTGTCACAATACAGGAACGCCCGGTCATACGGCCCATGATTCATGTCCAATCTGTTGTGGTCGTGAAGTCTCGCATGGCGCATCGGGCGCAGGCCGCACAGGCACGCGCCCGATGGCAGCCGGGATCAGAACACCGGCTTGTCGAACTCGCCCATGTTGTCCTGGGTGATCTTCGGCGTATCGAAGTAATTCAGGAACGGCACATCCTTGCCGCTGAGCACATCAACCGCAGTCTGCAGGGCCGCTTCGGCGTCATCGACCGGAGACTGGTAGATCGACCCCCAGTATTCGCCCCGCTCCATCGCCTCATACCCAACCGAGAAGTTGGTGGCGCCCACAAAGATGATACCGTCGCGCCCCGCCGCCTTGGCAGCATTCAGAGCGCCCACGCCCATGTTGTCATCGCCGGAATAGACACCGTCGATATCGTCATATTTGACGAGGAAGGCCTCCATCACCTTTTGTGATTTCTCACGGTTCCAGTCACCGGGCTGTGTCTCGACCAGGGTCACGTTGGGGCAAACCTCCGGCAGACGGTCCTCAAACCCCTTGGCGCGTTCGATCGCCGTGGTGTAGCCCGGTTGACCGGAAATCTGCACGATGCGAGCCTCATCCTCGATGCCGCTTGCCTTGAACTTGTCGCACATGATCTCTGCCGAACGGGACCCTTGGGTGATATTGTCCGGGCCAGAGAAAGACGCGACGAAATCAAATCCCTGTTCCGCGATGTTGGAATTGGTCACGATCACCGGGATATCGGCGTTATGCGCCTTGCGTACTGCCGGGATCACCGCCTCACCGTTGGTGGGCCAAATGATGATGGCATCGACCTCTTGCTGGATCAGATCTTCCATCTGGGCGATCTGACGCGCCACATCACCGCCGGCATCCAGCACCACTGTTTCGATATCCGGATTGGCCTCCGCCGCCGCGATAAAGGCCTTTTCATAGGTGGTCTGATAGCTGTCCACACCCACGTTGTTCTGCGTGATACCGATCTTCATCGTATCCGCGGCGACACCACCGGCGGCCGTCAGTGCCAGAACGGCGGTGGCCGAAGCGAGAGTATTGCTAAGTTTCATTTCGGGTCTCCTCCCAGATATTCCCCTGTTTCGTCCCATACCGGCGAACTCCTCCCGTTCGGTCAGCATGGCCCGCCAGTTCCGGCGGCTGCCTCAAAGAATGCCGCGTGCCGCAAAGCTGCGTGCCCGGAATTTTATCCATAATGGATTATTTTATATCCATAATGGATTTATTCGCGATCCCACCCAGTGACCAAACTGAACATCCTGCAAAGGAGCGGCGCAATGCCAGACAATGATTCATCCAATCCGGATATGTTTCCCCCGCCGGGAGTGACCTCCGAGAGAAAGGTTCAAACGCATCTCATGAACATGATGCGCGGACATAGCGAGGGCAATATGGTAACGCCCCAGGCCAAAACCGAAATGCTCCAGATGATGTCGTTTCTGGATGATTTCGCTGATGAGCTTGAGGACACCATAGAGCTGTTTGCGCCAAATCCGTTCTATCGGATGGCGCTGCATCTCGTGCGTGGGCACCTCGAAGGCAAGGTCATCACCCCGACCTCGCTGATCGGCGCCGCGCGGGTTCCCTATGCCACCGCGACCCGTCGCCTGAAGGAGATGACAGACGCAGGCTTAATAGAGAAGCGTCCCCGGACCAAGACCGGCAAGAGCTTTTCCATGCATCCAAGCGAGGCACTGCTCGACCAGTGGATGCGCCTGTCAGGACGCCTGCGCCGCATCGGAGACGCCCGCTTCGGTCGCGGCGGCGCGGCGCAGGACACCACCGATTATTACTTCGGCGGCTCCTATCTGGCGGCGCAGTCGATCCCGCCGCTACAGGTTCTGGCCGAACCGCTGAAGGCCTCTGGTGGTCTGCGGGTTCTGGTGCACGGCGACCCCACCTTCATGGTGATGGACAATCTGAAGCGCCAGTTCGAACAGGTGATAGGCACTCAAATCCACCAGCGCGCCTTTTCCATCGACCGCCTGCGCGAGGAAGCGCTGCGCAATGCGGAGCGCAAGGCCAGCCGGTACGATATCATCGCCGTGGATCTGCCCTGGGTTGGCAGCTTTGCCGCGCGGAATGTGCTGATGCCGCTGGACGACGTGATGGATATCGCCCGTCTCGACCCGGCGGATTTCCACACGGCAGGCTGGAACGCGGCCCATTGCGGCGGTCGTCCCTATGGCGTGCCCGCCCAGACAACACCAGAATTGCTGTTCTATCGCCGCGATCTTTTTGCCGAGGCAGGGCTGGAACCGCCCGCCTCGACGGACGCGCTGCTGAATGCGGCCAAGGTCCTGCATGAGCCGCAACAGGGCCGATATGGCATAGCCTGGAACGCGGCGCGCGGGACGGCGCTTGGCCACACCGTGCTGATGACGCTGGCAGATTTTGGTCAGCCTGTTCTTGACCTGCCGGCGATCGCTGGCGGCTTTGACACCTCCGGGCTGCTGGATGGCGACCTGCGTCCCACCATAGACACCCCGGCGGGGTTACTGGCAGCAGAGTATCTGCTGGAGATGCTGCAGTACTCGCCACCCGACATCCTGTCGATGTCCTGGTACGAGCGGGTGCGCCCCTATGCGGCTGGCAAGGTGGCCATGGCCTATGGCTACACCCTGCTTGCCCCCTATTTCGAACTCGACAGCTCCTCGCCTGCGCATGGACAGACCGGGTACCTGCCACACCCCTGCGGTGCAGATGCAACGCCGGTCGCCCCGGTTGGAGGCTATGTGATGGGCATTCCGGCCAATCTGCCCCCCGAACGGGTGCCGGCCGCGGTGGAGGCCCTGCTGGTTTTCACCTCACCGGAAGCACAGAAGCTTTACGTGCAGAATGGCAGCCGCACCAACCCGCGCTATTCCGTGGGCGCAGATCCCGAAGTGCGGCGGATCTCGCCCATCTTCGAGGCGGTGGATGCGATGTCCTGGCGTGACGAGCTGCAATTCTGGCCGCGTCCGCCGATGCCGGGGATCAACCGGATGATCCAGATCTGCGGCGAGGAATTCCACGACATGCTGCGCGGCATCCAGACCCCGCGCGAAACCCTGCGCCGCGCCCAATCTCGGGCCGAAGACATGCTGCGCTCGGACGAATTTACGTGACATGAGGAGGAGAGACCCATGGACCCCAATCGCCTGAACGGCAAGAATATCCTGATCACCGGTGCCGCCCGCGGCATGGGGGCTGCCAACGCCGAAGCCTTTGCCGCGCAGGGGGCCAATGTCTGCATCGGCGACCTTGATGGCGATGAAGCGCAGGAATGCGCGAGCAAGATCAATGGCGCCAGGGGCGGCAAGGCCGTGGCGGTGCGCATGGATGTCACCAAGCGTGAGGACAATGCTGCCGCCGTTGCCGCAACAGTGGATGCCTTCGGGTCGATCAACGTCGGGCTGTTCAACGCCGGGCTCAACAAGCCCCGATTCTTCATGGATATCGATGAAGACAACTGGGACATGATCATGAACGTCAACACCAAGGCGATGTGGCTCGGCATGCAGGAGACCGCGCGCCAGATGATCAAACAGGGCCCGATGGACGGCCACCCCTACAAGCTGATCAACGTCGGTTCCATCGCCTCGCGCAAGCCCCTGGTTGATGTCACAGTCTACTGTACTTCGAAATACGGCTGCCTCGCGCTGACCCATTGCGGCGCCGTGAGCCTGTCGGAGCACAACATCACCGTGAATGGCTACGCCCCCGGCGTGGTTGTGACCCCGCTCTGGGAGCAGCTCGACAAGGATCTGGTCGATATCGGGTTCAAGGAACGCGAAGGTCAAGCCTATGACGACATCGTCCGCGATGCGCTGCAAATCAAACGCGTCTCCTACCCCGATGACATCACCGGCACGGCCTCGTTCCTGGCCAGCGATGACAGCGACTACATGACCGGCCAGATGATCCACATAGATGGAGGCTGGTGCATCCAGTAACACATTAAGTCACTGAAATTAATACATAACGGGTGGGCTTCGCCGCATCCGAAAGGAGTTCCTCATGTCAGAACGTCCGGGCAATGCCCTTATGCCGAACCTGCTCACACCGCAGGATCTTGAGCCCAATTGGGAATGGCGCGAGAAGCTGCCGGCCCATGGCCACATGTCCGTAGATTTTGAACGTCGCGTTGATCACGACCGCCTGCGTCGATATCGCCTCGCTCGGACTCGTCAATCCCTGAAAAACTCAAACGCAGGCACGCTGCTTTTGTTCGATGTGAACAATATTCGGTATGTTTCAGCCACGAAGATCGGTGAATGGGAACGCGACAAGATGTGTCGCTTCTGCCTGCTGACAGGCGACGACAGCCCCTATGTGTGGGATTTCGGTTCTGCTGCGGAGCATCACAAGCGGCACTCCGACTGGCTGGAGCCAAGTCACTGCCTTGCTGGCGTTGTCGGCATGCGGGGCACCATTCCACCGGAATTCGGGTTGATGCAGAAATACGCCAAACAAATCGCCGGATTGATCCGCGATGCCGGAATGGCCGATATGCCCGTTGGTGTGGATTATGCCGAAACGGCGATGTTCCACGCCCTGAAAGAAGAAGGCCTCAACGTGGTTGATGGACAGCAGATCATGCTGGCAGCGCGTGAGATCAAAAACACCGATGAGATCCAGCTTCTGACCCAGGCCGCTGCAATGGTCGATGGCGTCTATCACATGATCTATGAAGAGCTGAAACCCGGCGTGCGCGAAAACGATATCGTCGCTCTGTCCAACAAGATGCTCTACGAGATGGGCTCCGACGATGTGGAGGCGATCAACGCCATTTCGGGCGAACGCTGTAACCCGCATCCGCACAATTTCACCGACCGTTTGATCCGTCCCGGCGATCAGGCCTTCTTTGACATTCTTCAGTCCTATCAGGGCTATCGCACCTGTTATTACCGGACGTTCAACGTCGGCCGCGCAACTCCGGCGCAAAACGATGCCTATGTGAAGGCGCGCGAATGGATCGACGCTTCCATCGCGATGATCAAGCCGGGTGTGAGTACCGACAAGGTTGCCGAAGTCTGGCCGACGGCACAATCGCTTGGCTTTGCGAACGAGGATCAGGCCTTTGGCCTGCAGTTTGGTCATGGCCTCGGCCTGGCACTGCACGAACGCCCAATCATCAGCCGTGCGGTCAGCATGGACCATCCGATGGAGATCAAGACCGGCATGGTGTTTGCGCTGGAAACCTACTGCCCGGCCACTGACGGATATTCCGCTGCACGGATCGAGGAAGAAGTCGTCGTGACCGAAACCGGTTGCGAAGTCATCAGCCTCTTCCCCGCCGAAGAACTGCCGATCGCCAACAGGTACTGAGACACCTCCCCGCCTGCCCGGCCCCGATCACTGCGGGGCCGGGATTTTTTGACCGGAGACACAACCATGAGTTCTGCCACACAGACCCAGACCAATTCAGAGGATTATCTGCGCATGTACCGCCAGATGGTCCGTATCCGCACCTTCGAGGACAACGCCAACCAGCTGTACCTCTCGGCCAAGATGCCGGGGCTGACGCATATGTATTCCGGCGAAGAAGGCGTCGCCGTAGGCATCTGCGAGGCCCTGAAGGTCAGCGACAAGATCACCTCCACCCACCGCGGCCATGGCCATTGCGTCGCCAAGGGCGCCGCCTTCAAAGAGATGTTCTGCGAGCTGCTGGGCAAGGAAGAAGGCTACTGCCGCGGCAAGGGCGGCTCGATGCATATCGCCGATCAGTCCAACGGCAACCTCGGCGCCAATGCGATCGTCGGGGGATCCATGGGCATTGCGACCGGAGCCGCCTTCAGCGCCAAACTGGCCGGGCGCGACGACGTGGCCGTGTGCTTTTTCGGTGATGGCGCGACCGCGCAGGGATTGATGTACGAGGTCATGAATATGGCCGCCCTGTGGAACCTGCCGGTGATTTATGCCTGCGAAAACAACGGCTACTCGGAATACACCAAGACCGATGAAATCGCCGCCGGCTCCATCACGGCCCGCGCCGAGGCCTTTGGCATCGAGGCGCATCAGGTGGACGGTCAGGACGTGCTGGCGGTCAATACACTGACCCAGCAGCTGGTGGAGCGTGCGCGCAAGGGCGAGGGTCCGTTTTTCATGGAGCTGATGACCTACCGCTACCACGGCCACCATGTCGGCGACATCAATCGCGAATACTACCGCTCCAAGGATGAGGAACGCGACTGGAAAGACAATCGCGACCCCATCGTGCGGTTCCGGGCCTGGCTTGTGGACGAAGGGATCGCCACCGAGGACGAGATCGAGGCGCTGAACGCAGCCGTGCGCAAAGATGCCGAAGAGGCCGTCACCTACGCGCTTGATGCGCCTTACCCCGATGGCGCGGAGGTCGACATGCATGTCTACACCGACGTCCCCCACGCGCTGGCCTGAGGAGGAAATGATGCGAGAGATTACCCTGTCACAGGCGGTAAACGAGGCTTTGGCCGAAGAAATGCGCCGCGACGAAAGCGTGTTCATCATCGGCGAGGATGTCGCCGAGGCTGGAACGCCGTTCAAGGTCCTGTCTGGTTTGGTCGAGGAATTCGGCACCGCGCGCGTCGTCGACACGCCGATCGCCGAACCCGGGTTCATGGGCATCGCCGTCGGGGCCGCCATGACCGGAAGCCGCCCGGTGGTGGACCTGATGTTCGGCGACTTCCTGTTTCTGGTCATGGACCAGCTCTGCAATCAGGCGGCCAAGACCCACTACATGTCTGGTGGCAAGCTGAATGTGCCTTTGGTCTTGCGCACGAACCTTGGCGCCACCCGCCGCTCTGCCGCGCAACACAGCCAGTCCCTGCACGCGCTGGTCGCCCATATTCCGGGGCTGAAGGTCGCAATGCCCTCCTCGGCGCTGGAGGCAAAGGGGCTGATGAAAACCGCCATCCGCGACGACAACCCGGTGGTGATTTTCGAAGACAAGCTGATGTACAACGACAAGGCCGAGGTGCCCGAAGGCGGCGATCTACTGATCCCCTTTGGCGTGGCCAACGTCAAACGCGAAGGGCGCGACATCACCCTGATCGGCACCTCCTCCATGGTGCAGGTCTGCGAGAAGGCGGCCGAACTCCTCGCCGCAGAGGGCATTTCCGCAGAGGTGATCGACCCGCGCACCATCGTGCCGCTGGATGAGGCGACCCTGGTGGCCTCGGCCAAGAAAACAAGCCGCGTGATCGTGGTGGATGAGGGGCACCAGAGCTATGGCGTCACCGGAGAGATTGCCAGCCGCATCAACGAGAAGGCGTTTTATCACCTCGACGCGCCCGCGCTGCGGATGGGGGCGATGGATGTGCCCGTCCCCTTCTCGCCCGCATTGGAGGATCTGACCGTCCCGACACCCGAGGCCGTGGCAGAGCAGGCCCGCAAACTCTGCGCCGGGGAGATGATCCATGCCGCTTGACGTCATCATGCCCGCGCTCGGCATGGCGCAGGACACCGGACGCATCGTCGCCTGGCACAAGGCATCGGGCGATGCGGTTGCCGCGGGCGACGTGCTGTTCGAGGTGGAGACCGACAAGGCCACGATGGAGGTCGAAGCACAGGAACCGGGCTACCTGACCGATGTGGCCGCCGCCGCAGGCGATGATGTCCCGGTCGGAGATGTCATCGCCCGGATCGCGGACGCCCCCGGCGACAGCGCCTCCCCCTCCCCTGCGCCGTCAGACAACGCGCCATCCCCGGCGGATGCCTTGCCCGAGGGCAACAGCGTCATCATGCCGACACTGGGCATGGCGCAAGACACCGGGCAACTGGTGGCATGGCACAAGACCCCGGGAGAGGCCGTGGCAGCGGATGATATTCTGTTCGAGGTGGAAACCGACAAGAGCACGGTTGAGGTGCCTGCCGGCTTTGAAGGCTATATCGCCGCACAACTGGCCGAGGCGGGCGAGGATGTGCCCGTCGGGGATACCATCGCCGTCATTTCCGCCGCGCCCCCGGACACGCCTGTGGTCCGGCGCCATGCCACACAGACGGTCGCGAACAACACGCCGCCTGCGGCGGAAGACGCGGACAGCAAACCAAGCCCGCCGCCCGAGCCCGAGCCGGAGCGCCGCACCAATGCGGCAGCAGCGGGAACGCCCCGTTCCGACGGGCGCATTCTGGCCTCCCCCAAAGCGCGCAGACTGGCGCGCGAACAGGGGCTGGATCTGGAGCGTTTGGTGCAGGCGGGACACCCCCAGCCCTATCATGTGCGCGATCTGGAGGTGCTGAAAGCACTGCCGACACAGGCACAGGCGATGCAGGCAAAGGCGTCACAGCCCGCCCGCCGCCTGACCGCGGAATTGACGTCTGTGGACCTTGCGGCCTTCACCGACTGGGCGGCAGAGCACGCAGATATCGGCGACCCCAGAGCGCTGCTTGCCGGTCTGGCGGGCGCCGGGCTGGAACGTGATGACGCGGTGGTCGCGGTCGAACAACCGGGCAATCTGCGTCATTTTCACGTACCGCGCGGCGCATTGGGTGGCGTCACGCCGCATGACGGTGAAGACCCCTCCCCCGACCTGATTTTGCGCGACTTGCGGCAGGCGCGGATCACGACCGTTGCCATCGGGCCCGAACATGCCCCGGTTCTGACCCTGACAACCTGCGGAGAGGGGCTTTCCCTCACCTTGGAATGCAGCGCCGAACAACTCTCCGGGCCCGCAGCGGTCACCCTTCTGTCCGAGACGGCAGGCCGACTGGAGCAGCCGCTCCGCCACCTGCTTTGACCCCATTTTGATGACCCATGGAGTATGACATGGACCACACGGATCTCTATATAAACGGCCGCTGGCAACCTGGCGCCGAGGGCGCGCGCTTTGACGTGGTGAACCCGGCGACCGAAACTGTTCTGGCCTCCGTCGCCTCGGCAGAAATCGCCGATGCAAACGCCGCGCTGGATGCCGCAGAAACCGCGATGAAGGACTGGGCCGCCCGCACGCCGCGGCAACGCTCCGAAGTGCTGCGCAAGGCCTGGGAGCTGATGACAGCGCGGCTGGACACATTTGCCCATCTGATCACGCTGGAAAATGGCAAGGCCGGGGCCGATGCCATGGGCGAGGCGACCTATGCGGCCGAGTTCTTCCGCTGGTTTGCCGAAGAGGCCGTGCGGGCAGACGGGATTTTGACCCATGCGCCTGCCTCCGGCGCGCGGATCATGGTGCAGCACAAACCTGCAGGCCTCGCGGTGCTGGTCACCCCGTGGAATTACCCCGCCGCCATGGGCACCCGCAAGATTGCGCCTGCGCTGGCGGCTGGCTGCGGTGTCATTATCAAACCTGCCTCGGAAACCCCGCTGACCATGCTGGCGCTGATGCCGCTGCTGGAAGAGGCCGGAGTGCCGCCGGGCCTGGTGAACGTGCTGCCCTCGCGGCGCACCGGCGCGTTGGTCGACCACATGCTGCATGATCCCCGCGTCCGCGTCGTGTCCTTTACCGGCTCCACCGGAGTGGGCCGCAAGCTGCTGCATTCCGCCGCCGATCAGGTCCTGAAACCCGCGATGGAACTGGGCGGCAACGCGCCCCTGATTGTCTGTCACGACGCAGATATCGAGGAGGCGGTGGCCGGCACCATGCTGGCCAAGATGCGCAACCTTGGCGAGGCCTGCACCGCCGCCAACCGCATCTACGTGCATGACAGCGTGGCGGCAGACTACACCCGTCGCCTCAGCGCGGCCATGTCGGAACTGAAAGTCGGCGATGGCAGCGATCCGTCGGTCGACGTGGGCCCGTTGGTCAATGCCGACACAAGAGACAAGGTGGCGGGCTTCGTACAGGACGCGCTCGCCAAGGGTGCCAGACTGGAATGCGGGGGCGACATCCCGGCGGGCAAGGGGTATTTCTACCCACCCACGGTGCTGTCGAACGTTCCGGAAACCGCTGATTGCGTGCATGACGAGATCTTTGGCCCGGTTGCCGCGATACAGACCTTCCAAGATGAAGACGACGCGATCACCCGGGCCAATGCTACGGAATACGGGCTGGTCGCTTATGTTTTCAGCCGCGACATGAAGCGCGCGCTGCAGCTGTGCGAACGTCTGGAATACGGCATGGTCGGCCTCAACCGTGGGCTCGTCAGTGATCCCGCCGCTCCTTTCGGTGGTGTAAAACAGTCGGGACTGGGCCGCGAGGGCGGCCATGAAGGCATGCTTGAGTTCATGGAAACCCAATATATTTCGGCCAGTTGGTAAGGGGGCACATATGTCGGATATCATCGCTTCCCCATCGGTCCGCGCATCTGCGTTGAACAAGGGCATAGACCTGGCGCAGTTGGCACAGGATCTGGGCCGCACCACCATCGGCCACGAGGATCTGACCACGACGACACGCGCGCCAGACGCGGGAGACGCGGGCGCCGCGCAGAACACTCAGTATTGGCAGGTCGACCACAGTGCCTATGGGCCCGTGACAGAAGAGCCGCTCAGCCGGTTCGCTCAGGTGGCTGCAGGTAATCTTGGTGCCGCCAATGCGCTGATCCCGCAGGTCACGCATCACGATCAGGCGGATATGACGGCGATCGAGGCGCTGCGCCAGAACTGGAAACCGGACGCGCAGGCCCGTGGCATCAAGCTGACAGCGCTGGCCTTTCACGTCATGGCGCTGGCGCGCAGCCTGCGGGAATTCCCCACGTTCAACGCCTCGCTCAGCGCAGATGGCAAGATGCTGATCCTCAAAGACTATGTTCACATCGGCATTGCCGTGGATACGGCCCATGGGTTGATGGTTCCGGTCATTCGGAATGCGGACAGAAAAGGTCTGTTGCAAATTTCAGCTGAAATCAGGGATCTGGCCGCTCGGGCGCAGTCGCGCAAGATTGCCCCCGATGAGATGGGCGGCGCCTCGATGAGTATATCGAACCTCGGCGGGATCGGTGGCTCGGCGTTTACCCCGATCGTCAACCCGCCGGAGCTGGCGATCCTCGGCATTACCCGGTCGCAGATGGTCCCCGAATGGGATGGCGAAGCCTTCAAGCCGGTGCTCAAGGCCCCGCTGGATCTGAGCTACGACCACAGGGTGATCAACGGGGCCGATGCCGCGCGCTTCATGTCC
The DNA here is from genome assembly GCF_046535935.1 of Tritonibacter sp. SIMBA_163. Classification (NCBI taxonomy): domain Bacteria; kingdom Pseudomonadati; phylum Pseudomonadota; class Alphaproteobacteria; order Rhodobacterales; family Paracoccaceae; genus Tritonibacter; species Tritonibacter sp. SIMBA_163. The sequence continues at coordinate 52,252 of NZ_JAWJBP010000014.1, forward strand.
TGCCTGTGTGGGTTTCTCACAGAACCACGGCGGCTTGTGATTTGAGAGGCGCGCTAGGGACTTCACCCTATTGGCGTGTTATCCTGACGCGTGCCTGCGCAATGAAGCCAGAACCTCCTCGGTATGTTCGCCTAATTCCGGGGCTGGCAGGCGCACCTCGCAGGGGGTGCGCGACAATTTCACCGGAAAGCCCAGCATCCGGACGTCGCCTCGGTCACCGTGTGGCACATCGATAGCCATCTTCTGCGCCTGAATCTGCGGGTCCTCAAACACATCCTTGAGGGTCTGGACCTTCCCAGTCGGCACGCCAGCGCGATTCAATCGGGCAATCCAGTTTTCGCGCGTATCCGTGGCCAGCGCCGCATCGAGAATGTCGTGCAACTCCGCGCGCCGCGAAAAACGCGCATCATTGCTGGCAAAGCGCGGATCGTCCAGCAGGTTCGGCAAGCCGATTTCACCCAGCAATCGACGCAATATCTGATCATTCGATGCCGCAATAGCGATTTGCCCGTCAGCCGTATTATAGAGCCCGTAGGGCGCAACAAGCGGATGGTCGTTGCCGGTGCGCTGCGGGTTTTCTCCGGTGACGAAATGCTCTGACGCCAGATAGGCCATCATGCTCAAGACGCCGTTCACCATCGAGGTCTCAACGGCTTGCCCCACCCCGTCGCGGTTGCGCCCGTGCAGCGCCGATGCGATCCCAAACGCGGTGTACAACCCCGCCACGAGGTCCGTTACGGGCTGCGCGGCGCGAAGCGGCGGCTCTCCTGCGGGACCATTGACGCTCATGAAGCCGCTCATGGCCTGCGCAATAAAATCAAAGGCGGGACGATCCGTATAGGGGCCAGTCGAGCCAAATCCATTGACGCTGGCAACGATAAGGCGCGGATTTATGCTGTCGAGGCGATCTTGCGGGAACCCCATGCGCGCAAGAACACCGGGGCGAAAATTCTCCAGCAACACATCCGCAGTCTCAAGCAGTTGGGCCAGAGTGTCGCGTCCTTCATCGGAATAGAGATCGAGCACCACGGACTTCTTGTTGCGGTTAAAGCTCGCAAAATACCACGAGAACCCGTTCTTGTGATGCCCCTGCCCGCGCACCGGATCCCCCGCCGGGCTTTCGATTTTGATGACCTCGGCCCCCATGTCGCCCAGCAACATGGAGCAGAATGGTCCGGACAGCACGCGGGTCAGGTCGACGACGCGAATGCCATCCAGCGGCGGCTTCATCTCATTCCCGGAGATCATTCGCGACTCCCACTTGAGGACCGGACATCCTCGCGCTTGTATCTGCGCAGCCGCGGACCGGCCTTCATGACCTGCCCCGGCAAAGTCTGTCCAAGCGCCTTCTCGGTGCGTCGCGCGACCTCAATCAGCGCATCGAGATCTATGCCGGTCGCCACGCCGCTCTCCTGCAGCATGTAGACCAGATCTTCTGTACAGATGTTGCCGGTTGCGCCGGGTGCAAATGGACAACCGCCGATCCCGGCGATACTTGCCTCAAACCGGGTGATCCCTTCCTGCAGTCCGGCGTAGGCGCAGGCCAGCCCCACACCGCGCGTATTGTGGAAATGCAATGCGATATCCGCCGCAGGCACCTCGGTCGCCAAAGTCCGACACCGCTCCTGCACCAGTCGGGGCGTTGCCATGCCGGTTGTGTCGCCGAGGGTAAGCTGCGCGATACCGCAGTCGCCATAGGACTTCGCCACCTGCACAATATCCTCGATCGCGACATTGCCCTCAAAGGGGCAGCCAAACGCGGTGGCAATGGCACCATAAACCGGCACATCCGCATCCTGCCCCATACGAGCGATCTCCGCCGCTGCGGCCAGCGACTTGTCGCGGCTGCAATTCACATTGGCCCGATTGTGACTTTCCGAAGCAGACAGAAACACCACCATCGCATCGACGCCCGCCTCAATCGCGCGTTCGGCACCGCGCGCGTTCGGCACCAACGCCGTCAGCTCTGCACCCCGGCTGCGGTCAACTCCTGCCATGACCTCACGTGCATCCGCCATATTGGGCACGGCGCGCGGCGCGACAAAGGACGTCACCTCCAACTGCGGCACACCGGCAGCAATCAGCGTGTTGATCAGTTCGATCTTCACATCAGTGGACACCGGGTCTGGCCAAGCCTGCAGCCCATCACGTGCGCCCACGTCCACAATGCGCACGCGCTCGGGAAACCCGTCTAGCGGAACCTCGGTCATGAGCTCTCCTCCAAAAGCTGTTGATGTGGTCGACCGCGTTGGTATACCATTAGCGCAAGGAGGGTCAATGCGGACCATGACGAGCGACAAAGTGACAGGCAAAGAGGAGCTGCCGCGCACGGAACGCGCACTTCAGGAAATCCGTCGGGATGTCCTGTCGATGGCCTTTTCCCCCGGAGAACCTGTATCGGAACGCGCCCTGGAAGAGCGCTACGGCATGTCCCGCACCCCAATCCGCGCTGCTCTGGCAGCCCTGATCGGCGAAGGACTGATCGTCCGTGACCCACGGCGCGGATACATGATCGCGCCGATCGACCTGCAGGAAATCCACGATCTCTTCGAATTCCGTGAAGAGCTGGAAGACACCGCCGTGCGCCTCGCATGTCGGCGCGCCCGTCCCGAAGACCTCGACGCGCTGCGCCGCACCGTCGAGCGCGGGCGCACCGACTTCGAGGTCGAGGACTGGATGGCCTCCGGGCTCGACGTGCATGTGGAGCTGGCGGCGTTGTCCGGTAACCCGTTCCTGCGCGATGCGGTCCATGCAGCGGTCGGTCGCGCGCTGCGACTGCGCTGGCTACTGGCCAGCGACAAGACGCAACGCGACGCGGCATTCAAGGAACACAGCGAAATCCTCGATCTGGTTGCCGCGGGCGACGAGGACGAGGCGGCCCTCAAGATCCGGTTGCACACCCAGGCAGTGCGCGACCAGATTCTGGCGGCCGTGGAGGGCGCGCGCCGCTTTCTCGGCACGCGCGGCGTCGTGGATCAGACCAGCGCACAGGCGCGGAACGATACGGACGCTTAGCAAGACGATCCCGGAGTGGGAGTTCCGGGAAAATGGCCTTTGGGCCGAGGACTTAAGGGAGGAACCATGTCCTATACACGCAAACTACTCGCCGGCGCGATACTCGCCACCGGCCTAACCGCCACGAGCGCAATTACTGCGAGCGCGGCAGAATGTATTGCCCCTGCCGATCCCGGGGGCGGTTGGGATTTCACCTGCCGCACCGTCGGTCGCCTGCTTACCGAACTGGGTCTTGAAGAGGGTTCCGTTCAGGTCACCAACATGCCCGGCGGTGTGGGTGCCGTCGCCTTTGCCAACGTCGCAGGCAAGCGTGCGGATGACGGCGACGTTCTGGTTGCAACTTCGACCGTTGGCGTCACTCAGATCGCCCAGGGCAAGTATCCGGGTGGTATCGACGTGATGCGCTGGGTCGGCATGCTCGGCACGGATGTTGGCGTGATCGTGGTCCCCGCAGATTCGGAATATGAAACCGTCGATGACCTGCTCAATACCCTCAAGGCCGATCCAACGTCAGTGCCTGTGGCAGGATCTTCCGGCGCCGGTGGCTGGGATCACATCCGCCTTCTGATGCTCGCCGATGAAGCGGGCATGGACGATGACGCCTATAAGGCAATTCGCTGGGTACAGTTTGACGGCGGCAGCCCTGCGGTGACACAGATGCTCGGCGGTCAGGTCGGCGCGGTGTCCACGGACCTTGGTGAGATTGCGGGCTTTGTGGAATCCGGCGACATCAGAATCATTGCGGCCCTGTCCGACGACCCCATCCCGGCCTTTCCGGATGCACTGACGGCCAAGGCGCAGGGCTATGACGTAACCGGATACAACTGGCGTGGGTTCTATACCGGCGGCGATGTCTCGGACGCCGAATATCAGGCCTGGGTCGAGGAACTGAAGTCACTCTTTGACACCGCCGAGTGGAAAGAGGCCGCCGAGGCGAATGGTCTCATTACTGTGTGGCGTGGCGGTGAGGCCTTCGAAGCCTATGTCGCAGAGCAAGCCAAGCAGATGGAAGACATCTCGCGCAGCATCGGGGTCATCCAATGATCGACCGCATTGCCGGGGCCGTGATCTTTATGGTCTCGGTCTCGGCCGTCTGGGTTGCGCGCGACTACAAGGCCGGTTTCGGGGATCCCCTGGGCCCGGCGTTGTTTCCGCAGATGGTGGCCGCTGCGGCGGCCCTTCTCAGCCTCGGGCTCATCCTGCGCCCTGACCCCAATCCCGACGCACAACCGCTGCCGGCCTTTATCCGGCAGGCCTTCACGCTTGCCGTTCTTGTCGGCTATGTTCTTCTGCTGGAGCCATTGGGTTTCCCGCTGTCGACCATGCTTGGAACCGCGTGCCTCGCGCTGCTGTTTGGGGCAGAGCCCCAAAAGGCCGGAGTGACGGGCGTTGCGGTCGGCGTATCGCTCTATTTGATTTTCGACAACCTGCTGGGGCTGCCCTTGCCCCTTGCCCCTGCCACCTTCGGCTAGCGAGACTGCATGGACATCCTGAATTCCCTCATCGGCGGCATCGCCGTCGCGGTGACGCCGCTCAACCTCGCGCTGGCGGTGTTCGGCTGTTTCGCCGGTACACTGATTGGCGCGCTGCCCGGGCTTGGCCCGGTTAATGGCGTGGCGATCCTGATCCCGGTCGCCTTTGCCATGAAACTCGAACCCAGCTCCGCTCTGATCATGCTGTCCTGCATCTATTACGGCTGCATGTACGGCGGGCGGATCAGTTCCATCATGCTGAATATCCCCGGTGACGAACCTGCAATCATGACCACGCTGGATGGCTATCCCATGGCCCGGCGTGGTCAGGCGGCAAAGGCGCTTGGCATCTCCGCTGTGGCCTCATTCGTCGGCGCAACGGTTGCCACACTGGGACTGACCTTCTTCGCACCACTGCTGGCCAAGGCCGCAATCCATTTCGGCCCGGCCGACTATTTTGCGCTCTACGTCATGGCCTTTGCCACCATTGGTGGGGTCACTGGCGTGAACCCGTTCAAGACGCTGCTGGCGGCCATGATCGGCCTTCTGCTGGCCAGCGTTGGACTGGACCCCGGAACCGGCACCGCCCGCTTCACCTTTGGGTCGTTCCATCTTTACGACGGCTTTGATCCGATCGTCGCCATCGTTGGCCTGTTCGCGGTCAGTGAAATCATCATGTATTTCGAAAGCCATGCCCTCTCCGGAGCAGGGCCGGTCAAACTTGGTCGGACGCTGCCGCGATTGCGTGAGGTATTCGAGGGCTTTGGCGCATCGATCCGAGGCGCCTTGATCGGCTTTGTCTGCGGCGTCCTTCCTGGCGCAGGCGCATCACTCGGCGCATTTGTGTCCTATAGCACGGAGAAGCAGCTGAACGACAAGAACGGCACATTCGGAACCGGTGACCCCCGCGGCATCGCCGCACCCGAAGCCGGCAACAACGCAGCCTCCGGTGGCGCTCTTATTCCGATGCTGACACTGGGTGTCCCCGGCAGCGGCACGACCGCCGTGATGCTGGCGCTTTTGGTCTCACTCAACATCCAGCCGGGTCCGCTGCTGTTTGAACGCCAGCCCGACCTTGTCTGGGGGCTGATTGCAGCGCTCTATCTCGCCAATGTCGTACTGCTGCTTCTGAACATTCCAATGGTGGGCATATTCACCCGCCTGCTGTCGCTGCCCCAATGGTTCCTGATGCCGGTTGTGGTGATGGTCAGCTTTATTGGCATCTATTCGATCAGTCATTCGACCTTTGACCTGTTTGTGATGATCGGTTTTGGCCTGCTTGGATATGCGCTGCGCAAGTTCGATATCTCCCTGGTTCCGGTGGTGCTGGGCCTTTTGCTGGGGGCTGATATGGAAAACAATCTGCGACGTGCCCTGTCGATCTCCGGCGGCGATTTCAATATCCTCCTGCAAAGTCCGATCGCTCTGGCGATCTATGCCTTCACCGCACTGATGTTGGCGTTTTCCTTTGGGATCGCGATGCGTCGCCGCGGGCCACGTTCTGCAAAATGACATGCAAGCGCCCGCATTGCGGGCGCTTGCCCGTTTTCACCTGTCAGCGGAGCCACGCCGCGCTATGGTTCCCCGATGACACGCTCCTTTTTTCTCCACAAACAAACCGCCCGTCGCCTGTTTTTGGACCGACATCTGTTGCTGCAACAGAGATCCGGCACCGGCAAAGGCACGGATCTCGACCGGGTCCTTGATGATCTGGGCTTTGTCCAGATCGACAGCGTCAACACGCTCGCCCGCGCGCATGACCTCATCCTCTGGTCTCGACGCGGCCAGTATCGCCCGCGCGCATTGGAGCGTCTGGTTGCAAATGATCGCTCGGCCTTCGAGCACTGGACCCATGACGCGGCGGCTATTCCGATGCAGTTCTACCCGCAGTGGCGCCTGAAATTCGCCCGCGATGAAGCGCGCATGCAGCGGCGTTGGCAGGACGGGCGCCGCCCCGGCTGGACCTCCGAGATCGACACCGTTCTGCGCCATATCTCCGACCATGGTCCGACCTGCTCCAAGGATGTCGGAGACGGTGAAAAGAAGGGCTCATCCGGGTGGTGGGACTGGCACCCCTCCAAAACCGCGCTGGAATTCCTCTGGCGATCCGGCAGGTTGGCCATTTGTCACCGTGTGGGCTTTCGCAAATTTTACGACCTCAGCGAACGGGTCATCCCTGCTGATACCTTGAACGCACGACATTCAGAGGCCGAGATCGTCGATTGGGCCATGTCCGCCGCCCTCAATCGGCTTGGCTTTGGCACCAGTGGGGAATTGGCGGCCTTCTTCGACATCGTGACCCGCGCCGAGGCCAAACACTGGTGCGCCGCGGCATTGGCTTCGGGACAGATCGTCGAGGCCGACATCGAACAGGCCGACGGCACCTGCCGCCGGAGTTATACAACGCAGGCTCTGCTTGCGCAGGCCGCAGAGCTGCCCAGCCCATCGACACGCGTGCGCCTCCTGTCGCCCTTTGACCCGGCGCTGCGTGATCGCGCCCGCGCCGAGCGCCTTTTCGGATTTCACTACCGGATCGAGATTTTCGTCCCCGAGGCCAAGCGGCGCTACGGATATTACGTGTTTCCGGTTCTGCAGGGGGATCGCCTGATCGGCCGGATCGACTGCAAGCGCAGTGGCGAGGTGTTGCAGGTGCGTGCCTTCTGGCCGGAGGCTGGCATCGCGATGGGCAAACAGCGGCGCTCCGGGCTGATCGCAGAGCTGGACCGCGTGCAGAAACTGGCCGGAACCGAGGTTGTGCGCTTCGCCGAGGACTGGCTGCGCTGCTGAAGACGGGCTTGGGAATTCCAGTTTGCCGACAACGGTCGCCGTGTCGGGGCCATGTCGGGATGTCGCGTGACCTTGGTGCATGATAACCCCGGCCGCCGCCCGCCCTTAATGAAAGTCCCGACTTGGGAACAACCGTTTGGCCTGCTCTCTCGGGTGCCGTGCGCTGGGGCCGGTGTTCTGTTTGCGCGGCGCATCATCCGCCTGAGGTTGCGTTATGCCGACCGCATCCTCCAGCGGGTGGCCAAGCTCTGCGAGCTTGTAGGACATGTCGGCAATCTCCTGGGCGATCAGATGCACGATGATCCCCTCGCGCTGCAGGTAGCCCCGCACTTTCAGCAGCCGCCCCCCCATCACAATCCGCCGAAACCGCTCATAGACCTTTGGCCAGACGACCACATTGCTGACGCCGGTTTCATCTTCCAATGTCAGGAAAATAACCCCCGAGGCCGTCCCCGGACGTTGGCGCGTGATCACCAGACCACACACAGTGTGGCGCCCCGCTGGCACGGTCTGCAGCGCCGCATGGGGCACCAGTTCCGGAATGGAGGGGCGCAGCAGCTCCATCGGGTGGGCGCGCAATGTCATCCGGGTGGCGACGTAGTCTTCGACCACCTCCTCTCCCAGATGCATCACCGGCAGCTCCACCTCCGGCTCGCGAATGCTTTCGCCGTCGATCGGATCGTTGAACAACGGCAAAGGGCTGGGGCTGCGAATGGCTTTGACCTGCCACAGGGCATCCCTGCGGGTCAGTCCCATATCGGCGAATGCATCCGCTTCGGCCAGCCGTGTCAGCACCTCGGGCCGCAGCCCCGCGCGCAGCCAGAGCGCTTCGGGATCGGGATAACCGTTGCCGCGCGCAGCGACGATCAGGCCGGCCTCCTCCTTCTTGAACCCCTTGATCTGGCGAAACCCCAACCGCAGGGCCAGACTGCCATCCGCACGGCGTTCCAGCGCATTGTCCCATTTCGACGCATTCACGCAGATCGGACGGATCTCCACCCCGTGCTCACGCGCATCCCGCACGATCTGTGCCGGAGCATAAAACCCCATGGGCTGTGAGTTCAGCAAGGCGCAGGCAAAGATCGCCGGATAATGGCATTTCAGCCAGGCCGACACATAGGCCAGCATGGCAAAGGCAGCGGCATGGCTTTCGGGAAAACCATAATCTGCAAAGCCCTCGATCTGGGAAAAACACCGCTCCGCGACGTCCTGGGCATAGCCATTCTCCAACATGCCGGTGATGAACTTATCCCGAAACGTGCCGATGGTTCCCATCCGCCGGAACGAGGCAAGAGACCGGCGCAGGTGATCCGCCTCTTCGGCCGTGAAACCGGCACCGACAACCGCAATCTGCATGGCCTGTTCCTGAAACAGCGGCACCCCCAATGTGCGTTTCGTCACGTTCTCAAGGTCCGGCCCAAAGGGTTCCGGCTGCTCCAGACCATGCCGACGGCGGATATAGGGTTTGACCATATTCCCCTGAATGGGCCCCGGGCGCACGATGGCCACCTCGATCACCAGATCATAAAATTCGCGCGGCCTCATCCGCGGCAGGAAATTCATCTGAGCCCGGCTTTCCACCTGAAAGACGCCCACCGCATCCGCCCGGCACAACATGTCATATGTGGGCGTATCATCCTGCGGCACCTCCCCGATGGTCATCTCCCGCCCCTCGTGGACTCGCAGCAGTTCAAAGGCCTTGCGCACGCAGGTCAGCATGCCGAGCGAGAGCACATCGACCTTCAGAATGCCAAGCGCGTCGATGTCGTCCTTGTCCCATTCGATGACAGTTCGGTCCTCCATCGCGGCGTTTTCGATCGGCGACAGTTCGTCCAGCCGCCCCCGGGTGATCACAAAGCCACCGACATGCTGCGACAGATGTCTTGGGAAGCCGATCATTTCACCGATCAGGCGAATGGTCTGCATCAGACGGCGATCTTCAAGGTTGAGACCAAGTTCCTGCATACGTTTGGGATCGACACCACCGTTGCTCATGCCCCAGATCTGCCCGGACAATCCCGCCGTTACATCCTGCGACAATCCCATGACCTTGCCGACCTCGCGGATCGCGGCGCGGGATCGAAAATGGATCACCGTGGCGCATAGACCGGCATGATCCCGGCCATATTTATCATAGATCCACTGGATCACCTCTTCGCGACGCTCATGTTCGAAATCCACGTCGATATCCGGCGGCTCGCCCCGGTGTTTCGAGACAAAGCGCTCAAACACCATGGTGATCATATCCGGGCTGACGTCGGTGATGCCAAGGAGATAGCACAGGATCGAATTGGCCGCAGAGCCGCGCCCCTGACACAGAATATCCTGTGACTTCGCAAATTGAACGATGTCATGCACGGTCAGGAAATAAGCCGCGAACCCCAGATCCCCGACCAGGGCCAGTTCCTTTTGCAACAGGTTTATCGCCCGCTCGGACGGCCCCTCAGGATAGCGCCAGGTCAGCCCGTCTTGGGCGAGGCGCGCCAACCGGTCCTGCGGGGTTTCCTGCCCGACCACCTCATGGGGGTAATCATAGGAGAGTTCGCCCAGATCAAAGCTGCATTTGTCCATGATCTCCAACGTGCGGCGCAGGGCGGCCGGATAGTCGCGAAACAGCCGCGCCATATCCGCGCCCGCCTTCAAACGGCGTTCCGCATTCGGCAGCGCCCGGCTGCCAATCTCGTCGATGGTGAGATGCTCGCGCATGCAGGTCAGCACATCGGCCAGCTGCCTGCGACTGGCCCTGTGCAAGAGCACATCCCCCACCGCCACCATCGGCGCGCAGGTCTTCTGCGCCACCTCTGCGCAGCGGGCCAGATAGGCCTGATCGCTGCCATCATAGCGCGGAACCGCCCCCAGAAAGACGTGATGCGAAAACGTCTGCCGCATCTTCTGAATATCGGCAATGGCCTCTCTCAACCCCGCCTGTGGCAAGGCAATCAGGATCATCCCCCGGCAGGATGCCAACAAATCCTTGCTGTCCAGATGGCACGCCCCCTTGGGCGCCCGCCGCTTGCCCAGTGTCAAAAGGCGGGTCAGCCGCGTATAGGCCGCGTGATCGCGGGGCAAGGCGACCCAATCCACGGAGCTGTCGCGCAACACCAGCCGGCAGCCGACAATCAGCTTGGGCAGGGTGGGCACATCCGGCTTTTCAATTGGCGTCGCAACACCGACCTCTTGCCGAGAGGACGGGTCGATACGGTGCTGCGATCTGATTTGAACAGCCTCTGCCGCCTCGCGCCGCAGCGCCTTCAGGGCGCTCCAGGCCCGCACCACCCCCGCCAGGGAATTTCGATCCGTGATGGCCAGGGCCGCCAGCCCCAATTCCGCCGCGCGCGCCACCAGCTCTTCGGGGTGTGAGGCACCTGTCAGAAAGGTGAAATTGCTGGTCACACACAGCTCTGCATAACCGGGGCTCTCCGAATGCCCCCCCCGCATGGTCCGGTCAAACGTCTCAACCGGGCGGGGCGTGCGATTGACTTCGCTCATGTGAACTCCCCCTGCACAAACCATCCCGGTGCCTGCGGCGTGTGAAAGAGCCACAACCGCCGCCCCTGCTGCGTTTCGACACGCCAGTAATCCCGCAGCCCGCTGCGCCAGTTTTCATCTTCCAGCCACCATTCGGGACAAATGCGTTCAGGACCAATGGCCCGCCCCGTGGTCAGCGCCATGCGTCGCCAGCGAAACCGTTGCGGCGGATGCGGGCCACTGCCAGAGATCGGCTCCGGAGCAAACAGCAGCAACGGGCGCGGTCGGGCGGGGGCCCAGCCACTTTGAGGTTCGCAATAGGCTGCAGATGAAAGTGTGAAACTGCGCTCCGGGATATGGCTGTCGGCCGGGAGAAACCTTTGAATGTTATCCAGGCCGATGCGCGTGCCGATCCGCGTGATCAAATCCTCCAACTGGTCCTTACGCCCGGCTGAGACATGGTTCATTTGGGTTGCATGCACATCCTCGACCCGCGTCGCCTCAAGGCGCAGGCGCTCGATGCCAAACCCCGCATCGATGTCGCTGACACCGCGTTCGAACAGCGGCAGAATACGCCCCGGATCATGCAGGGGGCGGGCAAGCCGCAATTCGACCTGCTGGCTGTCATGATCCACACGATCCAGCGTCAGACAGAGGATGCGCGCACCGACCTCCTGCGCCTTGAGCTTGTGACAGAGTTGCTCCAGCAGGCGCCGTGTTCCGGCCATCACGTCATCGACCAGTCCAATAGGCTCAGGCAGGGTGATGCGGACGCCATAGTGTGGCGCCTCCGCCAGTGGCGAGATGTCTTCCGGCTGTGCGCCCAGGGCCTGATCAAGGCGCCGCAGCACCCCCGGACCAAACCGGCGCGTCAGTGGCGCACGCGCGGCCGCAGCCAGATCGGACACCCGGCGCAGCCCCAACCGTTGCAGGGCAACCGTTTCGCGCACCTCCAACCGCAGTGCCGCAACGGGCAACGGCCCTATTGCACGCAGCATATCGCCGGTCGGCGCCACCCCTGCCCCATAATGCGCCAGCGCCCAGGCCGCGCCGCGCGTATCGCCGAGACCGGCCCGCACCTCAAACCCTGCGCGTTGAAGCTTCCCGCTCATCTCCGCCAGCAGGGCCTCTTCGCCCCCAAAGAGATGCACCGACCCGGTTACATCCAGCACCAGGCCTTCTGCATCCTCCAGCCCCACCCACGGGCAATACTGCGTGGCCCAACGGCGCAGCACATGCAGAAATCGCAAATCCTCCTGCGGGTCCGCCACCCGGCTGAGCAGATCAGGGCAGAAGGCACGCGCATCGGAGTAAGGCATGCCCGCGTGCAAACCTTGGCGTTCAGCCTCTGCATTCAGGCAATAGACCCGGTTTGCATTCTTCTGTTTGAGCGTGAGGACGAACGGCCCCTCAATCGGCCTCGACCGCAATGCCCGGTCACTTGCCAGCCGGGGAAACCATAGCGAAACGACGCGACGCTGCATCCCATCGAACATACCAGACACCTAACGTTCCCGATTTGTTCTTGATAAGCTCCCACTTCAAAAGAGTCGAGTCCCGGGAGTCAAAAACCGGATCGCACCGCCATCTGGTTTCCGCAGCATTGCTGCCCATCCCTTCGGGAATAAGGGCCAGCCCGACAGCGTGTCCGTCACGCGCCGCCAACTGCAAACGCCGCCCTTCTGTCAGGCCCAAGGGCTTGCTCAGCGTCATCACGACAAGCGTCACCGCCCCCGAGCGCAAGGCCTCTTCGGCGACGGCCAGAACCTCTCTCTGGCTGTCCGCATGGCACAGCAGGAGGTCGGCAGGGTCGATAAAGTCCGCAATCCCATCCGGGTTGATCTTGCCCGTCTCCCAGGATTCGCGGATCCAAAGGCTCTGCCCGCCAAGACGGGCGGCCAGCCCAAATGCAAAGGAGAACGCAGCAGCGCCGCACACCTCATGGGCGCGACCTCTGGAAAGCGGAAAAGGCATCGAAGGAGGGGTCATGCACACACAGTTAAGAGAGCCGGAAGGTAAATCAACACCCGTGTTGATGGCACCATACTACACGGATGCAGCAGGATGCGCACCTGCCGAAACCAGCATCGTGCGTCCCTCTCCCGTCAGGATGTGTCACCTGTCGCGAACCGTGCCCGCGTGCGATTGGCAAAGGCCACCAGCGTCAGCATCACCGGAACCTCGACCAGCACCCCGACCACCGTGGCCAGCGCCGCGCCGGAGTTGAGGCCAAACAGGCTGATCGCCACCGCCACGGCCAGCTCGAAGAAGTTCGACGTGCCGATCAGCGCGCAAGGAGCCGCGATGCGATGCGGGACGCGCAGCGCATAGGCCGCACCATAGGCGAGAAAGAAGATGCCATAGCTCTGGATCAGGATCGGCACCGCGATCATCGCGATCACCACGGGGCGATCAAGGATCACCTGCCCCTGCAGGCCAAAGAGGATCACCACGGTCGCAATCAGGCCGATGACGGAGAGCGGCTTGATCCGCGCCAGAAAGGCGTCGATGCGCGCCTCGTCTCCAAGCTGGCTGCGGGTCCAGAGACCGGCCAGCAGCGGCAACAGCACAAACAGCACCGCCGACAGGACCAGCGTGCTCCAGGGCACGACGATATCGGTGACCCCCAGCAGGAACGCCACGATCGGGGCAAAGGCCACCACCATGATCAGATCATTCACCGAGACCTGCAGCAGGGTATAGCTCTCGTCGCCCTTGGTCAGCTGCGACCAGACAAAGACCATCGCGGTGCAGGGCGCGGCCCCCAGCAGGATCAGCCCGGCGATATATTGCTGCGCGTCTGCGGGCTGCAGGAAGGGGGCAAAGACCACCTCGAAGAACAACACCCCAAGCGCGGCCATGGTGAAGGGTTTGATCAGCCAGTTGACCACCAGCGTGATGGCGAGCCCCTTGGGCTGGCGGGCCACATCCCTAAGGCTGTTGGGGTTCACGCCGATCATCATCGGGTAGACCATCGCCCAGATCAGCACCGCGACCACCAGATTGACACTGGCCACCTCGGCGCGCGCGATCAGATCGACCAGCCCCGGCGCGGTGCTGCCCAGCAGGATGCCCGCGATCATGGCCAGGGCGACCCAGAGGCTCAGGTAACGCTCAAAAATATTCATGCGGCAACTTTCTCGGGGTCTGAGGGGGCGGAGGAGAGGCGACCGGCGGCCAGCGCGCTCAGCGCGATCATCACCGCAGCGGTGGCAAGACAGGCCGCAACGCCGCCCAGTTGATAGGTCAGGCCCGACAGAACCGTACCCAGAAGCCGCCCCCCCGCGTTGGCCATGTAATAAAATCCGACATCCATCGTCACCCGCTCGTCCTTGGAGAAGGCGAGGATCAGATAGGAATGCAGCGCGGAGTTCACCGCAAACAAAGCGCCAAAGACCAGCAGCCCGATCACCAGTGTGACCGTCAGCCACAGGGCCGGTCCGGCTGCAACAAGCACCGCGCCGGTCAGAACCGCAGGCACCACCGCCAGCATCCCGGCCCAGCGACGGGCCGCGGCGATCAACTCGGCCTCGCTACGCGATGGCGCCCGCAGAATGCGGGGAGCCGCGGCCTGGATCGCGCCGTAGCAGATGATCCAGATCGCCATGAAGCTGCCGATCAGGAAGAAGGCGGCGCGGTTGCCGTCTTCTGTGCCATCCGACAGGACGGCGTAGAAATAGACCGGGATGCCGACCACGAACCAGACGTCACGCGCGCCAAACAGGACCACCCGCGCCGCCGACAGCCAGTTGATATTGCTGGACTTTGAAAAGACCTCGGAGAATTTCGCTCCCTTGCGCCCGGTGGGCAGGCCTGCGGGCATGGCGATCAGCACCGCGATCAGGATCAGCCCGAGGATGATGGCCATGCCAAGGGTCGCCCAGGTAAACCCCGCCAGCGCCAGCAGTGCCGCCCCCAGCAGAAAGCCAAGGCCCTTGACCGCATTCTTCGACCCAGTCAGCACCGCAACCCAGCGGAACAGCCCGTCGCCGTCCTTTGGGGCCAGCAGTTTCACGGCGGATTTCGACGCCATCTTGGCCAGATCCTTGGCCACGCCGGACAGACCCTGCACCAGCATCACAAAGGCAACCGAGGTGGCAATCTGCCAGTTGGGATCAAGCTGCGTCAACGCCACCAACGCCACCACCTGCAAGCCAAGCCCGGCATAAAGCGTCGAGGTAAGGCCAAACCGCGCCGCGATCCAGCCCGCTGACAGGTTGGTGACCATGCCCGCGATCTCGTACAGCACAAAGAGATAGGCCAGCTGCACCGGGCTGAAGCCCAGGGTGTGAAAATGCAGCAGCACCAGCATCCTGAGGGCGCCATCGGTCAGCATGAAGGCCCAATAGGCCGCCGTCACCGCCATATAGGCAGCCAGGCCGTTTTGCGCGGGCGTGGAGGTCACAGGCTGTCACCCACCATCTTGGCCACATCCACCAGCCGGTGAGCATAGCCCATCTCGTTGTCGTACCAGGCGTAGATCTTCACCTGGGTGCCATTGACCACCATGGTCGAGGGCGCATCCACGATCGACGAGCGTGTGTCGTTGGTGTAATCGGACGAGACCAGCGGCCGTTCCTCATAGCCGAGAATGCCAGAGAGCGCGCCTTCGGCGGCCTGTTTGAACAGGGCGTTGACCTCTTCGGCAGTGGTTTCGCGCGCCACTTCAAAGACGCAATCGGTGATCGAGGCATTGAGCAGCGGCACCCGCACCGCGTGACCGTTCAGCTTTCCAGTGAGTTCCGGGTAGATCAGCGTGATCGCGGTGGCAGAGCCGGTGGTGGTCGGGATCAGGTTGGTCAGCGCCGAACGTGCGCGCCGCAGATCCTTGGCGGGTCGGTCAACAATGGTCTGGGTGTTGGTCACATCATGGATCGTGGTGATCGAGCCGTGTTTGATGCCGATATTCTCGTGCAGGACCTTCACCACCGGCGCAAGGCAGTTGGTGGTGCAGCTGGCGGCGGTCACGATGTGGTGGCGCGCGGCGTCGTAGACATCATCATTGACGCCATAGACGATATTGGCGGTCTCGCCGTCCTTGACCGGGGCGGACACTACGACTTTTTTCACACCGGCCTCGAAATAGGGCGCCAGCTTGGCCTCGCTCTTGAAGACGCCGGTGCAGTCGATCACCACATCAACGCCGGCCAGCGGCAGATCCTCGATGCGGCGGCTGGCGTGGACGGGAAGCCGGGTGCCATCAATGGTGATGCTGTCAGCGTCAGACGAAATCTCCGCCTGCCAACGGCCATGCACGGAGTCGAATTCCAGCAGATGCGCATGCATCTGCGCGTCGCCCACCGCGTCGTTGATCCAGGCAATTTCGGCACCGCTCTCCAGCAGAGGCTTCAGGGCCAGCTTGCCCATCCGGCCAAGGCCGTTCAATGCGTAAACGGTCATGATGTATCCTCGATCTATATGGTCAGGTGTTCAGGCTCAGCACAGTTCGACTGGCCAATGTCATCCACCGCACGTTGCAGCGAAACCCGGTCCAGCTCAGCAAAGGGCAGCGCGGCAAAGGCGCGAATGCGGTTCTTCAGCGTGCCGTATGCCTGCTGAAACGCGAGGCTCTGTTCGGCCTGGCTTCCTTCGGCCTTCACCGGATCCGGCATGCCCCAATGGCCCGAAATAGGCTGGCCGTCCCACGCGGGACATTCCTCATTCGCGGCCTGGTCGCACACCGTAAAGACAAAATCGAACTTGGGAGCGGTGTCGCCGATGAATTCGCTGACATTCTTGGCGCGCAGGTTGGCCGTTTCATGCCCCTTGGCACGCAGCACGTCGAGCGCAACGGGGTTCAACTCTGAAGATGGTCTTGTTCCAGCCGAATAGACGTTGAAACGGTCCCCCCCCTCACTGCGCAAAAGCGTTTCCGCAAAGATGGAGCGGGCAGAATTTCCGGTGCAGATAAAAAGGACATTATAAGTCTGTTCAGTCATGCGTTCGATCTCCGATCGCGGGTCTGTTTGGAACGGAAGACACAATTCAGGGCGCCCCCGACAGCAGTCGACAACCAGCGCATTCAGCGTCTCCGTCATGGCGGGGACGTTGGCGCGATAGTACAGCCAGGTCCCCTCACGGGCTTTGGTCACCAGCCCGACCTGCATTAAAGCAGAAAGATATGACGACAATGTACTGGGTTTCACATCCAGTGCCGCACTGATCTCACCTGCGGGAACACGATCCGGATACCGGCGCATCAGCAGCCGCAACACCGAAAGGCGTTGCGGATGGCCAAGGACGGCGAGGCGAAGGGGAATCTCTTTTTCCATACTTCGCGTTTTATCGAAATATAAAGTTTCAGCAAGCAATAACATCGCTGGTGCCCTGCGCATGTAAGGTGTGTGTCTGCCTTGAAGAGATGAAGATAGCAGTCATCCGAAGGCCCGCCCCCGGTCCTGCATGTCCCTTACGGACATTCAGACCGATTGAAATGACGCTTCGAACGCCAGCATGGGGTTTTACACCTTTGCAGACACCTGGACGGCCCGCTTAAAAGATGTTCATCTATTCTATGGATTTTTTTGAAACTCCTACGTCTCAAAGCACGTTCTGCCATAGCATCGCTTGCGCAAAATTGTTACAAATCAAAAGGTAGTCGCGCAATGCTTGCCATACGCCGAACGCGCCAACGAGCTTCCATTGCCGGTTTGGGCCCGGCATTAGGTCTTGCTTTGGCGTTCCGGCCCTCACAAGCTGAACGTGACAATAGGACACAACCCCGCGCCCCCTTCTACGTCGCATCGAAGGCCGCGCAGCATGGGGCAACAGGGTAACGCGACTGGCTTTCAAGATGACGATCACCTTTCATCTCAATGGTGAAGAGGTCTCGCTTCCAGACACCGAGCCGACCACCACGCTTCTCGACTGGTTGCGCGACGACCGCGGCCTCACCGGCACCAAGGAAGGCTGCAACGAAGGCGATTGCGGCGCCTGCACGGTCATGGTCACCGATCAGGACGGCGTCAGGGCGCTGAACGCCTGCATCCTGTTCCTGCCGCAGCTGCAGGGCAAATCCATCCGCACGGTTGAGGGCGCGGCAAGCCCCGATGGTGTCATGCACCCGGTGCAACAGGCGATGGTGGACCAGCACGGCAGCCAATGCGGCTTCTGCACCCCGGGTTTCATCATGTCGATGGTCACCGCTCATACAAATGGCGCCACCGACCACGACGACCAGCTGGCCGGCAACCTCTGCCGCTGCACCGGATACGCGCCGATCATCCGCGCCGCCGAGGCCGCACAGGCCGCCCCCGTTCCGGAGTGGATCGCGGCAGACAGGTCCTTCATCTTTTCAGAAATATCTCGGGGGGAGGTCGCAGACCGGGGGGCAGAGCCCCCCTCCCATGCACCTGCAGCTGCGCCGTCAAACACCCTGCGCCCCACGTCCTCGGACGCGCTGGCCACAGCCTATGCGGCCCGCCCCAAGGCAACGCTGATCGCCGGGGCGACCGATGTGGGCCTCTGGGTCACCAAAGAGCTGCGCGATCTTGATGACGTGATCTTCCTCGACGGCTGCACCGACCTGAAACAGATCACCGTGACCGACAGCGAAGTCCACATTGGCGCCATGGCCAATATGAACCGGGTGCGGGAGGCCCTCGCGCCGCTGCATCCCTCCTACGCCGAGATGATCCGCCGTTACGCCAGCCAGCAGGTGCGCGCGGCGGCGACCATCGGCGGCAATATCGCCAATGGCTCGCCCATCGGGGACAACCCGCCCGCGCTGATCGCCTTGCGCGCAACCCTGCACCTGCGAAAAGGCGAGGCGCGCCGCACCCTGCCGCTGCAGGATTTCTTTGTCGACTATGGCAAGCAGGACCGCGCCCCGGGAGAATTTGTCGAAGCAGTCAGCTTTGACCGCCAGCCCGATGCCTTGCGGGTCTACAAACTCTCCAAACGCTTTGATCAGGACATCTCTGCGGTGCTTGGCGCCTTCAACGTGACCGTGGTGAACGACAGCGTCACAGCCGCGGTGATCGCCTTTGGCGGTATGGCCGGCATCCCGAAACGCGCCGCTCATGTGGAGGCGGCGCTGATCGGCCAGCCCTGGACTGCGGACACGCTCCAGGCGGCACAGGCGGCCCTTGATACCGATTTCACCCCAATGAGCGACATGCGCGCCTCTGCCAGCTACCGGCAGGAGACTGCCCGCAACATGTTGATGCGCTACTTCACCGATCTGAACGGCGCCCCCGCCCATGTGCTGGAGGTGAGCCAATGAGCGTTGCACACCCCCTGCCCCATGACGCCGCCGCCCTGCATGTGACCGGTCAAGCGCGCTATGTGGATGACATCCCGACGCAAAAAGGCACGCTGCATCTGGCCTTTGGCCTGTCGCAGATTGCCAAGGGCCGGATCACCGCCATGGACCTCGAGGCGGTGCGTGCAAGCAAGGGTGTGGTTGCGGTGCTGACCGCCGACGATCTGCCGTTCGACAATGACGTCTCGCCCTCACTGCATGACGAACCGCTGTTGGCGGCCGGAGAGGTGCATTACCTCGGTCAGCCGGTGTTTCTGGTGGTGGCCACCTCGCATCGCGCCGCCCGCGTTGCCGCGCGCAAGGGCGATATTGAGTATGCCGAGGAAGAGGCGCTGCTGACACTGGAGGCCGCGCTGGCCGCAAACAGCCGGTTCGAGGACGGCCCGCGCATCTATGAAAAGGGCGATGCTGCGGCCGCCATCAACGCCGCGCGACATGTCATCGAGGACACATTCGAGCTCGGCGGGCAGGAACATTTCTATCTCGAAGGGCAAGCCGCGCTGGCGATGCCGCAGGAGGACGGCGGCATGATCGTCAACTCCTCCACCCAGCACCCGACCGAGATCCAGCACAAGGTGGCCGAGGCCATCGGCCTGCCGATGCACAGCGTCAGGGTGGAGACCCGCCGCATGGGCGGTGGTTTCGGCGGCAAGGAAAGCCAGGGCAACGCGCTGGCCGTGTCTTGCGCTGTAGCGGCGCGGCACACCGGCAAGACCTGCAAGATGCGCTATGACCGCGATGATGACATGACCATCACCGGCAAACGCCACGCGTTTCGCATCTCCTACCGGGCCGGGTTTGATGCCGAGGGGCGGATTGCGGGTATTGAATTCACCCATCTGGTGAATTGTGGCTGGGCGCAGGATCTGTCGCTGCCGGTCGCCGACCGGGCGATGCTGCATGCCGACAATGCCTATGCCATCCCGGCGATCCGCATCGAGAGCCATCGGTTAAAAACCAACCTGCAAAGCGCCACCGCCTATCGCGGCTTTGGCGGCCCGCAGGGCATGGTTGGTATCGAGCGGGTGATGGATCATGCCGCGCATGTGTTGGGGCTGGATCCGGTCGCGCTGCGGCTGCGGAACTATTATGATGCGCCTGCGGTCGGAGGCGCTGTCGCTGCTACGGATAACGGGGGCTCTGCCCCCCGGCCTGCGGCCTCCCCCCGAGATATTTCTGAAAAGATGAAGGACAATAGCACCCCATACGGCATGGAGGTGACTGACTTCGAGCTGCATGAAATGACGGCACAGTTGCTGGAGAGCTCGAGCTATGCGGCGCGGCGGGCAGAGATTGCGGACTGGAACGCAGGCAATGACCGACTGAAGCGCGGGATTGCGTTTTCGCCGGTAAAATTCGGGATTTCCTTCACCCTTACGCATCTCAATCAGGCCGGTGCGCTGGTGCATGTCTACCAGGATGGCTCGATCCATCTTAATCACGGCGGCACCGAGATGGGACAGGGGCTGTTCCAGAAGGTGGCGCAGGTGGCGGCCGCCCGTTTTGGGGTTGGTCCCGAGCGGGTCAAGATCACCGCGACCGATACCGCCAAGGTGCCCAATACCTCCGCCACGGCGGCGTCTTCCGGGTCGGACCTCAACGGGATGGCGGTGAAGGCCGCCTGTGACACCATCCGCGACCGCATGGTGGCGCATCTGGCTGAGACCTATCAACAGCCCGCCTCGGCGGTGGTCTTTGAGGGCGACATTGTGCGCATCGGCGCGGAGGAGATCTCCTTCGAGGCGGCTGCGATGCTCTGCTACACCGGGCGTGTCAGCCTGTCGGCTACGGGGTATTACAAGACGCCCTCGCTGGAGTGGGACCGGATCAAGGGCCAGGGGCGACCGTTTTTCTACTTTGCCTATGGCGCTGCGGTGACCGAGGTTGTGGTGGATCGTCTGACGGGCGAGAACCGCATTTTGCGCTGCGATATCCTGCATGATGCCGGCGCCTCGCTGAACCCAGCGCTGGATATCGGTCAGGTCGAAGGGGCCTATGTGCAGGGGGCCGGCTGGCTCACCACCGAAGAACTGGTCTGGGACGGCACCGGGCAATTGCGGACCCATGCGCCCTCCACCTACAAGATCCCCGCCTGCTCGGACCGTCCCGATGTGTTCAACGTGGCGCTTTATGATGCGCCGAACCGGGAAGAGACCATTTATCGCTCCAAGGCGGTGGGCGAGCCGCCTTTCATGCTGGGGATTTCCGCCTGGCTGGCGCTGTCGGATGCGGTCGGGACCTATGGCGCCGCCTATCCGCATCTCAATGCGCCGGCCACGGCGGAGGAAATCTGGCGCGCGATCGGACAGGTGCAGGATGGCGTTTGATCTGGAGGCCCTGAGGGACGCGGTCGCGGCCCATGCCCGCGTGACCCGTGTCGTGGTGGCTCAGGTCAAGGGCTCCTCCCCCCGCGAGGTGGGCGCGGCGATGCTGGTCTGGGATGGCGGGCAGTCGGGCACCATCGGCGGTGGCGCGCTGGAATACGAGGCGGCGGAACTGGCGCGCGGCCAGAACATGCCCCGCCGCCTGAGCACCCATGCGCTGGGGCCGGATCTGGGGCAATGCTGTGGCGGTTCCGTCACCCTGCTGAGCGAAGTCTACACTGCCGCAGACCTGCCCGATCCGGATCAGGACGTTGTGGTCCGCGCGACCGCTCCGGGATCGCAACCGCTGGCTGTGAGCCGTCTGCTCAATGCCGCCCGCAACCAAGGCCAACGCCCCGAGACACAGCTGCTGCAGGGCTGGATGGTGGAACCGGTGCATCGCCCCTGCCAATCGCTGTGGATCTGGGGTGCCGGTCATGTGGGCCGGGCCCTGGCAGAGGTGCTGGCTCCCTTGCCGGATCTGGATATCACATGGGTGGATGTGAGCGCGGAGAAGTTTCCCGACAGTATTCCCACCGGCGTCACCGCCCTGCCCGAGCGCGCCCCTGAGCGGCTCGTGCCGCATGCGGCTTCAGACGCGCAGCATCTGATCCTGACCTATTCCCATCAGCTGGATCTGGCGCTATGCCACGCCCTGCTGGGACATGGCTTCGGCTTTGCCGGGCTGATCGGGTCAAAAACCAAATGGGCGCGGTTTCGGGCGCGTCTGTCGGACCTGGGGCATTCGCAGGAGCAGATTGCCCGCCTTACCTGCCCGATCGGCCTGCCCGAACTGGGCAAACACCCTCAGGCCATCGCCATCGGCGTGGCCGCAGAACTCATGGCGCTGTCACGGCGCGCGGACCGGAATACCGAGCTGAACAAGGAGCACAGCGCGTGAGCACGCCCCCCCTATTGACCCTCGAAGGTCTCACCAAGGCCTACCCCGGCGTTGTGGCCAATGACTCCGTCTCCTTTGCCATCGGCGAGGGCGAGGTGCATGCGCTCCTCGGCGAAAATGGTGCCGGGAAATCGACGCTGGTGAAGATGATCTACGGTCTGGTGAAACCCGACAGTGGTCGGATGATCCTGCGTGGCGCGCCCTATGAGCCCGCCGAGCCGCGCCAAGCGCGGGCCGACGGCATCGCCATGGTGTTCCAGCATTTCTCGCTGTTTGACGCGCTCAACGTGGCCGAGAATATCGCGCTGGGGATGGAGAAGCCGCCCGCCCTGCGCGATCTGGCCGCCCGTATCCGCGAAGTATCAGAGGCCTATGGGCTGCCGCTTGATCCCTTCCGCACCGTCGGCGACCTGTCCGCCGGCGAGCGTCAGCGGGTGGAGATCATCCGCTGCCTGTTGCAGGATCCCAAGCTGCTGATCATGGACGAGCCGACCTCGGTGCTGACCCCGCAGGAGGTGGAGATCCTGTTCGAGACCCTGAAGAAGCTGAAAAGCGAAGGCACCTCGATCCTCTACATCAGCCACAAACTGGAGGAAATCCGCACGCTGTGCGATCACGCGACCATCCTGCGGCTGGGCAAGAACGTGGGCGAATGCACCCCCGCCGACACCTCGGCGCGTGACATGGCGGAGCTGATGGTGGGCACGGCGCTGAAGACGCCGGAGCGCAGCGCCAAGGCGTTTGGCGATGTGGCGCTGGATATCACCGGCCTGTCGGTGCCTGCGCCCTCGGCCTTTGGCACCGCGCTGAAGAACGTGCATCTGGCGGTGCGCCGGGGCGAGATCCTCGGCATCGGCGGGGTGGCGGGCAACGGCCAGGACGAGCTGCTGTCGGTAATGTCCGGCGAGGTGACCTGCGCCCGCGATGCGGTGAAGTTCGACGGCACGCCCATTGGCCATATGGGGCCTACCGCGCGGCGTGGCCTCGGGGTGCTAACTGCGCCCGAAGAGCGGCTTGGCCATGCGGCGGCACCTGACATGAGCCTGACCGAGAATGCGCTTTTGACCGGGTCGGTGCGCGAGGGGCTGGATAACAACGGGTTTCTGAAGTGGGGCGCAACCCGGAGCTTTGCCGAACGGATCATCAAGGGTTTTGACGTGCGCACGCCGGGGCCGGAGAATGCGGCCCGGTCGCTGTCGGGCGGCAACCTGCAGAAATTCGTCATTGGCCGCGAGGTGTTGCAACGGCCCGAGGTCTTGGTGGTGAACCAGCCGACCTGGGGTGTCGATGCGGCGGCGGCGGCAGCGATCCGCCAGGCGCTGCTGGATCTGGCCGCCAATGGGGCGGCGGTGATCTGTATCAGCCAGGATCTCGACGAGCTGATGGAGATTTCGGACAATTTTGCCGCCCTCAACGAAGGCCGCCTGTCCGCCCCCCGCCCCACGGCGGAGCTGACGGTAGACGAGATCGGCCTGATGATGGGCGGCGCCCATGGCATGGAAGTGGCGCATGTGTAGTGCCTCTGTCGGCCATCATGGGGGCATGGCGCCAGGGGTAGAAGCCTCCGGCGGAGGTATTTGGGAAAAGATGAAAAGGACCGGAGCACGAATTTCCGGCCAAGAGGGACAATAGGGATGATCCGGTTAGAGAAAAGACCGCAGCCGTCGCGCGCCTGGTCGCTGGCGACACCGCTGATGGCGGTGCTGGCGACCATGCTGATGGGGGGGCTGTTGTTTGCCGCCCTCGGCAAGCCTCCGGTGGAGGCGATCCGCACGATTTTCTGGGAACCGCTGTTTGGCGAGTTTGCGTTTTACTACCGCCCGCAGCTTCTGGTGAAAGGGGCGCCGCTGGTGCTGATCGCCATCGGCCTGTCACTGGGGTTCCGCGCCGGGATCTGGAACATCGGCGCCGAAGGCCAATACATCATCGGCGCGCTGACCGGCGCGGGGGTGGGGCTGGCCTTCTACCCGATGGAGAGCTGGATCATCTTTCCGCTGATGATCCTGGCCGGTGCCTTTGGCGGCTGGGCCTGGGCGATGATCCCGGCGGTTTTGAAGACACGGTTCGGCACCAACGAGATCCTTGTGTCGCTGATGCTGGTCTATGTGGCGGAGCAATTTCTGGCCTCCATGTCATTGGGATTGATGAAGAACCCCGAAGGGTTTGGCTTTCCCGGCTCGCGCAACCTGCAGCAATACGACAGTGCCCATAACGCCGAGCTGATCGCCGGAACCGGCATGCATTGGGGCGTGGTGGCGGCGCTGATCGCGGTGATCTTCTCCTACGTGCTTCTGAACCGGCACATGCTGGGCTACCACATCCGGCTGACCGGCGAGGCGCCGAGGGCGGCGCGGTTTGCCGGGGTGAAGCCGGCGCGGCTGGTGCTGTTCTGTCTGGGCGCCTCGGGCGCGCTGGCAGGGCTTGCCGGCATGTTCGAAGTCTCCGGCCCCTCGGGTCAGGTCTCGATCGATTTCAACGTCGGCTACGGCTTTACCGCGATCATCGTGGCCTTTCTGGGCCGCCTGCATCCGGTGGGCATCCTTCTGGCCGGGGGGCTGATGGCGCTGACCTATATTGGCGGTGACATTGCGCAAGGCAATCTGGGCCTTCCCTCGGCGGCCATCCAGGTGTTTCAGGGGATGTTGCTGTTCTTTCTTCTGGCACTGGACATGCTGACCAACTTTCGCATCTCAATTGGCAAGCCGGAGGTCGCGTGATGGATCTGTCTGCAATTAACCCGGTCCTTCTCATCGCCTCCTTGATGGTTGCGGCCACGCCCTTGTTGCTGGCCGCGATCGGCGAGCTGGTGGTGGAAAAATCCGGTGTCCTGAACCTCGGGGTCGAGGGCATGATGATCGTGGGCGCCATCGCGGGCTTTGCCGCGGCGGTGGAGACTGGCTCGCCGCTCATGGGGTTTGTCGCCGCCGCCGTGGCGGGCGCGGCGCTGTCGCTGCTGTTTGCGGGGCTGACGCAGCTGGCGCTGGCCAATCAAGTCGCCTCCGGTCTGGCGCTGACCCTGTTCGGGCTGGGGCTTTCGGCGCTGATGGGGCAGCGCTATGTGGGGGTGAAACCACCGCAGATGGCGCGGGTGGATCTGCCGCTGCTGTCGGATCTGCCGATCTTGGGCCGTATCCTGTTCTCCCATGACGTGGTGCTTTATTTCGGCATCGCGCTCACCGCCGCCGTCTGGGCGGTGCTGAAGTTCACGCGGGCCGGGCTGATCCTGCGCGCGGTGGGCGAAAATCACGAGGCCGCTCATGCGCTGGGCTACAAGGTGGTCAAGATCCGCACCCTGGCGATCCTGTTCGGCGGCGCCTGCGCCGGGCTTGGCGGCGCCTACATCAGCCTGATCCGGGTGCCGCAGTGGACCGAAGGCATGACCGCCGGGATCGGCTGGATCGCCCTGGCGCTGGTGGTCTTTGCCAGCTGGAAACCCTGGCGTGCACTGCTCGGCGCCTATCTTTTTGGCGGCGTCACCGTGGTTCAGCTCAATCTGCAGGCGGCGGGCGTTGCCATTCC
This sequence comes from Tritonibacter sp. SIMBA_163, assembly GCF_046535935.1. Lineage (NCBI taxonomy): Bacteria > Pseudomonadati > Pseudomonadota > Alphaproteobacteria > Rhodobacterales > Paracoccaceae > Tritonibacter > Tritonibacter sp. SIMBA_163. The sequence goes on from NZ_JAWJBP010000014.1 coordinate 78,040, forward strand.
TGTAGAGTATCTGGCAATGTCACCTTATCTGATCACCATTCTGGTGCTCGTCATCCTGTCCGCCGACAAAAGCAGCGCGCCCGCGTCGCTCGGCCGGAGTTTCCACGCCTCTCGTTGATTTCGGGGGGCGTCTCCTCGTCCGGGGCGCATTGCGGCGCGGGCGAGCACACCAAAATCCAGCTTCGGGGCGAACCGGGGCGGGTCACAACATTAGAACCAACCAGGGGGAACCCATCTCATGAAACTCACCAAACTTCTTACCGGCGCTGCTGTTGCGCTGGGTCTGGCCGCCGGTGGCGCGCTGGCCCAGGACAAGACCAAGGTCGGCTTTGTCTACGTCGGCCCCGTCGGCGATGGCGGCTGGACCTATGAACACGATCAGGCCCGCAAGGCCGTGGTCGAAGAATTCGGCGACAAGGTCGAAACCGTCTATGTGGAAAACGTCGCAGAAGGCCCCGACGCCGAGCGCGTGATCACCCAGATGGCCCTGCAGGGCGCGGACCTGATCTTCACCACCTCCTTTGGCTACATGGACCCCACCATCAACGTCGCCAAGAAATTCCCGGATGTGAAGTTCGAGCACGCCACCGGCTACAAGCGCGCCGAGAACGTCTCGACCTATTCCGCGCGGTTTTACGAGGGGCGCGCCGTACAGGGCACCATCGCGGGTCATATGACCGAGAGCAACATCGTCGGCTACATCGGCTCCTACCCGATCCCGGAAGTGATCCGCGGCATCAACTCCGCCTATATCCACGCCAAGAAGGTCAACCCGGACGTCGAGTTCAAGATCGTCTGGGCCTTCACCTGGTTTGACCCGGCCAAGGAAGCCGACGCCGCAAAAGTGCTGATCGAACAAGGCGCGGACGTGATCCTGCAGCACACCGATTCCACCGCACCGCAGGCTGCAGCGCAGGCGGCGGGAAATGTGGTCACCTTTGGTCAGGCGTCTGACATGGCGGAATATGCGCCCTTCCCGCGCGTGTCCTCGATCATTGACGACTGGGCGCCCTATTACATCGCGCGCACCAAGGCCGTGATGGATGGCACCTGGACCTCTGTGGACACCTGGGACGGCATCGGCCCAGGCATGGTCGGCATCGGCGAGATCACCGATGCGGTTCCGGCCGAGGTGAAAGCCGAAGCGCTGGCGCTGAAGGACGCGATGGCCTCGGGTGAATACCACCCCTTCACCGGCCCGCTGAAAAAGCAGGACGGTTCTGATTTCCTCGCCGAGGGTGAGATTGCAGATGACGGCACGCTGGCTGGCATGAACTTCTATGTCGAAGGCATCGAAGGCTCCATCCCGGAGTAAGCCTTTCGTGATCGCGAACTGGAGAGACCCGCCCCTTGGGGCGGGTCTTTTCTTGTCTCCGGGAGAGAACAAACGGCACCTGCGGACCGGATCAACGATCTGCATGCAAGCGCCATCAATGATGGCTTGCCCGTGCGCGGCTCCTCCCTGATCATAGCAGTCGCGCCTTTTCACGCCCAACGGGCGTGGCCGCGCGTGTCCCTCCGGGGCACGCGCGGCGGCAGCCAGCCCGGGTTCCCCGGGCTGGCTGCCCGGCCCAACGCCGAGGAAGGCTCTGATCCCGAAGGGACAGAGGACCCGAGGCGGCGGGAGCCACGCCCCGCCCTCGTACCTCTTGCGATCAATGCGCCTCAGTCGCCGAACACCTTGGCCGCAAGCAGCACACGCGACAGCGCGGTGAGGAAACAGAGCGTGCCGAACGCATAGGCCAGCGGCACAAAGGATCCCGGCAGGCAACACAGCAGCACGAAGAAACCGATGGTCTCCGCCCCCTCAAGCAGCCCGCCGGTGAAATAAAGCGTCTTCACCCCGCGCGCCCGGCTTTTCATCTCGCGCTTTTCCGCCAGCACCGCATAGCCGAGGAAGCTCGCCCCATTGGCGTAGAAACTGCACAGCAGGAAGGCTCCCGCCAGCCCGTTGGCCGCAGGCGCCAGCGCCACAAAGGCCAGCGGCACAGCGCCGTAGAAGACAAAATCGCAGACGATATCGAGATAACCGCCAAAATCGCTCGGCGTGCCTGCCCGCGCCACCGCCCCGTCGAGCCCATCCGCAAGCCGCGAGGCCAGCAGCGGTAGCAGCGCCCAGCCCACAGCCCCGCAGGCGATCAGCGCCGCCGACAGCAGCCCCAGCGCCAGCCCAAGCAGGGTGATCTGATTGGCCGTCACCCCAAGCGCGGCAAGGCGGGCCCCCTGCGCATTCAGGACCGGATCAATGAGCGGGCGTATTTTGGCGTCAAACATGACCTCGATGTAGCGGCAATGGGCTGAAACATCCATTCACGTTGCTGCGCTGGAATGTGAAAGCCCTGGGCATCGCACCGTTGCCCTCGGCCCATCTGCGTGCCACTCTCCGCCGCATGACACAGACATCTCGCCCCCCGCTCACCACTCTCGACGGTCACGATATCGGCCGTTTTGCCTTTGGTTGCATGCAGTTCGGCGGTCGCGCCGACGCGCAGGCCTCGGCCGAGATGTTCGCCGCCTGCCGCGCGTCCGGCCTGCGCCACTTCGACACCGCCTGGGTCTATACCGACGGCGCCAGCGAAGAGATCCTCGGCAAGCTGATCGCCCCGGAGCGCGAGGCGCTTTATGTGGCAACCAAGGTGGGCATCACCGGCGGTGCCAGTGCCGCCAACATGCGGGCGCAATTCGACCAGAGCCGACAGCGGCTGAACCTCGACGGGGTGGACCTGCTCTACCTGCACCGGTTTGATCCCGACACGCCGCTGGAGGACACGCTGACCTGTTTTGCCGAACTGAAGCAGCAGGGGCTGATCCGCCACGTGGGCCTGTCGAACTTCGCCGCCTGGCAGGTGATGAAGGCGGTGGCGCTGGCCGCACGGCTGGGTCTGCAGATCGACGTGCTGCAGCCGATGTATTCGCTGGTGAAACGCCAGGCGGAGGTGGAACTCCTGCCGATGTGCGCCGACCAGAACATCCTGCCGGTGCCCTATTCGCCACTGGGCGGCGGGCTTTTGACCGGCAAATACGCCCGCGGCGGCTCTGGGCGGCTGAGTGAGGACAAACGCTACGCCGCGCGCTACGGCCAGGACTGGATGCATCAGTCGGCGCGTGATCTGCTGGAAATTGCCGAGGAACTGGACATTGACGCCGCCACGCTGGCCGTGGCCTGGGCCGCCGGTCACCCGGCACGCCCTGCGCCAATCCTGTCGGCGCGCTCCGCCGCGCAACTGGCGCCCTCGCTGGCGGCAACGCAGTTCGAGATGTCGCCGGAGCTTTATGCCCGCATCGCAGCGCTCAGCCCCCGCCCGGCGCCCGCAACCGACCGGCTGGAGGAAGCATGATCGATTTCCTCGTCATTGGCGGCGGCGTCGCCGGAATTGGCGCTGCGGCGCATCTGGCGGAACTGGGCTCCGTGCTGCTGCTGGAGCGCGAAGATGCGCTGGGGTTTCATGCCTCTGGGCGGTCGGCGGCAATGTTCGAGGAGGACTACGGCCCAGCCCCGATCAAGGCGCTGTCGCAGGCCAGTCGCGCGTTTTTTGTCGCGCCCGGCGCGGCGCGCGACAGCTATCTCAGTCCGCGCGGGCTGATGCTGGTGGCGCGTGCCGACCAGCGCGCGGGCTTTGAGGCAGATCTGGCCGAGCTGGACCTGCAGGAAATCCCGGTGAGCGAAGCGCTGGCGCGGGTGCCGATCCTGAACCCCGACAGCGTGGCCTTTGCCGCCGCCCATGAGACCGCCACCGATATCGACACGGACCGGCTGATGGGCGACTGGACCAAGCTACTGCGCCAGCGCGGCGGCGAGACCCGCACCCGGCAGGAGGTCACAGCGATCACCCGGCTGGACGCGGGCTGGCGGGTGGAGACCCACAGCGACAGCTTCGAGGCGCGCCAGATCGTCAATGCCGCCGGCGCTTGGGCCGATATCATCGCCGAGATGGCCGGGGGGGCGCCACTGGGCATCCAGCCCAGACGCCGATCAATGGCGCAACTGCCGGCGCCCGGGGGGCATGACGTCAGCGACTGGCCGATGCTGATGGGCGTGCATGAGGCGTGGTATGCCAAACCGCAGGCCGGCAAGCTGCTGGTCTCGCCCGCCGATGCCGAGCCGGTGCCGCCGCAGGATGCCTGGGCCGACGACATGGTGCTGGCCGAGGGGCTTGCCCGCTACGAGGAGATGGTCACCACCCCCGTGACCCGGTTGGAAACCAGCTGGGCCGGGCTGCGCAGCTTTGCCCCCGACGGGGTGCCGGTGTTTGGCGCGGATCCACGGCAGAGCGGCTTCTGGTGGTATGCCGGACAAGGCGGCTACGGGTTCCAGAGTGCCCCGGCCTCGGCCCGGCTGCTGCGCGATCTGGTGGCGGGGCGCACGCCGGAAATTGACGCCGACATGGTTGCCGCCCTCAGCCCCGAGAGGTTCACCTGATGCCGTTTCGATCCGTACCCGGACAGGCCTCAGTGGCCGAGGAAACCGCCGGCGGCAAACTCTTTGCCCCTGCTGCCGCACGCAATCTCGCGCCGCTTCTGGCGGTGGTGGAACAGCATGCCCCCGCCACGGGTCGCGCATTGGAGATCGCCAGCGGCACCGGTCAGCATGTGGTCGGCTATGCCCGCGCCCTGCCCGGCCTCAACTGGCAGCCCAGCGACATCGATCCGAGCCGCCGCGCCAGTATCGACGCCTATATGACAGACGCAGAGGTGCAAAACGTGGAGCTGGCGGCGGCGCTGGATGCCACATCATCCGGCTGGGGCGGGCTGATCGGCCCGTTTGATCTGATCCTGCTGGCCAACCTGTTACATCTGGTCAGCGCCGATGAGGTCCGCACCCTGCTGGACGAAGCCTCTACGGCGCTGGCGCCGGGCGGGCGGATGGTGATCTACGGCCCTTTTACGCGCGACGGTCAGCTGGTCAGCGAGGGTGATCGCAATTTCCACGCCGCCCTCAGCACCCACGACCCGGAGATCGGCTACAAGGACGTGGATGACATCACCACATGGGCCGCGGCGGTAGGGCTTCAGCTGACAAAGCAGGTGGAGATGCCCGCGAACAACCTGTGCTTGATCTTGTCGCGCACATGAGATGTGCACAAATATAAAGCTTTTGTAACACCGCCCTCTCCAAAACCGTCAACTGAGCGCCTATTTCTACGATAGTAGAAGAACAAGGTCTCTCCGATGTTGCAACGTCCCCGCCCTATCGCCGCCCCTGCCGCGGCCTGTATTGTCGGGCGTGTGCTCGCAACCTCACTGATTGCAGCAACGGTTGCCGCGTCTTCGGCGCTGGCTGATCCGAGTTTCCTGCGCAGTCTCGATTTTGATGGCGACGGGGTCGTATTGGTGGATGAGGCCATTGCGTTGCGCAACCTCCAGTTTAACGAGATCGACCTGAACGGCGACGACAAAATCAGCCCCGATGAGTTCGACGCATCGCTGCGGGCTGCGCAGGCGCGCTACGCTCAGATGGGTCAGAGCTATCAGGCGCAAAACGCCAGCCCCGGCCGGATTGATGCCTTCACCTTTGCGGATACGGATGCCGATGGCTTCATTTCACGCAGGGAATACAATCGTCATTCCGCACGGCTTGCACATAGCCTTGATCGGGATAACGACGGGATCATCTCCGACGCCGATCTCTCCCATTGAACGCAATCCCTGTCGGGTCGCGATAGGTGAAAGCCTGCCATAGGACGAATGTCAGAGCACCTCGGGGGAAAACGGAGCTACGCCGGTTGGCGCTGTATCCAACCCGGCCATGGCACGGGCCAGAGCGCTTTCGAACTCCTCAGGGTCATGCACCTCAGCGGCACCGCTCTGTGCGTTCACGCCCTCGGGCAGCGTCGGCTGTACTGACCTGCAGATGTGCTGCCCCAGCTCGTAACTCTCAAAAGCGCGCCAGCCAGCCAGCCCGATCATGAATTCACTGTTGCCAAGGCGATAGAGCCGCTCTCGGGTACTGAGGATCGGTATGATTTCTCTGGCCACAGAGGCTATCAACTTGTCTGCCTGACGGTCCTGCCCCTGGTTGCGCAGCGCCATCACCCCATCCAGCCGGATCACCACCAGCCCAACCGGCGCGAGTCGCGATATCATCTCCCGGTCCTGTTCAAGACTGGCGCGGGAAAAGGCCCGGGTCAGGGGATCGCGCCCCTCATCACGGTCCAGTTTTGCGCGCAGGGACACCATCTCTCCTTCGGCGAGCCAAAGATAGGCGGAGGAAATCAAAGCCGCCGCCAGCAAGCGCCCAGCATTCCCGGCATCCCCGTGATACAGCACCACCAGTGGCACCATCACGATAAGCACCAGCCGCGCGGGCTGATACTGCGCCGGGGACGCAGCAAAGCGCAGCCCCACCAACACCGGAAACATCCAGATCGCACCAGATATACCGACATAAAAGGTTGTCAGAATAACGGTCGCTGTGAGAACCGCCACCAACACAGAGAGCGGCACACGCGCCGCGCTGTGCCGCCACAAGGCCAGCAGGTTGACAAAGATGATACCGGCAAGTGCGACCAGAAAACCAACTAGCACCCAATGTGCCAGCACCGCACTTTTTACGGCAAGCCCGAGCAAAAGCAGGACACAGAACATGCGGGTGGCACAGTCGAGGCGATGTGCCGGAATGTCCCCAAAGACGGCTAGAAGTCTACTCGTTATCACTGTCTCTTTAACCTCAGGCGGCCTCACTCCCGAACACCGCCGTAACTGCCACAATATCCCGCGATTTCCGGCGCTGACCAAGCGAGAAGCGCTCCGACCAAGTCGGAGCGCTTCTCTATGGTGGTGTCGCCGCATCACTTTCGAGAGGCGGCGCGCAGTGTCGAAGGGGATCAGCCGTCCTTGCGGATGGTTTCGTTCTTCGGATCATAGGGGCTGTCGCAGGTGACAACCGCATCCCAGAGCTTGTCCTGCATCTTGACCTTCAGCTTGATGCCTTCGACCGCCTGCTCGGGCTTCACGTAGCCCATGCCAATGGATTTCTCGAACGCAACCGAGTAGCCGCCGGAGGTCAGACGCCCCACCCGGGTGCCATCCTCGGCATAGAGCGCCTCGTGCCCCCAGGGATCGGCATCCGCCGGACCGTCGATCAACAGGGTGCAGCATTTGACGCGCACGCCGGTCTCTTCCAGCTTATCCTTGCCGTAGAACTCTTTGTTCAGGTCGACAAAGCGCGGCAGGTCGGCCTCCAGCGGGGTCGCGTCACGGCCCAGCTCGTTGCCGAAGGCGCGGTAGGATTTCTCCTGACGCAGCCAGTTCTGAGCGCGGGCCCCGACCAGCTTCATACCATGCTTCTCGCCGGCCTTTTCAAGCAGATCGAACAGGTAGTTCTGCATCTCCATCGGGTGGTGAAGTTCCCAGCCCAACTCGCCGGTATAGGCCACGCGGATCGCGTTGACCGGGCACATGCCCAGTTCGATCTGACGAGCAGACAGCCACGGGAAGCGCTTGTTCGACAGGGCGGTTTCCGGATCGGCGTCGCGGATAACCTCCTTGAGGACGTCACGGGACTTCGGACCGGCGATGGCAAAGACGCCCCATTGGGTGGTCACGTCCTGCAGCTCGATACGGCCGAAGTCGGCTTCCTTGTCGGCAATCGCCTTCATCAGATAGTCGGCATCATACTCGGTCCATGCCCCGGCGGAGACCAGATAGTACTCGTCATCCTTGAGACGGACGATGGTGTACTCGGTGCGGGTGGTGCCCGCCACGGTCAGCGCATAGGTCAGGTTGATGCGGCCCACTTTCGGCAGCTTGTTGCAGGTGAACCAGTCGAGGAAAGCCGTCGCGCCGGGACCCTTGACGATATGCTTGGTGAAGGCGGTCGCGTCGATCAGGCCGACACCTTCGCGGATCGACTTGGCCTCATCCACGGCATGCTGCCACCAGCCGCCACGTCGGAAGCTGCGGGCGTCATGGTCGAAGCTGTCCGGCGCATCCACGGGGCCGAAGTAGTTCGGCCGTTCCCAGCCGTTGACCCAGCCGAATTGTGCGCCGCGGGCCTTTTGACGATCAAATGCGGGCGCGGTGCGCAGCGGGCGGGCCGCCGGGCGTTCCTCGTCCGGGTGGTGCAGGATGTAGACGTGGTCGTAGGCTTCCTCGTTCTTGCGGGCCGCGAACTCGGTGGTCATCCAGTTGGAGGAGTAGCGTTTCGGGTCGAGCGACGCCATGTCGATCTCGGCCTCGCCCTCCACCATCATCTGCGCCAGATAATAGCCGGTGCCGCCCGCAGCGGTGATGCCGAAGGAGAAGCCCTCTGCCAGCCACATGTTGCGCAGGCCCGGTGCGGGGCCAACCAGCGGGTTGCCGTCCGGCGTGTAGCAGATCGGGCCGTTGAAGTCGTCCTTCAGGCCGCATTCCTCGCTGGAGGGCATGCGGTGGATCATCGCCATGTACTGGTCTTCGATGCGCTCCAGCGCCAGCGGGAACAGGTCGGCGCGGAAACTGTCCGGCACGCCATATTCAAAGCAGGCCGGCGCGTGTTTTTCGTAAACGCCGAGGATCCAGCCGCCGCGCTCTTCGCGCACATAGGATTGTGCGTCGGCGTCACGGATCACCGGGTGCTCCGGGTTGCCCTCGTCGCGGAACGCCTGCAGCGCCGGGTCCACATCGGTGACGATGAACTGGTGCTCGACCGGGACGGCGGGCATCTTGATGCCCAGCATCTTGGCAGTGCGCTGCGCGTGGTTGCCGGAGGCGGTGACGACATGCTCGGCGGTGATCACCACCTGCTCGTCGCTCTCCACAAGGTTGCCGCCCTTTTCAACCATCTTGGTGCAGGTGACTTCCCAATGGGTGCCGGTCCAGTGGAAGGCATCCGCCTGCAGCTTGCGCACGATCTCGGCACCGTGCTGGCGCGCGCCCTTGGCCATCGCCTGGGTCACGTCGGCGGGGTTAATATAGCCGTCCTCGGTGTGGTAGATCGCGCCCTTCAGGTCGGAGGTCTCGATCAGCGGCCAGCGTGCCTTGATCTCATCCGGGGTCAGCCATTCGTAGTTCACGCCACAGGTCTCCGCGGTGGAGGCATAGAGCATGTATTCGTCCATGCGCTCCTGCGTCTGCGCCATGCGCAGGTTGCCGACGACCGCAAAGCCCGCGTTGAGGCCGGTTTCAGCCTCCAGGGTCTTGTAGAAATCGACCGAGTATTTGTGGATATGGGTTGTCGCATAGGACATGTTGAACAGCGGCAACAGGCCGGCTGCGTGCCAGGTGGAGCCGGAGGTCAGCTCGTCACGCTCGATGAGCATGACGTCGTCCCAACCGGCCTTGGCCAGGTGATATGCGATCGAGGTCCCGATGGCACCACCACCGACAACAAGTGCTTTGACTTGGGTTTTCATGAGCCCGCTCTCCGAGTTCTCTGATTCACGATTGTATTGTTTATGACGCAGAGTTCAGCACGGACGCGAAATCAGTCCGACGCAAAAAATGATAAAACCGACTTCGGCTTATGTTTCGGATGATATCAGTGCAGGCTAACCGCGACAGGATGTTGCGCGCGCGGGCTCTGTGTCGCGTGCCGTACCCTGCCGACGCCACCGGACGGATCTTGCGAATCTTGTCAACGGTCCGCGCCAAGCAATAGCGAAACAGTTTTGCCTCAGACCGGTCCTTGGGTGCGGACTAGGTCGGCGTCTGCAGTGCGGACAAAGCCGAAACGCGATCACTCCACCGCATCAGTGAGGATTGCGTTCAGTGTGGAGCCAGTGCGTCGCAGAACCGCAAGAGACTGGAACTCGTCGGAATTCCAGAATGATGTAGCATGACTGCGGTCTGGAAACTCGATGACGAAAGCAGCATCAGGCAGCTTGCCCTCCCCTTCAAGTTGCTCCGGCTTGCCGCCACGGACCTTGAAAGCCCCGTTGTGACGTTTCACCAGGTCAGGAATCTTCGCAAAGTATTCATCCATCCAATCCCGACTGTGAATCTCCATCTGGCCAATGATGTATGCTGTCACGATGCTCTCCTTCATTGCGCATGATCAGGCTGCCCAGGCAGCTTAGAATGCATACTCTTTAGCCGCCAGCGATCGTCAGTTTCGGCATCTACGGGGTCTGAGAAGGGCTCACCGCCGACCTTCGCCGCAGCTCTCCTGAGCGGCAGGGCCGCGGACAGAGCGGAAGTCGCTGCGATGCAACTCAAGAGTGGCTTAGGTTAGCTATCGCATTTTGCAGTGTCGCGAGCCTGTCGAGGATAACACCGCGCTTCTTGTCAAGTTCCGCTCTGAGTGGAGTGACCCCACTGAAGTGGTCCACCTTTTGGGATAGGAATATCCCGTTTTCAGGAGGACGACGAGATGGCAGGCAAACGAGAGAAGCCCGAGGACATCGTGCTGAAGCTGCGACAGGTTGAGGTGCTGCAAGGGCAAGGGAGCTCGGTTCAGGAAGCCGTTCGGCAAATCGGTGTGACGGTTTAGACTTACTACCGGTGGCGCAAGCAATATGGCGGGATGAGCCGCGATCAGCTCAAGCGGCTGAAGGAGTTGGAGACCGAGAATAGCCGGCTCCGTCGCGCCGTGTCTGATCTTACCTTGGACAAGATGATCCTTGCCGAGGCCGCACGGGGAAACTTCTAAGCCCTTCCCGCCGCAGGCAATGCATTGACCATGTGCGGCAAACCTTCAGCGTATCGGAGCGCAGGGTCTGCCGCACATTGGGTCAGCATCGCTCGACGCAGCGCAAAGTGCCTTGTGGCCGACCGGATGAAGCCCGGCTGACCGAGGATATCATTGCGCTGGCCGAAGAGTATGGGCGCTATGGATACCGCATGATCACAG
>NZ_JAWJBP010000015.1:0-76620 GCF_046535935.1 Tritonibacter sp. SIMBA_163
AGTTGGTCTCCATTACAGATACCAGCTTGAATCACGCCCGCGAGCGGATGTGAATCCCTTTTGTCAACACGACCTAGGGTCAGGATGCATTGATTTGGGTCGCGCTGCGTGACTCACGGCTCCGAAAAGGAGCGGTGACAAGAGTGATCTTTTCTGGCTGACCGATGAGCAGATGGGCAAACTTGCGCCTTTCTTCTCGAAGTCGCACGGAAAGCCAAGGGTCGATGACAGACGGGTGTTGAGTGGGATTATCTTCATCAATCGCAATGGCTTGCGCTGGCGGGATGCGCCGCGGGAATATGGCCTTCATAAAACGCTCTACAGCCGCTGGAAGCGTTGGAGCGAAAAGGGCATTTTCGCGCGGATGATGGCCGGACTGGCGGCGGAACACGGTGAGAAGACGACCGTGATGATCCCTCTCATTGATTGCTTCGCAATCAACTGCCGGGCAATGGACGCGACATACCTGAATGCCCACCGAACAGCGACCAGCATGGGCGTTAAGTCAGGAGGATCAAGAATTGATCTGGGGGATCAATTCCCCGACGAACGGGGGCGTGGCCGCCTGATCGGTCGGACCAAAGGCGGCATGAACACCAAGCTGCACTCCATCTGCGACAGTAAGGGACGACCAATCGACCAGTTCTTTACCGCCGGACAGGTGAGCGATTACATCGGTGCAAGGGCCCTGCTGCGCGGCCTGCCAAAGGTCAAATGGCTACTTGGGGATCGCGGCTATGATGCTGACTGGTTCAGAGAAGCGTTATAGGACAAGGGGATACACGCCTGCATCCCAGGCCGGAAGAAACGCAAAACGCCGGTCAAATACGACAAGCGCAGATACAAGCGTCGCAACCGGATCGAGATCATGTTCGGTAGGCTCAAGGATTGGAGGCGTGTCGCGACCCGTTATGACCGCTGCCCCAAGGTGTTTCTCTCTGCCATCGCGCTCGCGGCTCTCGTCATCTATTGGTTATGAATCCTGACCCTAGCTGATCCGGATGCGGCTTCAAATCGATCCGAGGTAATATCCGATGGCCTCCGCCAATTCCGTCTCCTCATAGCCAAAATGGGAGCGTACGACCTCCTCAAGTTTTCGGTACGTGGTGGCGGCATGAACGAAGTTTGCCTCATTCGGATCTTCCATTAGTGTGTCCGCAGCGCGACCGAGGCGGATGATCAATTCGTGGACCACCTCGTGCTCTGACAGAAGCTTGGCGACGACCTCTCGAAACATCCCTCCACCAGCCGCCTCGACCCGGGGGAGCATATCGGAACCTTCAATGTCGTGGTGGAATTTGAGCACCTGGCACTCGCGTCCGCAAAGGTTTCCGAAGGCCCGTAAATTCTCCGCCATGTCGAGTGAAAGTACGATCTGCCTCAGATTCTCGGGCGGAGCGTCTCCCGCTTCAATCCGCGCCAACACCGCGCCAATTTGGGCCATCTCCATCAGATAGTGACGGTGGATGGCCGCCAGCTGTCGACCTTGGCGGCGGTGTATGTCTGTTGCTGCCGGAACCTTCGGCGCTTTGGGCCGCGAGGACTCGTTAATGGTTAGGTCATCCAGCGAGTGTGTTGAGAGGTCATTCATGCTCGGCATGAAAGCCTCTGCTTTCGTCAAGTCAAGAGCGTAGACCTTGTGAATTAGGAAATCGCCTTCCAGATGCAAGTTACATCGGCCCGAAGCATGCGTAATTGGGCTGCCTCTGTTCTTCGGTCAAGCTCTCGAGAGGATCACAGGATAGCTGTGAACAAGGGAGGTAGGTGATGGAATACTACGCTGGACTGGATGTTTCACTAAGGTCGTGTGCGCTTTGCATTGTGGAAAGCAAAGGCGCGATCATTCTCGAGCGCGAGTTGGGATGTGATGTCACTGAGATCACAAACTGCTTGAAAGGCTTCGCTCATCCGATTGTTCGGATCGGTTTTGAAGCGGGCACGATGAGCCAACATCTTTTCTATGGATTGACCAATGATGATTTCGACGTTGTCTGCATGGAAGCCAGACAGGTCAGCGCGGCACTGTCGGCGATGCGCAATAAGACAGATAAGAACGATGCCCGAGGAATTGGGCAGATATTGCGGACAGGTTGGTTCAGCCCGGTTCACATGAAGAGCCGTGAAGCCCACAAAATACGCGCTCTGTTGAGCTGCCGCAAAGCCTTGCTCAACAAAACCGTCGATCTGGCAAATGAGGTTCGAGGGTTATTAAAGACCTTCAGACTGCGCCTTCCAAAAACTGTCTAGCATGGCAGCTTCGATGACCTCGTGCGCCCTTTGATCGCAGTCGATGAGGTATTGTCTCAGGCCATGCTGTCGCTGCTGGACGCGCGTGTTGCAATATACAAAAATTATCTCTCCCTGGATCGGCGGGGCAAACGCACGGCCCGCAATGAGTACGTCTGCCTGCGGATGATGACTGTTTCGGGCGTTGGCCCGATTCCGGCACTTACTTTCAAAGCCGCCATCGATGATCCTGCTCGCTTCAAAAGTTCCCGAACGGTTAGCGCGCACTTTGGCCTTGCACCTCGGCGATATCAATCTGGCGAGCACGACAACCCAAGTCGCATATCCCGAGCGGGAGACCGCGATGTCCGTGCAACCCTCTATGCAGTAGCCAATTCGTTGCTCATGCGCACGATGGCTGGATCACAAATCAAATCATGGGGAACGCGTTTAATGCGAACGAAAGGCAGACGTCGTGCGGTCGTCGCCGTTGCATGAAAGCTTGCTTTTCTGCTGCATCGCGTATCGACTGATGGCACTGAATTCCATCCAGAGAAGGTGGAGGGTGTGGCACGATGTAACCACCTAACACCTAATCTGAATGGGGTCGTTCCTCACCGGACGAGGTCTGTGGAAGAAGCCGACTATGGCTGCTGCGCAACGAGAAGCGCGTCCCAAAGCGAGGCTCTCCACTGCCAATCCGACACATGCGGCCAGCGATGCCCCACGCGGCATCAGCCAGACTGCGAAGAGAAGCGTGATCCGGATGAGTGACAAAGCCCCAAAGGAAAGAAGGAAAATGAGCTTTACCCAAACACCCAATTAGAGAAGTCGTCACGCAGTCTTGATCCTGATTGCTGCGGTCACAGCCCGCATTTCGGACTTTCGCGGCGACTGAAATAATGGCGGTTTTAGGCCAAGTTTCAGACACTACGTCTGATGGCAGGGAGGTCAAAGGATTGGCAGCCTGCGCCAACACCATCTCGGTGCCGGTCTCTACATTCAGGTCAACACCGCATTTCGAAATGCGCCCGCGTTCGTCTGGCCGAATGTGCCCCCGCTGCCTCGCCGGACGCCCCGGCCGCGCCACTGCCTCCCCATTGCGACCGGGCCTTTCGGCCGACATCAATGATGGATCAGGAGATGATACGCCCGCCACTGGCGCAACCGGGCAGCGATATTTCAGGGCCGCGACCGGATCGCGGAATTTCTGACCCGCAAGTGGGCGCGCATACTGGACTATCGGTGGATCAAGGAACTCTGGGCGTTTCATGACAACCGCATCGCGGGGTGCTTTGCCTGCGAATATCATAACGACAGCGGTACCTGGTTTCGCGCCTATAGCAACGAAAACTGGGAGTTCCGTTCAGATGGCCTGATGCAGCGACGCATCGCGTCGATGAATGAACACCCGATCTGCGAAGGCGATCAGGCATTCAGATGGGCCTCCCCGGTCCATCCCTATGATCATTAAGGCCTGACTGAACTTGATTTGCAGGAGGAGAAACCATGCCGAACGCCTAAGCCGGCGTTGGGTTCACGTCCCGTGTCCTTGAAGAAGAAGAACGCTTCGGGCCCGCCGAGGCCTATGCCTGAGTTTTGCCACCGGATCGTCACGAGGGTGGTGAACTCACAGCGCGCGAAGCCGATTTCCTGCCCCGGAGAGACGGAAGCTTTCAGGCGACAGTGGCTGAAACCGGCTGGCCCTATGCCCAGTTCCTGGGCGGTGCTCCGGGGTTTCTCAAGGTCATCGACCGATCGGTGATCGGGTATGCTGATTTCAAAGGTGACCGACAGTATATCAGCGTAGGCCACATTCGCCATGATGACCGGGTGTCGGTCATCGCCGCGGTCTACCGGTGCCGCAGATGCCTGAAGCTCTGGGGCCACGCGCAGATCCATCAAGAAATCAGGTTCGCGAAATAGTTTACCGTCGGACCCTGCACTCGGAGTCTCTGGTTTCGCTGGTGATATTGTTATAGCATTTATTCCCATGCCAAGCGTGACCAACGCCTTTGCGCGCACGATGGCCACTGCGGCCGGGATGACGCTGACAGATGACGGTGCTTTGATTTCCAACGGCGCTGTGGTTCATCGTGTGCCGCTGTCCGAGACAGGTCGGCTTCAGGACACTGATTACTTCGAGCTGACTGAATGGATCCGCAACAATCATACTGACGAAATAACGCTGATGAATGCGTATGCTGAATTGATCCAGACGGATGATCTTGGCGTGCTGGGGTTGGCGATCAAGACAGCTCCAACCCTGCGGGCATCGCTTCAACGGGTCGAACGCTATTTTCGGCTGGTAACCGACACGGCGATTTACCATCTGAATGAGACAGGCGACCTCGCGTTTTTTGCGATCGAGGGGCAAACCGCGCACCACCCCGTTCTGGCTTTTCGCAACGAAACCGCTTTGGCCGGATTTGCCGTGAATATGAAGCGGGTCGTCGGGTCCGACCTTACCTTCGAGTATGTCTGTTTCCGTCATTCCTGTCGAAGTACGCCAGATAGGTACGCCGCCCATTTTGGTTGCCCAGTCAAGTTCGACGCAGAACGTGACGCGATCTCGTTCGATCCGGTTGTACTTGATCTTCCAAACCTCCTTGGGGACCAGGCAGTTGCAGATTTTCTCACGGCGCATCTTGAGACAGAGATGAGCTCAATCGAGGACACCCCTTCGCTCAGCAAGACGCTCGTGCACCGACTTACCCCTGCGCTCAGCAATGGTGCACCACAAGCAGCACAGGTCGCCCAAGAGATGGGGCTGAGTGAACGTACGCTCTATCGTCGCCTCGCCGAGGAGGGTCTTACCTTTCGCGATGTGCTGGGACAGGCGCAATCCGCACTCGCGCAGGAACTGTTATGCGACAGCGACGCCTCGATTGCCGAGATCGCCTTTCTGACGGGCTTTTCCGAGCAAAGCACCTTCAGCCGCGCTTTCAAACGTTGGTTGGGACAAGCACCAGCACAATTCAGACAGCGCGCATCTAAAGCCTGATCATCACCTGAAAAACCGTGGCAGGTTCGGCCATGACCTTGGCAGGCGCGGCCAATACCTGCAGCCGTTTGGTGTCTAACTTCCTTCCTGACATCAACGGAGATGTGCTGGCGTTACGTCCACCGGACAGTCGGCATTGTCCTTAACAGGAAAGGCGTTTCGCATGAACATTGGCACAACTACAGCTCACAGACAGGCGTCGCATCAAGACACTGTCAGCCCCCTCAGGTTCCGCAAAACCCGGGCGTTCAAACTCGGCGATATGACGCGCCTGATCATAATGGCCATCGTTGCAGCCCTGACAGCCGGCTTGCTGTTGTTGCCGGTCACGATGCCCGGAACCGCACTTCACTCAGCCCTCGCAGAGTTGCCGGTGCTGGAAACTCCGACAGCCATTGATCAATGGGCCTGTGAACCGCCCCGGGTTCGCCGGAGGCTGATTGCAGTTAGTTACGCGGCTCGTTCCTCATTTTCCAGAGCGGCGTAGAAATTGGCCTCTGCTTCTGCCGGCGGAATGTTCCCGATAGGCTCAAGCAGACGGCGGTTGTTGAACCAATCCACCCATTCGAGTGTTGCGTATTCCACTGCCTCGAAGTTGCGCCAAGGGCCGCGGCGGTGAATGACCTCGGCTTTGAACAAGCCGTTGATCGTCTCGGCAAGGGCATTGTCGTAACTGTCTCCGACGCTGCCGACAGAGGGCTCGATACCAGCTTCTCCCAACCGCTCTGTGTATTTGATCGACAGGTATTGGCTGCCGCGGTCGGAGTGGTGAACAAGCCCCACCGCCTTTGTCGGCCGCCGCTCGTGAACAGCCTGCTCCAGAGCATCGAGAACGAAGGCGACATAGGTGAACCCCTTCTAGGTGGCAACATAGATGAGATCGCTGACCCAGAGCATGTTGGGCGCGGGCACACGGAACTGCCGGTTCACCTTGTCCAGCGGGCACGGCGCCTTCTTGTCGGGCACCGTGGTCTTATGCGGATTGCCCCGGAGCGAGCCTTTGTCCGCCATCGGTCCGAGGGCAATGGCGAGCGCCTTGAACACCCATGCTCTTCATCAGCCGGGCAACCGTGCAGCGGGCGACGTCAAAACCTTCCCGTTGCAATTTCCGCCAGACCTTCCGCACACCATAAACCCGCCAATTCTTCTCGAAAACCCGCCGGATCTCGCGCCGCAATGCCTGGTCACGCCGGGCACGGTCCGACAATCGGGCCGGATCAGCCCGCTTCGCCAGGTGCTCATAATACGTGGAAGCGGCAATCGGCAGGAATGAGTCATGCCGCGTCATTGGTCCGAGCGGCAATGGCGAATGCAGATCGGCTCGACCCCATGCTCACCGCGATGCATGTCCCCTCTCGCGCATGGAGGCATGCGCTGCCGGGCAGTGGATAAATGACCCCATCGCTTCGACCGGCGTTCGAGCTCCGCCATCGCAAAGTCGAGCACGTCACGCCACTGGTTCTAGTGGCGTGATCGAAGCCGATGCCTTGCGGAGGATCTCGTTCGCATTACGCATCTCGCGGTCTTCCCGCTCCAGCGCCTTCGTTTGGGCCTTCAAATGTTTCCCCGGATCATTTGATCGCTGCGCGAACGACCTGCACTGTCGGCGACATCTGTTGGTACGCCCGCCCGCTTGCCGCTGTCGACTTCTGCCTTCTTTACCCACTCATTCGCGTCTGCGCCGAACAGCCGATCTTTGCGGAGATCGGCGTGATCGCCTGCCAGCGGGAACTGTGCTGGCCCTGATTGTCCAGCACCAGTCGCACCGCACGCTCGCGGATCTCAGGGGAATACTTGTTTGTTATCTTGCTCATTGTGGTTTCATCCTACTCAGGAGTTGAAGCCTCCGGAAAACTCGGTGTGGTTCAAACCTTCATCTTGCTGCGAATGAGGTCGATACAGGCACGGCGGCGCGAGGGGCTCAAGGTCTCCGCCCGTTTGAGTGCTTGAACGATCTACAGGATCGTTCATCACTGCGTGAACCGCTTCAAACTCTCTTTGCGGCCTCGGACGGGATCAATTTGTCCAGTGTCAGGTCCGATACCCCCCTGCGCAGGCGCTCGTTCTCCTTCTGGAGCCGTTTCAATTCCTTAAGCTGCTCTGCGCCCATTCCGCCGTACCCTCAGCATCTCTCTCGAACCAACGGAGTTCGATGCTTCGATCTTCCAGCGGGAATAGGTTTGCTCCGTCACGCCGATCTGACGGATTGCATCAATCCGGGGCATCCCTTGCCCCATCAACACTTCAACCCGCCGTAACTTCGCGACAATCTCTTCGGGCTTAGGTCTCTTTGTCGCCATCTATTGTCCTCCGCTTTCCTAATCATAAGGGCGGACCACCTCTTGGCGGGAGGCTCACATCCGTTCAGAATAAGCTGCTTAGCATTGCGAATAATTCTGCCTGCGAAGTGATCATCAACTTGCGGTAGATGTTGCGGCGATGAACCTTGACGGTCTGGCGCGCGACGCCGAGCACCAATGCTGCCGACAGGTTGGAATGGCCCTGCAGGATCAACGCGATCACCTGCGCCTCGCGCCGAGTCAGGTCGGCCTGACGGACCTGCAATACATGCGCAGCAATGAGATCCTCCAAGGGGTGAAGGCTCGATGCGGGCGGGCTTTCGGGCGCACCGCGCGACTCGCAATACTGACGTAGCAGTTCGAGCAGGACGGGGCTGAAGTGTCGCAAGCACTGCAATTCCCTGCGGCGAAATTTGCCATCTTTTCGGCTGAACGAGAGGTGGCCCGTCGCGCCGTCCGACAAGGGCACCAGCAAGCCGACCTCGTCCCGGATGCCGGTGATCTGATAGTAGCGCAGGTAGTATTCGCCGGAAAAGAAACGGTCGGGTGCGATGTCTGACAGGCGGTATAGACCGCCTTCCGTTTGGCTGTGGCGCATCTGGAAAAAGGGGTCGAGCCGGTAGGCCCCTTCAAGATAGTAACGCGGGTAGGTGGCTTGCAGGGCCGCATCCGCAATCCATGTATTGAGCGCCTGCGGAACACCGCTGCGCCCGAACTTCAGGATCAGGAACGTATCGAACCGAAGTCGCGCCCGTAGCAGGCTTCGCAGGTGATGAAAGAACGAATCGTCACGACTGTGCGCCATAGCGCGTTGCAGTCGTGACAGGTCGCCTGACCTGAGAAGTTCCGTCATTTCTAACCCCGAAAAGCCAACTCTTTGATCGCAGACTACCCCCGTGGGGGTATTTTTCCATCGATTGAATGCGCTGATTGTCAAATAAAACTGGCGTCCCGCGTCCCAATGCGGAACCGTGGAGACCAGACCAACGCAAGGGATACCAATCGTGGCGACCGCCATCAGCGTCAAAAACATCAGGAAAGTTTACCCCGGTCAGCCGCCCGTCGTGGCGCTTGCCGATGCCAGTATCGGCATTCGGGACAACGAATTTTTCACCCTGCTGGGGCCTTCTGGCTGTGGCAAGACCACCCTGTTGCGAATGATCGCAGGGTTTGAGCAACCGAGCTCGGGCTCTCTGACCATGCACGGCGAGGACCTGTTGGAGCTGCCGCCGCATAAACGGCCCGTGAACACAGTATTTCAAAGCTACGCATTGTTTCCGCACCTTACCGTGGCTCAAAATATCGGCTTCGGACTTGAGATGTTGGGCAAACCCAAGTCCGAGATCAGGACGACGGTGGGCGAGATGATGGAGCTGGTAAAGATGAGCCAGATGGCTGATCGCCAAACCGGCCAGATTTCTGGTGGTCAGCAACAGCGCGTGGCACTGGCCCGTGCTTTGGCTCCGAAACCCCGTGTGCTGCTTCTAGACGAGCCGCTCAGCGCACTGGACTTCAAGCTGCGCAAGGACATGCAACTTGAATTGAAGCGTCTGCAGACGGAAACCGGGATCACCTTCATTTTCGTCACGCACGATCAGGAAGAGGCACTGACCATGTCCGACCGCATCGCGGTGATGAGCGCGGGCGAGATCAGGCAGGTTGGCACCCCGCGCGAGATCTATGACCATCCGGCAGAACGCTTTGTCGCGGATTTCATCGGTGACACGAATTTCCTACCGGCCGATTTATTGTCCGTCAGCGGCGAGACGGCGCAGGTGCGCCTGTCGTCAGGACGCGAGATCGCCGCGCGGACTTGGGAGGCAGGCCCGCAAAGCGGCAGTATCACTCTTGCGGTGCGCCCCGAACACGCCAGCATCGGCCCTGTCGATGAGGGGCTGGTCACCGGCACTCTGGGCGAGGTCGTCTATTTCGGCACCGACACGCATTATCACGTGGCACTGAACGACGGCACTGCCTTTGTGGTGCGCCTGCAGAACCGGCCTGACGCCGCGTCGAGCTACACCACGGGTGACACCGTTGGCATTCAGTTCGGTGCCGGTGTCGGCCAAGTGTTGAGGGATTGACGCGATGAGCGATCTCGCTTCCGCCGCCGATGCCCGCGCCAGCCGCCGCCGCTGGCTGTTGCTGGCGCCCGCGCTTGCCATTTTGGTTTTTGCTGCCGCCGGGCCGCTCCTGATCACGCTGGTGTATTCGTTCCTGACGCCTGGGGACTATGGCGGTGTGGAATATCAGTTTTCCTGGCAGGCGTGGTTCAACGTCTTTGCGGAGCGGGATATCTTTGACGACACCTTGGGCTGGTCCGATGCGCATCTCAGCATCTTCTGGCGTTCGGTGAAGCTTTCGCTGCTGACCACGCTGCTGTGCCTCTTCTTCGGTTTCCCGACCGCCTATTTCATCGCGACCCGCCCCAAGAAACAGCGCGATCTTTGGATGCTGCTGATCATCATTCCGTTTTGGACGAACCTGCTGATACGTACCTTCGCCATCGTGGAGCTGATCCGGGCGGAGGGTACCGTGAACACTCTGCTGTTGTGGCTGGGCGTCATCGATACGCCGATACAGATGCTCTATACCGAGTTTTCGATCCTGCTGGGCATGGTCTATGTCTATATCCCGCTCATGGTGCTGCCGCTTTACGCGTCCATGGAGCGGCTGGATTTCAGTCTGGTCGAGGCGGGCTATGACCTCTACGCCACGCGTTTCCAGGTGTTGCGCCGTGTGATCCTGCCGCTGGTAAAGCCCGGTGTCATCGCAGGGTCGATCCTTGTTTTCGTGCCCTCGCTGGGGGCCTACGTCACGCCACGCGTCATGGGAGGCGGCAATCAGCTGATGATCGGAAACCTGATCGAGTTGCAGTTCGGACAGGGCCGCAACTGGCCGCTCGGGGCCGCGCTGTCGATCACGCTGCTTGCCATCGTCATGATTGCGCTGCTGGCCTACGTCCGCGCAGCCGGAACGGAGGAGCCACACCGTGCGTAAGACGTTTAGCATAAGCCGTCAGCCGGGGTTCACCGTCATCGCGATGACGTGCTTCGTGCTGCTGTACCTGCCGATCATCCTGCTGGTGGTTTATTCCTTCAACTCCGGCCGCTCCATCGCCATTTGGGAGGGTTTTTCCTGGCGCTGGTACGTCTCGGCGTGGGAAAATGACCAAGTGCAGCAGGCCACTGTCCGCAGCCTTGTCATCGCGCTCTGGGCTTCGGCGATTTCGACAAGCGTCGCGGTTCTGGCGGCGCTGGCCACCACCCGCACGCGCAAGTTCAAGGGGCAGGCGGCGGTCTTTGCGATGATCAACCAGCCGCTGATGGTACCTGAAATCGTGACTGCGACGGCGTTGCTGATCTTCTTTGCGATGATAAAGGTTGCGACCGGCTACACCGGCCTTGCCTACTTGATCATCGCGCACTCGGCCTTTTGTATTCCCTTTGCTTACCTGCCGATCCGCGCGCGGCTGACGGGCATGGACCTTAGCCTGGAACAAGCGGCAGCGGACCTCTACGCGACTCCCTTCCAGGTGTTTCGCCGCATAACCCTGCCACAGCTCTGGCCCGGCATTCTTGCGGGGGCAATGCTGGCCTTCGTGATCTCGCTGGACGATGTGGTGATCACTGAATTTGTGAAATCCGCGGGGCAGGATACGCTGCCCACCTACATGCTCGGCCAGTTGCGTCGCGTGGTCACGCCAGAGGTCAATGCGATCTCGACCGTGCTGCTTGGCATCTCCGTGACCTTCGTAATCGCGTTCACTGTGTTGAGTAAAATCAAAAAATAAGCCAACGGGAGTTTACACCATGAAGAAGACAACACTCACGGCCTTGTCACTGGTGCTGGCCACACCTGCCTTCGCCGAAGGTCAGCTGAACATCTACAACTGGGGCAACTACACCAGCCCCGAGATGATCGAGAAGTTTGAGAAAGAGACCGGCATAGAGGTCACCGTCACTGACTACGACAGCAACGACACCGCATTGGCAAAGATCAAGGCCGGTGGTCACGGCTTCGACATCGTCGTGCCGTCGGGCACCTACGTGCCGATCTTCATCGAAGAAGGCTTGTTGATGCAAAGCAAGCCGAACCAGATGGAGAACTTCAAACACATGGACCCGCAATGGGTCGACGTCGAATTCGATCCGGGCCGCGACTACACCGTGCCGTGGCAGTGGGGCACAGTGGGCGTGACCGTGAACACCTCGGTCTATGACGGTGATATCAACACCTCCGGCGTGATTTTCGACCCGCCAGAAGAACTGAAGGGCAAGATCAACGCGACGCCGGAAATGAATGATCTTATGGGGCTGGCGATCCACTATGTCGGAGGAGAGCAATGCACCGCCGATAAGGACGTGCTGCGCGAAGTGCGCGACATGCTGGTCGAGGCCAAGAAAAACTGGGTCTCGATGGATTACGGCATGATCGAGAAATACGCTGCGGGTGACGTGGCCGCCGGGTCGAACTGGAACGGTGCGTCGATGCGCGCGCGTGTTCAGAACCCGGACATCGCCTTCGGCTATCCTCAGGAAGGCTACCCAGTCTGGATGGACAACGCCGCGATCCTCGCGGACGCGCAGAACGTGGAAGAGGCGAAAACCTTCCTCAATTTCATTATGGACCCTGAGAACGCGGCTATGCTGTCGTCGTTTGCCCGGTATGCCAACGGCATCGCAGGGTCTGAAGAGTTCATGCCAGAAGACATGAAGGCCGCGCCAGAGATCGTGGTCCCCGAAGAGCTGAAAGGGGCGGCCTATGTTGCGCGCACCTGCCCGCCGGCAGCGACCAAGATCTACACCGCGATCTGGACCGAACTGCAGAAGTAAGCGCTTTTCACAGTGACCAACTGCGGCCCCCTTCGTGGGGCCGCTTTACCCTTTGCCGGAGAATTCCAATGGCCACCGCCCCCGATATCATCATCCATAACGGTAAGCTGATGACTTTTGACTCCGATCAGCCAGACGCGCAGGCACTGGCGATCACCGGGGGGATTCTGACAGCGGTAGGCAATGACGCAGATATCCGTGCGATGACGGGGGAGGAGACGCTGCTCATCGACGCAGGCGGCGGTACCGTGTTGCCCGGCTTCATCGACAGCCATGTGCATCTTTTTGGCGGCTCGGTCGAGCTCGATACGCTGAACCTTTACGGCGTTGAAGGGATCGCCGCGATGCAAGACAAGATCCGTCCCTACGCCGAAGCAACCCCCGACGTGCAGATGATCTTTTGCGTTATGGCAGACTATAACATCCTCGGCACCGGAAAGACGCCCACGCGTCACGATCTTGATGCGGTGCTGGCTGACCGCCCGCTGGCCATGTTCGCGCCCGACCACCACACTGTCTGGGCCAACACCAAGGCATTGGAGGTGGCAGGACTGATCGACGGGCTGGAGGTCGATGCAGGGTCCGAGGTCGTTATGGGCGACGACGGCAAAGCCAGCGGCGAGCTGCTGGAACCCGGCGCCTATAGCCCCGTGCTTGCGCTGACACGCCATGCCGGCCGCGACATGATGGGGCTAACCACGGGCAAAGACCCGATCCCTGCGCCCACGAGAGAACAGCGTGAGATGGACAAGGACGTGATTGCGCGCGGCCTACAGCATTGTGCGCGGCAGGGCATTACCGGGCTGCACGCGATGGACGGCAACGTCTACCAGCTGGAACTGCTGGCGGAGCTTGAGGCGGAAGGTCGCCTGATCTGCCGTGTAGACGTGCCCTTTCACCTCAAGGGCGCCGATCCGGTCGAACGCCTGACGCAGGAAGCCCCGGCGATGCGGGACCGGTTTCAGGGCGACAAGGTCCGCTGCCAACACGTGAAGATGTTCATCGACGGCGTCGTGGAAAGCGGCACCGCCTTGATGCTGGAGCCTTACCCCGGAGACCTGGGTGCGAACGGCAATACCGGGGATGAGGTCTTCACTCAGGAGCATTTCGTGAACGCATGTATCGAGGCCGACCGCCTCGGCTTTCAGATCGCGGTGCATGCCATCGGCGATGCCGGGGTGCGGCGTACAATTGACGCCTATGAGGCCGCGCAAAACGCCAACGGAAAACGCGACAGCCGTCACAGGATTGAACACCTTGAAGTCATGCACGCCGACGATATTCCGCGTTTGGCCAAATTGGGGATCGTCGCCTCGATCCAGCCCGGTCACGCGCCGCGCGGTCACATTTTCCCCCCTTCGGGCGTCGGGCAGGTGCTGCACGATCACCAGATCGCCGGTGCCTACGCATGGCAAGACATCCGCAACAGCGGCGCGCGGGTGATCTTTTCGACCGATTGGCCGGTGATCCCCGTTGACGTGATGCCCAACGTCAAGGCCGCCATCGCGCCGCTGGACCTGGGACCCGATTGGCGCGACCAGACGCAAAGCCTGACGGATACGCTGGCCAGCTACACCTGCGACAATGCCTGGGTCGAATTCAACGAAAACCGCAAGGGGAAGCTGAAGGTTGGTATGATGGCCGACGTCGCGGTGATGAGCCACGATCTGACTGCATTACCGCCTGCCGATATCACGCAAGCGCAAGCGCAGGTGACGATATGCGACGGCGCGGTGTCGTTTCAGCGGGGCTGAGGCCACGCGCTGCAAGCAGGTTCTCGGTCACATTCGAAACGCCGGAATATCAGCGTTTCGAATGTGAAGACGCCGATCAAGATTGTTGACCGGTTGAGATATCAAAGTCAGAATGTGAGTGTGATTGAAGAGTTGAAAACTCAATGAGGTAGCGAAAACCGGCTATTTGCAAGCATACCCCCTTCAGTGGATGGCGCCATTCAGGTCTTAACGCCCTCATTTCCAAGGCCAGCCTAATCTCTGGATCGTCGGTCTTGGCCTGATCCTGAGTATATCATTGCTCCTCGTTGGAGCCCAAACAACTCGGTACGAGAGGCATTTCTTGATTTCTTGTAACATCGTTCGAACGTGGTGTGCGGGTGCGCGGGCTTTGGCGCTTGTGCTTTCTCTCGGGGCTCCAGTTGCAGTGCAGGCCCAGGAATATAGTCTCGGAGCCATTCTTGACCCTGAGGTTTATGGGGCGGTGCCAAAATCAGCACCACTGGCGCGGGGAGATTATCTCAGCGCGCCGGCTTCGATGTCACTCAAACGGTTTGTGCCACCAGTGGGCGATCAAGGGCAGCAAGGCAGCTGTGTAGGCTGGGCCACCGCCTATGCTGCACGCACGCTATTGACCGCCAAGGGTCTGGACGTCGACACTTCAGCGAAACTGCGCCGCATGATCCTGTCGCCAGCCTATGTTTTCAACCAGATCCATCTGCCGGGGTGCAACGGGTCTTATCTGCCTGACGCACTGGAATTGATGCAGCGGCAGGGCGTTTCGTTGATGAGCGATTTTCCTTACGATGAGTTTTCCTGTTCTGCGACTCCTCCCTCGGGCGTGCGCAGCAAAGCGACTGCGTATCGGATCAAGGGATTTTCGCGGCTTTGGGGCCGATCCGGTCGCAACAAACATGTCGCCACCCGCAGAGCGCTGGCGAATGGCAATCCAGTGGTCATCGGCATGATGGTCGGAGAAGGGTTCATGCGCCACAGCGGGGAGGGGTTCTGGCAGCCAAGCTCCGCCGAGCGAAGCGGATTGCGTGACGATACCCTCGGCGGGCATGCCATGGCGGTGATCGGATATGACGACACCCGCAACGGTGGTGCTTTTGAGGTTGTGAATTCGTGGGATACAAGCTGGGGCAACAAGGGGTTCTTCTGGATCTCATACGAGGACTTCAATGACTTCGTTTTCGAAGGCTATGAAGTGTTGCCGCCCGATCCACCGCCGCCGCCGCGGGTGGTGGATATGGCCGGTCGTGCCCGTGTGCTGCATATTTCGGGCGACACGCTGGATGTAAGGCGCAATAGCGACGGCTATGCCTTGCGCGAGCCCTTGTCATCCGGTGCGCGGTTTCGCGTGGAGGCGTCGAGCCGTTTCAATGGCGCGCTTTACGTAGTGGGCGGTGACGCAACAGGTGACTATGTGCACCTGTTTCCACGTGGAGACAGGGTGACGCCTTTTACACATAGCGGCACCACCATGTTGCTTCCGGGGCCGACCGAGCAACATTTTACGCGCCTGAATGACACGGTCGGTACCGACCATTATGTGCTGCTTTATGCGCAGCAACCGTTGGACCCGGAGGTTGTCGCGGAGCGAATGGCACGGGCCTCAGGGGATGTGCGTGCGCGACTGCGCAGCGCGCTTGGCGATCGTCTGCTACCAGCGAAAGAGATGGACCTTCTATCTGACCGCATCGGGTTTGAGGCCGCAAGCGGCGACGCTGATGTGGCCGCCTTGGTGCTCACCATAGATCATGTTGTCGCAAATTCAGGAACCACGGACGACACAGAGCCACTGATCGTGTTGACTGCCCCCGAGCCAGAGGCCTTTGACAGCGACGACGCGGTGATACCGGTCGCGAGCCGCTTGTTTCGGCTTGAGGGCATGGCGCAGGATGAAAGCGAAATCGCATCGCTTACTGTCGAGGGCGCGCTGTCCAGCAGGTACTCTTCGCGAGGGCCGTTTCGGGCGGAGGTCGAACTCCCGGAGGGGCCAGGGCCGCATCCGATTAATATTGAAACGCGTGATGCGGCTGGAAACACCGCACGCCGAACCTTCCTCTTCAATCTGACCTACAACTGACCCCGCAGGAGATGTTTCGTGATCCGAACAGCCATATTCCAGGTAATTTGTGCTCTTGCTTTGGCAATGGGGACATCTTCATACGCTCTTGAGTGCCAGTATTGCGAAGGCAAGGATCTCGGCGATTTGATCGAGCTTTCGGTCTCGCGCGACAGTGGTGCGCTCCGGTCGCAGATACGGGGGTGGATTGCGGAAAAGCACCCTGAAACACCAGCCGGATTGGTGGCTCGGGCATGGGTGCTCGATGCCAACGGTGGAGACCTAAGCGAAGTCGAACGCCTATATCAGGAAGGTGTCAAACGCGATCCGAGCCTGGGTCTAGGATTTACGAATCTAGGCTATGCATTGGAGCGACAGGATCGCCGGGAAGAGGCCTTTGATGCCTTCCTACTGGGCGCTGAGGCCTGGCCTCATCATGAGTTCTTTGTGCAGTACGCATATTTCAACCTCAAAAAACGCGAGGGTGAGGCAGCTGCGAATAACTGGCTCGACAGCTTTGAACGCGATGGCCCGGCGCAAGACTGGGTTTATGATTATGTCCGTGGTGTCATCGCAAGGGACAAGGGTGATCGTTCTGGCGCGGATCGGTACTTCACCTTGGCGCTTGATCAAAGCAGCAACTCCAGTGCGTTGAAGGCGTGGCTTGATAACCGACTGCGCGTTCTGAGCGCTCAACGTGCTGATCGCGCGACGCGTCTAGATACCATTCGAGAGGCGATAAGCTGGGCCAATGAGCACCAGAGCGATGCGGCGCTTCGCCATGTGGGTAAAATACTCTGGGAGGATTTCAAACTGCCGCGCGACGCACATCGGGTTTTGAGTGCGGCATATGACATGAACCCATCGCCAGAGGCGGCACAAGATGCGTTCGGCGCGATCGGAAATGACGATTTCGACGCGGGTATTGCCGTGCTAAATCAGGGTTTGCGCGATTTCCCCGACAATTATCTTGTTTTGATGTCTGCAACTTGGGCATGGAGCAATTTTGAGTTCGACCCGCGGAAGGCTGAAGACTACGGCAGCCGCGCTATATCCATGGCGCCCACGCAGAACCAGTTGGATGATGCAATCGATCAATACGCGGATTTTGCCAAAGAGGCCGCGCTCTATGATCGCGTGATTCCGGTGTTTGAAAAGTACCTGCCGACTGTAAATGGCACGGCCTATCGAAACATACTTGGCGACTATATCGACAATCGTGTTCACGCGCGCGATTTTGGCCAGGCCAACCGGCTGCTAGAACGCGCAGAAGATTATGGCGGATTTTCAGAGAACTGGCTCGCTGGGCGCGAGAACCGTATCCGTACCGCACTGCGATTGCAGGGACAACGAGACCGGTTTTTCGCGGAGAATCCATTTCTAAAGGATTGGGAGCAGCGCTTTGGAGACAGTCTGCGGGTGACGATCGAATTTGCCACTGGCAAAGCGGATATCCGTGAGGCTGGCGTGAGACTTCTCAATCAGGCGGCCGATGCGCTAAAGGCGATGGGAGCCGAAAACTATGTGTTCTTGATCGAAGGTCACACCGACATCACCGGTAGCGACAAGGTCAATCTGCCGCTGAGTGATGCGCGTGCCAAATCGGTCGAGCGCTATTTTGTGGAGAGCGCCAATATTGCGCCGGAACGTCTGCAAACCGTCGGCTATGGATCGCGTATCCCACTTGCCACAAATGTTACCGAGAGCGGCAAACAGACCAACCGCCGCGTTGAGATCCGTCCCTATGGCAACATCTCGGAACCACAGATTTCGACATCTGGCTGGCTCGATGCGCGCTCGCTGACACTGAGCCCCGATGGCCGGTATGCGGTGACGGGCAACACACCTGCGCAGGTGTGGGATCTGGAGCGGATGCTGCGGGTCCGTCAACTGCCCATTGGTGGCAGCGCAAGAGCGATTTCGCCGAACGGGCGCTATATCGCGATGAAATCCTCCTTTGTGGGGGTGACCGGTGTAACGGATAATCTGCTCTACATCTACGACATGCGCACAGGGCTAATGCATAGCCAGTTGCCAAACTCGATCGAGATTGATGAGATCTCTTGGTCGCCGTTCTCGGATGCGGTGGCCTATAGTGATCGTACCGGGTACCTGCGGGTCTATGATCTTGCATCGCGCAAGTTTCGCGGCGTGACCAAGATGGGCACCATTCGCGGCTCGGAACAGATCGCCTGGTCTGGCGATGGCGGGCATATCGTGACCAAGACACCACGCACTTCGCATGCAGTGGTGCGGGACGCCAAGTCCTTGAAACCCGTGGGCATGTTGCGCAATACCGGCTGGCTGCATGGGTTCGCAAATACGCCCGATGGTCAATATCTGGTGGGGATGAACAACGACTATGAGTTGATCGTCTGGAACACGTCTGACTGGCGTGAGATTGCGCGCAAGCGGATGCCGGCGATGACGTTCAATCTGATCGCGCACCCCACCGAACCCAAGGTGATGATCGCCGATACGTTCACCAATACCACCCGTCTGGCGCTGGTGGATGTGCCGAGCCTTGAGGTTACAGCGCAGCTTCAGGGCGATCAGGACAAGATCCTCTATGGTGGCTTCACGCCCGATGGCAGCCATTATGTTACCGCGCAGGATGATCAGATCGTCTATCTTGATACGCGTGACCTGAGTGTTGACCAGCGTAAAGATGGGGCCGCACACAAGGGCCGTGGACTCACAATGGTGCCCTCGCAGAACCTGGTCATGTCGCGCGACAGCGCCGGAACCAGCGTTTGGGACATCAAGACGGGCCGCCGAGTCCACCGTATTGAAGGCGAGATCTATCAGACTTGGAAGCCGCTCAATCAGGACGGGTCTGTTCTCTTTGCCTTTGACGAAGACGGGCAGATGCTGAAGTTCGACGCCACCACATTCCGCAGTGAGGTGATCAAGCAGATCGACGGTAAACCCTACAGCATGCGCGAGAACGACACCCATATCGTCGTGGGAACCGTGCCGCAGGGGGATGGGCCGTTTCAGTCGCCACGTGCCAATATCTATGTGATCGAGAAGGCGACGCTGAAGGTCGTGATGCAAAAGAGTTTTGATATCGTGACCGAGCCAGTGCGGTACGAAGGCATCTACGACCCGCGTGTCTTCGTGCGCCTTGCCGACAACGGCATGATCGCGGTCACATCTTCTTGGATGGCAGGGTTCAAACAGGGCATGACAGATGGCCGCGTCGTCACCATCTATGATGCCTTGCGCGACCGCGAAGTGACGAGCTTTCAGGCCGAGGCGCGCTATTTCAAGATGGAATGGGCGGATGGGGGCGACGTTCTCAAATTCCGTGGCAAGGGGCGCTGGTATCTGCACGACCCCGCAAATGGCAAGTATACTGGCCGCGAAACGCCCAGCCCGAATTTTGAGGTCGAGCTGAGCGACGGGCGTACGGTTGAGTGGTTTTGGGATCACGTGGCGCTGGATGGCAAAGAGCTGACCTTCCCGCATAACCTGCGCCACTTGCAGGTCCATTCAGAGCGCAATCTTGCGATTGGTTTGACCACCGGCAATGAGCTTATCTTCATTGATCTCAACCGGATGGAGCAGGCACTGACGATTGCGCCGCGTAAGGACGGCGAGTGGATCGCCTATACGCCTGACGGGCGCTATACCGCGTCCTTGCAGGGGACCGAGGATGTGTACTGGTCGCTGGGCGACAACTATCTGCCTTTCTCCGCGCTGGCAGAGGGCTACGAGCGTCCGGGCCTGATCCGCAATCTTCTGGATGCTATCGCTCGTGGTGAGGCACTGCCGGATGATGGCGCAGACGTGGATGCGGATGTCTTTGAGGCGCCGTATGCGGTAAGTCTGGTGTCCCCTGAGCGCAGCACCACCGAGGATGAAACCTTTGTGGTGCAGCTGGAGGTGCGCAAGGACAGCGCAGATCTGGCCGACCCCGAGATCGAATATACGCTGAACGGTCGCCGTGTGCTGAAATCACGCGGCTTCGAGGAAGAGGCGTTCTTTGACGGGCAGGAGACCGTGGGTTTGAGCCGCAGGTTTGATCTCAATCCAGGACGTAATGTCATCGAGGCCTCGCTGGTGTGGCGCGATGCGCGTATTCAGACCCAGACTTTGGAGATCATCCGCGCAGGCGGCGAGACACCCGATGAACGCCCAGCCGGGCAAACACTGTGGTTCTTTGGCGTTGGGGTCTCTGACTATGAGCGATCCAGCCAGAACCTGAACTTTGCCGACCGCGATGCAACCGAACTGGCAAAACTGATGGAGTCACAGGAAGGCAAGCTGTTCAATCGGGTGGAAACCAAGGTTTTGACTGACGCGGATGCGACCGAGCGAAATGTCCGTATCCAGATGAACGAGTTTCTGGATCAATCCGCTGACGATGACGTGGTGGTGCTCTTCTTGGCCGGGCATGGCGTGGTTGATGAGGAGCAGGAGCTGTACTTCATGACCCACGAAGGCGATTTGGCCAAGCCCTACACGGGCATGAGTGTTGACCGTTTCCGGGACTATCTGGAGAATCGGCCGTTGAACCAGAACGCGCTGATGTTGCTAGATATTTGCCATTCCGGAGCGGGTGGTAACCGGGTGGTGGCCGACGATGCGGTACAAGACCTTACCAAGGGCACCGGGGCGGTTGTGTTTGCCTCTTCCTCTGGCTCGGAGCTGAGCTTTGAGGACGAGAGCTTCGGCGGTGGTCACGGTGCCTTTACGGCGGCGTTGCTAGAGGGCTTGCGCGGTCTGGCGGACAACCGTGTCGGGGATCGCAACGGGTTCAACTCCCTGCAGGAGCTGGTGTTGTTCACATCCTCTCGGGTACCAGAACTCACGGAAGGCCAGCAACGTCCACAAATCCCGGCGCTGTCGCTCAACGTGGACTACCCGCTCAGCATTGCAACAAATTGACCAATCATTATGGCTCTGTTGCGCGACGGCAGAGGGAGGATTTATGTAGTGAAGCCAGTTCTGTAGCTTAGTTGCGGGAGTAGTCACAGATTAGCTCAAGAGCGGACCGGCCTGAAATGAAGCGTTGCAGCAGCGCGGTTCACTGACGATCTGTTTTGATCCTGATATGGTTTGTTCCCGAACGAGAAAATAGATGATCCGGAATAGCCGCATTGGCGAAGGACAGATAATTGACCCCTCATGGAACGTGAGGCTGGCATCCGTGCCAAATGGCTCTGTCGGCAGCATGGCATGGACGACTCTACACTAGACTGGAGAAGTTTCAGGGCGCAGGTCAGCCAAGCGCCGATACCGGACCGAAGCCTCCTTAAGGGGCGCGTTCTGCAATACTGCCCAGCAACGCCCGTTTCAGGATAAGAATGCGGCACCGGTACTGCGTTCAAGCAGGTCCTGGACCAGAGGGTTCGGGAACCGGCGCCGAAGCGTGACGGCGAAAAAGGTTTCCTTGATCAACGGGTGCTCCTTGGCTTCTTTGAGGCGGCCGGAGCTCAGTTCATCTTTCACGACGATCGGCGCGACAAGCGCAAGCCCGACATCCTCTCGTACCATAAGGCGCATCATGGCCATGTCGTCTACTTCCGCGGCAATTTGCGGCCGCACGGACAAACGGCTCGCCATAGCGTCGAACGCGGTGCGCACGCTGCTGTCGGTCGTGGGCAGGATAAAGGGCTGGTCGAGAAGAAGCTCCCTGATCGGGCTATCGGGGTCGATCCGGTCCGGGGTGCCGACGATACTGACGTCCTGCTGTCCAATCTGGTGTGTTTCATATGGGGTCAGGCTGTCGTCTGGTGGCGGGCGGTTCATCAACACCATATCGAGATTGAGTGAGCCCAGTCCTTCCAGCAATTCTGTGGGACTGCCAGAGCGCAGAATGACTTCCACATCCAGGCGTGACAAAATCGGCCTTAGAAAACCGATCTGAAAGTTGCGCGACAAGGTTGCCAGCGCGCCGACGCGCAACGCCTTGCGGTTCTGTACCGGCCCCGTGAGCGTGGCGACCAGTTCTTGCCCCGTTGAGAAAATGGCGTCCGCATGGTCCAGCGCGATCCGCCCGGCTTCGGTCAGATGCAGTTGTCGCCCCCGTCGTTCGAACAGCGCGTGGCCCAGACGGTCTTCCAGTTGCTTGATTTGAACCGACAGGGCGGACTGAGACAGGTTCAAACGCTGTGCCGTGCGCGTCAGGTTCCCCTCATGCGCAACGGCCCAGAAATATCGCAGGTGATGATAGTTCAACGGCATATAGTTCTATTTATTAGAACGATTTATGAAGGACAATGAATTTTTCTTGCCAAGCCTTCTCGCCTAGGCAGGGGCAAAGGTCTTTGACCACGAAAATCAATGGATCCCGATCATGCTCTATCTCTTCGTGCCTCTCTTCAGTCCGCTCCTCCTTCTTTTTGCTGCGCTTCATGCCGCGCGACATCCCGGGAAACGCCCGGGGCGGGTGGCGCAGTTGGCAGAGATGGCGGCGTTCGGCGCCTTTTTGATCGCGGTGCTCGCCGCGACGCTCCTCGTGATGAAAGGCGCGGGCACCTCGGCGCTGATCGGACTTGCTGGCGTTGGCCTGTCCGTGCGGCTCGATGCGGTGAGTGCGGTGATGTTGGTGCTGGTCAGCTTCATCGGCTGGGTCGTGATGCGGTATTCCAGGACCTACATGGATGGCGAGGCCCGCCAAGGGGCGTTCACCGCTTGGATGTCGGTGACACTGGCGGCGGTGCTGCTTCTGGTGATGGCGGGTAACCTCGTGCAACTCTTGGCCGCCTGGACACTGACCAGCCTGTCGCTGAACCGGCTGTTGTTGTTCTACCCAGAGCGGGCAACGGCGCGGCGTGCCGCCCGCAAGAAAGCCCTTGTCGCACGGTCGAGCGAAGGCGCGCTGGCGGGGGCTATCCTCTTGCTGATTACCGCAACCGGAACCACCGACATCCAGACCATTCTCGCGAACGCCCAGACCACCTGGCTGACCACGGGGGCGGCGCTTTTGATCGCTCTCTCGGCCGTTCTGGCATCGGCGCAGTTTCCGATGCATGGCTGGCTGACCGAAGTGATGGAGGCCCCGACACCGGTATCCGCCCTGCTGCATGCGGGCGTGATCAATGCGGGCGGGTTCCTGTTGATCCGCCTTGCGGATGTGATGCTTCTGGCGCCGGGCGTCATGGCGCTGCTGGTCATGCTGGGCGGCTTTACGGCGTTGTTCGGTGGTCTGGTGATGCTCACACAGCCCGCGGTCAAGACGTCGCTGGCATGGTCTACCATCGCGCAAATGGCCTTTATGATCATGCAATGCGGACTGGCGCTGTTCCCACTGGCGTTGCTGCACATCGTGGCACACTCGCTCTACAAGGCCCATGCGTTCCTCAGCTCGGGTGAGGCGGTGCGCAATGTCGCCGCGATCAGCCGTCCCGGTCCGATCGCCGTGCCCAGTGCGCGCAACGTCCTGCAGTCCTTTGCGAGTGCCATCGTGATCTACGGTCTTGTCGGTGCCGTGCTCGGGTTTGACGAAAAGTCGGTTCAGGCCATCGCCCTGGGCGTGATCCTGATCTTCGGCGTCGCCTACCTGCTGGCGCAGGGCTTTGCCGATGCGGCGCCCCTCGCGTTGATGCGACGCACCGTGATCTATGCGCTGGTCACATCGGTCAGCTATTTCGCGCTGCAGGTCGTTGCCCTGTATCTGACCGCAGGCAGTCTGCCCCCAACCCCTGAGCCGGGTCCTCTGGAATGGGCGCTGATCCTTCTGGCGCTTGGGAGCTTTGGCCTTGTCGCGGTGGCCCAGGCGACCTTCCCGCTGTGGGCTTCGCACCCCGCAGCAGCCGGATTGCGCGTTCATTTGACCAACGGTCTCTATGCCAATGCGATCTGCGACAAGCTCTTGGACGGTTGGTCCAAGCGGTCCGAAGCCTGAAAAGGAACACTCCTGATGCATACAAAACTCGAGTCCTATCCCGCCGCCCTGCTTGAGCTTGTCTTCGAGGCCAACACAGCCGCCAAGGCGATCCCACCGCTGTTCCCGCTGTCCTCAAACGTTGCGGTGAACCCGTTCCTTGGCCAGGCAGGCGAGACTCTGGCCGCCACCGCTGCGCGTTTGGCGCGGGTGGGCGGTGCCCGGATTACACCGTCACGCGCCCATTGGGCCGACAAGCTACGGGCAGGTGAAATCACCGATACGGATCTGCTGGACGCAGTGTCTGCGGTCAAAGGGGATGGCGATACGCTGAGCCTGCAAGACGTGAAGACTGCCCTGGAGAATGATACAGCCGACCCCAAGGCCCTGCCCACCGTGGCCGAATTGGCGGCGGATGTTTCGGGCGTAGACTGGCCGGGGCTGATCGAAGATCGCATTGGCGTATGGGCCGCCAGCCATTTTGATCAGGGGCAAGCTCTTTGGCAGCAGTCCAGTACCGGCGGGCCCTTCAGCGCCTGGCGCGAATTTGCTTCGCGCGATCTGACCCCCGAGATCCAGGGGCTGACAGGGTTTTGTGCCTTTGTCGCTGGAACGAACCGCTCGCATTGGCGCGCCATAGGCCGCGCTTCGGATCAGCTTGGCGTGACCACCGATGCCGCGACGACCGCCTTCCATCGCTGGCTGATGACGCTGGGCGGATGGGCGCAATATGGCCGCTACCTGCTGTGGCAGGCAGAGCTGGAGGGGGCTCAGGAAAGCACCGTCACGGAGCTTCTGGCGATCCGTATGGTGTTCGACGAAGCATTGTTTCACCTCTACGAAGACCAGATCGCAGCGCGTTGGGCGGAGGTTGTCGCCGCCCATCAGACCCCTGTCAGCCCGTCGCGGGATCTCGTTATCGACGCGGTACTTCAGGAAGCGGCGGAACGGGCACAGCAGCGTATCCTGTCCGACAGGCTGCTGCCGGGGAAACCGCACAGGGCCGAAGGGCGCCCGGACGTGCAAGCGGCCTTCTGTATCGACGTCAGGTCCGAAGTCTTCCGTCGCGCGCTGGAAGCGCAGGACAAGAACATCGAGACCATCGGCTTTGCCGGGTTTTTCGGGCTGGCCAGCGCGCACAAGATTGCCGGCTCGGATGTGACCGAACGGCGCGGCCCGGTGCTGTTGCAACCTGGCGTGACATCTCAGGCGGCGGAGCCCACGCAGTCCGATCTTGAACGGCGCTACACCGCACGGGCCAAGCGGGCCTGGGGCCGGTTCAAGCTGGCCGCTGTGTCGTCTTTCGCCTTTGTGGAAGCGACGGGGCCGCTCTATGCCGGGAAGCTGGTTCGGGATGCGCTGGGCCTTGGCGGCAAGGCCACGGTAGAACCTGCACCCGAGTTGGATCCGGCCATCAGCCTGGACGCCCGTATCGGGATTGCGAAGTCAGTGCTGAGGGCTATGTCGCTGACCGATAATTTTGCGCGGATTGTCTTGCTTGCCGGTCACGGCGCCGATGTAACCAACAATCCGCATGAAAGCGCATTGCACTGTGGCGCCTGTGGTGGACACGCGGGGGATGTGAATGCCCGGCTTCTGGCGCGGCTGTTGAATGATCACGACGTAAAGCTTGGACTACGGGACGCCGGGATCGAGATCCCTGTCGATACGGTGTTCCTGCCCGCCATGCACCACACAACGACTGACGAGGTCACCCTCTATGAGGGGGATGTGCCGCAGGGTGTCGCGACCGGCGGGTTCAGACAGCTGAAGGAATGGTTGGCCGCCGCCGGGAGCCTCGCCCGTGCCGAGCGTGGGCAACGTCTGCCACGCGCAACGGGCGCCGCGAGCGTCCCACAGCGGGCGCGGGACTGGGCCGAAACACGCCCCGAATGGGGGCTGGCTGGATGCCGGGCCTTCATCGCAGCGCCGCGCCATCGCACCGACGGGGCGGATTTGGCAGGGCAGGCCTTCCTGCATAACTACGACTGGCGTCGCGATGACGGGTTCGGCGTGCTTGAACTGATTATGACCGCCCCTGTGGTGGTCGCCAGCTGGATCAGCTTGCAGTATTACGGCTCAACCGTGGCGCCGTCCCTGTTTGGTGGTGGCAACAAGCTGCTGCATAATGTGGTGGGAGGTATCGGCGTTCTGGAAGGCAACAATGGTGCCCCGCGCCCGGGTTTGCCATGGCAATCCGTTCACGATGGGAACAGCTTCCAGCACGACCCGTTGCGCTTGTCGGTGATCATCGAAGCGCCGCGCGAGGCGATGACCGATATTCTCGCGCGCCATCCCGGCGTGTGCGAGCTGTTCGATAACGGGTGGCTGCATTTGATCGCCATGGATGACGAAGGCAAACTGGCCTGGCGCTACTGCGGGGACTTGAAATGGACGCCCTTCAGCGCTCCATCTGATGCCGAGCGTGCAATAGCCGCGGAATAGGTCGCCTTTCGCGGCAGTGCGGATAGTCTGGCACTCGTCCGCAGCCACAACACGCGGCCTCCGTTGGGAAACGGGGGCCGCGGTCTTGTTTGTGCGGTCAGGTCTGCGCTGCGATAACGGTGGCGACAGGTGTCTTTGTCAGCCCGCCGCCCATCGCCGCGCTGCGCTGATCAGAGATTAGCACCAGACACTCTCAGCGTTGCCAGTCTGCGACCTTGGCCGTGTTGGCTTCGATCCACGACTGGACCGCCTTGTCGATCCCTTGCTCTCGCGCGTTGACCATTATCTCTTCGATATCGGTGATTTCCAGTGCGATCCTGCCGATCATGTCCGCGATATCAGGGGCGCGCTCGGGGAACCCGGTGTTTGCGCGTGCGTGAATCGTCGAGGCCCCGGAGTAGAGCCCTTTGGGATCGTCAAGATAGCGCATTCCATAGAGAGCGAACTTCATATGTGGACGCCAGGCGGTGACAACGACGGGCGCGTCGCGCCGCTGCGCCAGCGCGATTTCGCGGACCATCTTCGGCCCTGTGCCTTCTTCAAGCGTGTAGTTCGTCAGCCCGTATTGCTGGATCGCGTCACGCGTGGTGGCCATCAACCCGGCGCCGGGATCAATGCCCACGATGCGCCCGCCAAGGGCCTCCTGCACCTCGGGGCGGCGCAGATCCTCGATCGAGGAGATCAGGTCGGCGGGTACCCATTCGGGCACCGCAAGACCGATGGTGCCCTCGTAAAGCGGGCCGAGGTCCACGAGCGTGTCGCCGTAGCGGCGCAAATAGGCGGCGTGCAATCCGGGTTCCCAAGACATCAGCATGACGTCAATCTCGCCGCGCGAGAGGGTGCGGAACTGGGCCTCGATGTCGGCCAGCGTCAGCTCGACATCACGGTCCATCATGTCGTGCAGCACGCGGGCAACAAGCTTGGTCACCACTTCGGCGTCAGACCAGGGCGTCCACCCGATGACGACATCCGGGCGGCCCAGCGATTGCGCCGCGAGAGGTGTTGCGGAGAGGCTGGCAAGGGCAGCCAGCATGCTCCGGCGCGAGAGGGATGTGCGGATCATGGTTCCAGTTCCTCGAAATTGATGTCCGCCGGATCGAAATCGCTGGCCTCGCCACTGGTCGCGTCAAGTCCAGCGCGCAGGTCGTCCGGGGAATTTGCGTCGGTATAAAAGACGCGGGTGGGATCTTTCAGGCTATGTCCGCCCTCGATGCAAAAGCCGATGGTGTGAATCTCGATCATGTTGGCGGGATTGTCGAAGACGGCACCGACAACCGGGGCAGGGCTTTCGCCGCTGGAGGCCTGCCCATCGGTGATGACGATCAGGCGGTAGGCGCCGGTTCCACCTTGTCGAACGGCCTGGTTCTCCAGCTCCTCGCGGGCGATCTGCATCGCGCTGAGCAGCGGCGTGCCGCCGTCAGCGCCCAGGGATTTGATCCGGTCAACAACCTGGCGGGCGTGTTCCTCCCCGCGCCCGAGCGAAAAGTCGAGTTGGGTGCCTTCGGCGCTGAAACTCACCAGGCCGACGTTGTCGCCGGGATTGGCGGCGATCCAGCTCAGCAATGCCGCCTTGGCGGCATCGGCGCGGCTGAAGTAATCTCCGGCGCAGTCCTTACTTGCCATCGAGCCGGACATGTCCAGCACAATCATATTGTTCTGCGCAAAGGGATCGGTGGCCGTGCCGGGCGTGATGTCGCCGTCACGCGTTCCGTTCGCGGGCCATACGGCGTTGCCGAGCGCGGCAACTGAAATGGGTGCCACATCTGCGGGTGCCTCTTCCTCTTCGAAACAGGCAGACAGCACAAGACAGGCGGCAAGGCTGATCGATATGCGGATCAGGTTTCTGGAGTGTAAGGTCATGGCTGCCTCACCACTCGTTCAGCGGGGTAAAGACCTCCGCCTCGGATTCCATGCCAATCACCCGGAACACGACCCGGCGAGAGTTCTGCCATTCTTCCTCGGTCTTGGGCGGACAGGGCAGATCGTTGCAGAACCCGCCGAGTGGATCTTCGATGCCGCGGCCGTTGATTGTGATTTGGCTGTTGTCGATGTCATAGCCCAGCGTCGCGGCGGTCTCGACCAGCGCATCGCGCACTGCGAGCGCGCGCGCCGTGGACGTGTTGCGCAACGAGGCCAGCTCGCGCTTTTGCCGGGTCGGCGGCCAGTCCTGTTTCAGCACCCCCTTGAGGTAGCCAAGGTAGGAGGAATGCGCTTCGATGCTCAGAATGGCACCGGCGTAGATCTGCGATTTATCGAGGGCTTCCTCGAAAGCGGTGCGATAGTCCTCGATGGGGAATTGAGCCTGGTTGGGCTCGAACAGGATCGTGACGGCAGCGATGGTGGATTCCGCGATGTCATCATTGCTCATGGCCTTGATCGCGGCGGTGGCGGCATCCTGGTCGAAACCAGAGGCCTTGACGCGGCGTTTATCCCAGATGTTGTCGCCAAGGGTCGCGTAATCCAGCGGCGGATCAGTCAACGCGACCGCGCTGGGAATGAGGCCAGCCTTGACCATGGCGGTCTGGCCGGAGTTGACCACCGACCGGAACGAACGCGGCGCAGAGGCTGTGGACCAGTCGACCTGACCGTTCAGGCCGACGGTTTCGACACCGCGCCAAAGGGTCTGCATCTCGTCCTCAAGGGCGGCGTCGCCCAGCACCATTTCCGCGGCGCGTTGAAAATCGACCACTTGTTTTTTTGCGTCCTCGCGGAACAGTTCTTCGGCCTTCAGAAGGGCCCGAACGGTGGCCCGGACCTTGTCACTGTTCTGTTCAAGATAATCGGCGCGTACGACCAGCAAATCGCCGATCACCCGGTTGGCCGAGGTGGTTGTGACCAATTGTTGTGCCCCGGCGACGGAGCCTTCGGCCCCGGTGCCGACGCCGCCAGCGGTCAGTACTTCGGCGCGCGGCGTTGACATGATGGCAAAGGGCAACCCTGCGTCCTGCGCAAAGCTCTCGGCGGGGGTATCGACCAACCGGATGTCGGGCATGGTCTCCGCATCCAGTGCCAGTTGCAGCGCAAAATCCAGACGGGCGGGCGTCGTCGCCACGGCGCGTCCGGACAGATCGCTCAGCGCGTCAAAATCGCGCGCGACCAGCGCGTCTGCGCCGTTCGACCAGCCGTAGAAGAACACCGGCACCATGCGCGTCTTGTCCTGCGCCTCGGTTTGTTCGGCCAGAAGCGTCATCTGCGCATGGGTGACACGCATATACGGCGTCTCGCAGCCGAGGTAGGCGGGCAGCTGCGCGTCATAATTATCGAAGCGGCGAGTCTCGATCGTGAAGTCGACGCCATCGCGGGTGGTGGAGTGGCGTTGAAAAATGCTGGGCCCAAGCAGATCGTCCGTGGCATGTGCGGTGATCGCGTCATGCCCGGCCGGAACCATGGGCAGGATGCTGGCACTGTCTGCGCGGCAATCGCGCACCGCCAGATCCTGTGCAACCGCTGCTGTCGCCAGAAGCGACGCCAAGGCCGGAACAATGAATAAAATAGGTCTCATAAAAGCGTCCTTTAAGTCGCGTCAGCGTGAATGTGTCAGTGTGCTTTCCAGCACCTGTAGGGAGACTTCCGCCTCCTCTGCCGAGGTCTGGATAATGGACTTCTGTGCGCGCAGAGCTGCGTCCGATGCATCCTGCAGGGCGGCAATCAGGCGCGCGCGGGTATCAGCGGAGTCCACCAGCCCATCTCCCCTGTCTGCGAAGGCACAATAGTCGATGAAGGCGGATTCGACACGGGGCAGGGTGCGGCGCAGCAGGGTATCGGCGCGGCGGGCGGTCTCCACCGAGGAAAGCATATCGGCAAAAAGCGCCTCGAACCGCGCTTCGCAGTCGCTCAAAGCGGTCTTCAGGGCTTCGCGGCGTCGGGCCCCTGCCACCTGCATGCGTGCGAACCGTGCCTGTGCCTCCTGCACGGACTGCGCGGCGCGCAGTGCGCTGTAGTCATTGTCCACTCCGGCGTCCGCCAACATGTTCTCGGCCTGCGATTCTGGGCGCAGGATCTGCTCTACGGCCCAGTTCACCACGGCGAAGGTCAGCCAGCCCGCCGCGATTGCGCAGGCGGCTTCGGCCTCTCGTGGCCAGCTGGCGAGGTTAAACTGCAGATAGATGGAGAGGGC
The DNA here is from genome assembly GCF_046535935.1 of Tritonibacter sp. SIMBA_163. Classification (NCBI taxonomy): domain Bacteria; kingdom Pseudomonadati; phylum Pseudomonadota; class Alphaproteobacteria; order Rhodobacterales; family Paracoccaceae; genus Tritonibacter; species Tritonibacter sp. SIMBA_163. Next base: position 30,566 of record NZ_JAWJBP010000015.1, read on the forward strand.
CGTCAGTGCGCCCAAGATGCCCGGAATGATATGGAGTGCCGCCGCGATCATCCGTCACCCAGTGCCCCAAGGAGGCGCCGCTCTACAATGCGCACTTCGGCCCGGCGTGTCCGCTTGGACAGTGAGGCCGCGCTCTCGCCTTCGCGCGGATCGGGAGGGGCAGCGCCGCCCGCGCCCCGGCTGATGATCCGGTCTGCCGGCACCCCGGCATCGGCGAGGGCCGTGGCGACCACATCAGCCCGGCTACGTGACAGGGCAAGGTTGGCCTGTGCATCGCCGTCCGCGCCAGTGTGACCGGTGATCAAGGCAACTGTGGTCGGGTGATCCAGAAGCGAATTGATAGCGACCGCGATCATGGCGTCAGATCCAGCGGCCGGCCGCGCGCCTACGTCGAAATCGACGACAACAACCTCTGGTCCATCTGCGCGGGGCCAGACAAGCCCGGCCGCGCTGAGCGCAATAAACACTGTGACGAGCATAAGCAGACCCAATCCGACCCCCTTCCGTCGTCGGATTGATCGGTTGTCGAGGCGCATAACTTGGTTTCTCCTGCAATCAATATGCAACTTCTCCGCGACCGAAGAAGGCATGTTTCGCAAAGGCTCTGTCAACCGTCAAAGTCTCTCGCGTCCAATAACGCAGCGCGGGCGCGGCTGATCGGCCTGTCGAATCTCGACTGGCTGCATGGCGACCGAGGTTATGAGGCTGATTGGTTCACAGAGACGTTCAACCACAAAGGGATAAGCCTGAGCAAGAGTGCGCAGATCATTCGCGTCTGGACGGATGTGATAGGGTGGGGAGGTGTCTGCTCTTCGGTAGAGCGCGTTCCGAGGGAACAATTCCGCCGAAAGGAGAGGTGGCGCGTAAAAATCACGCCACCTCATCCGTTCAAGGGATCACTTTGTGATCGACAGGGCCGCCATGGACGGCAGTGTCAGGACGTCATGCGCCTGTGCGACGCGCTCGGGGGTGTAGTAGCCTTCTTCGTGCAGGAAATTGACCGTGGCGACCATCTTGCCCCCAAGGATCACCGGCAAGTTGATCACCGACCCACAGCCGAGTTTGCCGATCAGCTCCGCGTCTGGGAACACGGTGTCGATATCGGCCAGCGTGTTGGAGACAAAGGTTTCGTGACGGCCATGAACCTGCTCGAACCAGCGGTTCATCTCGATTTCCTTGGTGCCCGTTGTGGGGTAGTTTTCCGCATCATCCGTGTAAACGCGACGGGCGAGCATGGCGTCCATATCCGCGGTCATTACAGTGAACAGCTTTGCGCCCACTGTGGCCTTGGTCAGCGCGCAAAGCGCGTCATAGGCCTGCTCGTCGGTGGTGGCCTCTGACAGCGCTTTTTCAAAATCCTGGCGCGCCGTGTTTGTATCCGTCATGTCTTAGTCCTTGCGGTCTGGATTGCCGCCCGATGCGGCGTAAAGGGATTGGGTGTAAGGGTCGGTGAAGCTGCCATCGTGCAGCGCCGTTGCGGGCGCAATCTCGACGATGCGGCCCTTGTTCATCACGGCCATGCGGTCGCACATGAAGCTCACGACAGGCAGGTTGTGCGTGACCATCAGATAGGTCAGTCCCTGCTCGCGGCGCAGCTTCTTCAGTAGGTTCAGAATTTCCGCCTGTACTGAGACATCCAGCGCCGATGTGGGTTCATCCAACAGCATCACCTTGGGCTCCAACATCAGGGCGCGCGCAATGGCGACCCGCTGGCGCTGCCCGCCCGAAAGTTGGTGCGGATAGCGAAACCGAAACCGCTGATCGAGGCCCACGGCAGCGAGCATCTCAATCACGCGGGCATCGCGATTGCCAAGCCCGTGGATCTTCAGCGGCTCGCTCAGCACCGTGTCCACGGATTTGCGTGGATGCAGCGATCCATAAGGGTCTTGAAACACCATCTGGCAACGGGTGGCAAAGCCCTGATCGACAGTGCGTCCGCGGGGCTGTCCCAGTACCGAAATCTCGCCGCTCCAATCCGGTGCAAGGCCTGCGATGGCCTTGAGGATCGTGGATTTCCCCGATCCGCTTTCGCCGACCAGAGCAAAGCTCTCGCCTTCGGCGACCTCAATGTTCACGCCCTCAACCACCTTTGTGTGGCCATAGGAAATGTCGAGATCTTTCAAAATGATCGCGCTCATGTGCCGCTCCATGCGCTGCGGTCGAGGACGGGGAGTTCCTCGCGCGTTTCTTCCATCCGTGGCACCGCCGCCAGCAGGCCTTGGGTATAGGGGTGCGTGGCCTTGTGCAGGTCCTCTGCCGCGCAGCTTTCGACCACTTCGCCTGCATGCATCACGAGGATGCGGTCGCAGTAGCGCGCCACAAGATTGAGGTCGTGCGAGATCAGGATCAGCCCCATGCCCTTGTCGCGCACCAGCTCGTCGATGAGGTCTAGGACCTGCGCCTGCACCGAGACATCCAGCGCCGAGGTCGGCTCATCCGCGATCAGCAGATCCGGGCGCGGGATCAGCATCATGGCGATCATGATGCGCTGGCCCATACCGCCCGAAACCTCATGCGGGTAAAGGTTCACCACCCGTTCGGGATCGTTGATGCGCACGGAATGCAGCATCTCCAGCACGCGGGATTTGACCTCGCTGCGGGCAAGGGTCTCGTGGGTCTTGAGCGCCTCAGCGATCTGCGCGCCGATGGTCATCACCGGATTGAGTGAGAACTTCGGGTCTTGCATGATCATCGAGATCCGCGCGCCGCGCAGGTCGCGCATCTTGCGTTCCGACAGCCCTGCCAGGTCGATCCCGTCAAACACCATCCTGTCGGCTTGCTGACGGCCCGGGCTGCGTACCAGTCGCAGGATCGCGCGGCCGGTCATCGATTTGCCCGACCCGCTTTCGCCGACGATGCCCAGACGTTCGCGACCCAGGGTGAAGGACAGGCCCTTGACCACCTCGACGCGCCCTTGTGGCGTGGGAAAGCTGACGCGCAGGTTTTCCAGTTCCAAGAGAGGAGCCTGTTCTGATTGGTGGGAATGGCTCATGATTTGCCTCCCTGTTTGGGGTCCAGCACGTCACGCAGACCGTCGCCCAGGAAACAGAAGCCAAGCGAGACGATGATGATGGCAAAGCCGGGCATGGTGGCGACCCACCACTGATCGAGGATAAAGGCCCGCCCGCGCGAGATCATCGCGCCCCATTCCGGCAGCGGCGGCTGTGCGCCAAGGCCGAGGAAGCCCAGACCAGCGGCGGTCAGGATGATGCCTGCCATATCCAGCGTAACCCGCACGATCATCGACGAGGTACACAGTGGCAGAACATGGCCGGTGATGATCCGTGTATGCGAGGCGCCAAGCAGGCGCATGGCCGAGATGAATTCCGAGTTGCGGAAGGTCAGCGTCTCGGCGCGTGCGATCCGCGCATAGGCTGGCCAGGACGTGATGGCGATGGCGATGATTGCGTTTTCGATCCCCGGTCCAAGCGCGGCGACAAAAGCCAGCGCCAGGATCAGCTTTGGCATCGACAGGAACACATCCGTCACGCCCATCATCGCCTTGTCCACCCAACCGCCAAAGTACCCGGAAATGGCGCCGATCAACAGGCCAAGTGGGGCGGAGATCACCGCCACCATTGCGACGATCAGCAGTGTTATGCGCGCGCCGTAGATCACCCGGCTGAAAATATCACGACCCAGTTCATCGGTGCCCATCCAGTGCGCGGCGGAAGGCGGCAGCAGGCGTTGACCGAGGTTTTGTCCCAGCGGACTATGCGGCGCGATCCACGGCGCAAAGATGGCCGCAAGGATCAGGATCAAGAGGATCAGTGCGCCCACAACCGCCAGCGGATTGCGCATCAGCATCCGTGTAACACGGTAGCTGTGACCCAAGGAGGCCTGCAGGCGGGAGCTGGGGGAGTCGTCGAGCAGCCAGTTTGTCATCGTTGTCATGGTACCCTCCTATCGGCTGCGCGGGTCGAGAATGCGGTACAGCACATCCGACAGCTTGTTGATGAGAATGAAGACCGACCCGATCACCAATGTGGCGCCAAGGACGGCGTTCATGTCGGCATTGAGCAGCGCCACGGTCAGATAGTTGCCGATACCGGGCCAGCTAAAGACCGTCTCGATCATCACCGAGCCTTCCAGCAAAGCGGCATAGGAGAGGCCGATCACGGTGATCAGAGGCACTCGGATCGGGCGGAAGCCGTGGGTCCAGATCACCCGCCATTCCGACACGCCTTTGACACGGGCGGTGGTGATATATTCTTGGCCGAGCTGATCCAGCATGAAGCTGCGGGTCATCCGCGCGATATAGGCCAGCGAGAAGAAGCCAAGGATGGTGGCAGGCAGGATCAGGTGATCCAGCGCGCTCCAGAACACGTCGAAGTCGCCGGCGATCAGGGAATCGACCAGCAGCAGGCCAGTGCGTGGCTCTACCAAACCTTCATAGAAGATATCGACACGCCCGGGACCGCCGACCCAGCCAAGGCCTGCGTAGAACACGACCAGACCCACAAGACCGAGCCAGAAGGCGGGAACCGAATAGCCAAGCAGCGCAAAGACGCGGATCAGCTGATCCACCCATGTGCCCTGCCTTGCTGCGGCCCAGACACCCAGTGGAACCCCCATTCCGACGCCGATGATAATGCCAAGGGTCGCCATCTCCAGCGTAGCCGGGAAGACGCGCGCCAGGTCTTCGGCGACGGGGCGGTTGGTGGACACCGAATGGCCCAGATCACCCTGAAAGACATCGCCGACGTAGGTGATGAACTGTGCGATCAGCGGTCGGTCGAGGCCCATGGCAATGCGGACCGCATCATATTGTTCCTGAGTGGCACGGTCGCCGACCACGGACAGAACCGGGTCGATCGGAATCACGCGGCCGATGAAGAAGGTGATCGCCATCAACCCGACAAAGGTCAGGAGCGTGACGATGATAAACCCACCGATTGCCCCGGCGGTTTTCCTCAGCGCAGCGTGCGAAGGCGCGGCTGTATTCAAGGGTCTGGTCCCCATTTCTCCTCCCAAAACCCCCGGCGCGCGGGAGATCTGGCATCGTGAAAACTCTGCGTCGGGCAGGTCCCGGACGCGGTGGTTGGTGCATCAGGCATAAAACAATTTTCGAAATGTGCAAAAATTTTTTTGCCTGACAAAAATTTTTTTTGTAACCTGATGGAGAGAACATCCAGGAATGTGACCCGGTCTGGTGCTTCAGGCGCAGGTCCACCCCAAAGTGTGAAGAGCAAAAATGCCGCGTGAAAAAACACTACAAGAGCCCAGTGTCGGCCCAGCGATCCGCAAACGCCGCAAGCAACTGAAGCTGACCTTGCAGGCGCTGTGTGACAAATCCGGCGTCTCGGTCGGATATCTCAGTCAGGTGGAACGCGACAATGCAACGCCGTCGCTCGGCACGCTGGCGCAGATCTCAGCGGCGCTTAACGTGGGGCTGGACTATTTCATTTCGGCGTCCAAGCCCTCTGACGGCCTGACCCGCGCCGGCACCCGCCCGCTCTTTGCGCTGGATGATTCCTCGCTGCGCTACGAGGCGCTGGGCGCAGATTTTCCCGGCTCTGAGATGTCGTCCTATATCCTGCATATACCGCCCGCCTATGTCTCGGAAACCGTGAGCCATGAGGGCGAAGAGATCATCTTTGTCCTTGAGGGCGAGATCCAGCAGACATTGGACGGCCAGACCTTTGCCATGACCTCGGGCGACAGCCTGCACTACAGCGGCAACACCCCGCACGCATGGACCAACCCGACCGACCGCACGGCCCGCATCCTCTGGACCGGGACGCTGACAGTTCTCAATCGCAAAGGCGCCATCGAGCTACCGGAACTGTCCCACAAGCAGAACGCGTAAACCGCGACAGACAGATTAGAAGTTCAATCCAACAAGGAGACCTCCCGTGAAACACCTGAAGACAACACTGCTGGCCAGCGCGCTGCTTTTGCCGCTTGCCGCGCCGGCTGTGCTGGCCGAGACGCCCGAGGGCGTGCTCGTCGTGGCACAAAACATCGACGATATCGTCGCCATCGATCCGGCACAGGCCTATGAGTTCACCTCTGGCGAGCTGGTCACCAACCTCTATGACCGTCTGGTTCAGTACGATGCCGAAGACACCACCGTTCTGGCGGCAGGTCTGGCCTCGGAGTGGGTCACCGACCCTGACGCAAAGACCATCACCTTCACCCTGCGGGATGGTGCGAGTTTTGCCTCTGGCAACCCTGTGACCGCAGAGGATGTGGTCTATTCCTTCTCCCGCGTCATCAAGCTGAACCTGACCCCGGCGTTCATCCTGACCCAGCTGGGCTGGAACGCGGACAACATCGGTGAAATGGTCACTGGTGACGGCAACACGGTGACCGTGAAATACGCGGGCGACTTCTCCCCGGCGTTTGTGTTGAACGTCTTGGCCGCGCGTCCCGCATCCATCGTTGACAGCAAGCTGGTGCAGGAGAACGAAGTTGACGGCGACATGGGCAATGCGTGGCTCAACGCCAATGCAGCCGGTTCCGGTCCCTTCACGCTGCAGCGCTATGCGGCCGGTCAGATGGTGCGCATGCAGGCGAACCCGACCTATTTCAACGGCGCGCCGAAGATCGACAGCGTGATCATCCGCCATGTGGCCGAGAGCGCCACTCAGCAGCTGTTGCTGGAGCAAGGCGACGTGGATCTGGCCCGCAACATGACGCCGGATCAGGTGGCCTCGCTCGACAGTGGCGAGATCAAGGTCGACACCTTCCCGCAGGCGGCTGTCCACTTCCTGTCGTTCAACCAGAAAACCGAGAGCCTGACGCCCCCCGCTGTTTGGGAAGCGGCACGCTATCTGGTCGACTACAAAGGTATGACCGACACGATCATCAAAGGTCAGATGGACGTGCATCAGGCGTTTTGGCCCAAAGGCTTCCCCGGTTCTTATGATGAGACCCCGTTCTCTTATGACCCGGAAAAGGCCAAGAGCATCCTGTCCGAGGCCGGTATCGAGACCCCGATCACAGTGTCGCTGGATGTGATCAACGCCGCGCCCTTCACCGATATGGCGCAGTCGCTGCAAGCGAGCTTTGCCGATGCGGGCATCAACTTTGAGATCCTGCCGGGCACCGGCAGCCAGGTGATCACCAAATACCGTGAGCGCAGCCATGAGGCGATGCTGCTGTATTGGGGCCCGGACTTCATGGATCCGCATTCCAACGCCAAGGCCTTTGCCTATAACTCCGACAACTCTGACGACAATTATGCAGCGACCACCACATGGCGCAATGCATGGGCCGTGCCGGAAGAGATGAACAAGCGGACCATGGCAGCGCTGTCGGAAAGCGACGCGGATGCCCGTCTCGACATGTACCGCGAGCTGCAAAAAGACGTGCAGGCAGAGTCTCCCATCGTGATCATGTTCCAGGCGGCCTATCAGGTTGCCATGAACGAAGGGGTGTCCGGCTACGTGAACGGCGCAACCTCTGACTTCGTTTTCTACCGTCTGGTGGAAAAAGAATAATCTGAACCTTTTCGGGCTGCCGTGTCACCGGCGGCCCGAATTCCATATCTCCCCCCTCATTCCCCGGAGCCCTTGATGACCGAATTCCCGCTGACCGCCGCCCGCCTCGCTGCTCTGCGTGCCCGTATGGAGCTGACAGGCACCGATCTTGTTGCCCTTGGTCCGTCCAGCCATATGGCGTGGCTGTCTGGTGTGCATCCTCATGGCGATGAACGCCCGGTGATGCTCTTGGTGAGCCAGTCTTATGCGGGCTTTTTGATGCCGGCGCTGAATGCCGCCGCCGCGCGCAAAGATACCGACCTGCCGTTCCATCCATGGCGGGATGACGATGGCCCGGACGCGGCCCTGGCCGCACTGCTTGAGGCCTGCGGTGCGACGCGCCCGAACCTGTCGGTGGTTCTGGATGAGACCATGCGCACCGATTTCTCTCTGCGCCTGTTGGACGCACTGGACAACCCGCGTCGTCGTTTTGCCGATGACACCGTGAGCCTGTTGCGGGCCTCCAAGGACGACAGCGAATACCACGCGATCAAAGCCGCGCATTTGACCAACGACAAGGCGGTCAAGGCTGCCTTTGCGGCGCTGCGTGAAGGTGTGACCGAGCGTGAAATCGTCGAGCTGATCAAATCCGAGTATGCCGCTGCCGGTGCAACATTGGAGTTCTGTTCGATCTGTTTCGGCGCATCCGGTGCTTTCCCGCACCACACACCCGGTGACACCCCGCTGACCCGCAACTCCGCCGTGCTGATTGATACCGGCTGCCGTCTGGATGGCTACCCGTCCGACATGACCCGCTGCGGCTACTTTGGTACGCCTGAAGAAAGATACGAGGAGGTTTTTGCCGTTGTCGAGAAGGCCGTTCAGGCCGCACTCGCGGTGGCCAAGCCCGGTGTTGTGGCAAGCGATATCGACAAGGCCGCCCGCGATGTGATCACGGCTGCGGGCTATGGAGATCGTTTCCTGCATCGCACCGGCCATGGTCTCGGTATCGACATTCACGAACCGCCCTATATCGCCGCCAATTCCGAGGTTGTGCTGGCCGAGGGCAATGTGTTCTCGATCGAGCCGGGCATCTACCTTGAGGGTAAGTTCGGCATCCGTTTGGAGGAGATCGTCATCCTGCGCGAAGACGGCGCGGAGATCTTTTCCGAAATGCCCCGCGATATGGTGCGTGTCTAAGGGCTAATTACCTTCACGTCCGGTGGAGAGTGCGAATGAACGGGCGGCGCAGCTTAATGCTGCGCCGCTTTTTTGCCCAGAACGCCCGGCACAGCCAGATCCGCCACCGCAAGGCCCGCGAGGCCTGCCATATGCCAGCCGAGGACTTGATTGGAACTCAGCACCGGCAGGCCCAACTGTTCTTCGAGTGTTGGGATCACCTCAAGCGTTCGCAAATTGGTGCAGGAGAGGAAAACTGCATCCAGCGGAGCTTGTGACGCAAGCGCGGTGGCGGCTGCGCAAACCGATGCGGGCGCGATGCGGGCCACACGGGCCTCGATCTCCTCGCCAAACCCGATCATGTCCGGCACCGCGATCCCCGCAGTCTCGAAGGCCGCGCGGATCGGGGCGGCGACCGACGGGATATAGGGCGATACGATCCCGACGCGCGACAGGCCAAGCGCGCGGATGGCGGTCAACGCGGCGGTCAGCGGATTGGTGACCGCCTCTGTGGTGACGCTGGCGGCGACCAGTGCCTGCACCCGAGCCGCGCCGATCAGCGTGGTACCGGAGGTGCAGCCATAGGCAACCACGGAAAACCGCGCGGCGGGTGGCAGTAGCGCTGCGGCCTGCGGTAGGTCACCCGCCATTGCGGCGATCGTGTCCGGCGTTAGTTCGGCGCCTGAGGGCACGCGGGTGACATGCAGCCGTGCCTTATCCTGCGGGATCATGCGACGAAAATCCTCTTCGATGGTCTCATCCACCTGCAGAGTGATCAGTCCGAGGCGGGGGCGGGTGTCTTCCGCGATCTCATATGGAAAATGTACCATCAGGTGATCTCCGGCAGCTCGGCAGGGGCGCGGGGCGACAGCAGTTCAGCGCCACTCTCGCGCAGGACGATGTTTTCCTCATGCACCATGATGCAGCCCGGGCGCAGGATCGCTCCGGGTTCCAGCGTCAGCACCATGCCCGCGCGCAGCGGCGTGTTGTCCTTCGGTGTGAAGGAGGGCCATTCGGTCAGGGTCAGCCCCAACCCATGGCCCAACCGACCGCCACCGGGCGTGGCGCCGTGGCGCACAAGGGCTTCGGTCAGGATATGATGTGCGTCCCGCGCCGACATGCCGGGGCGCAACGCCTGCAGGCAATCCTCGGTGGCGGACCAGAGCGCGGCATGGGTGCGACGCGCCAGATCCGAGGCCGGTCCGATAGCATAGTTGCGGTCGAAATCGCAGAAGTACCCCTCGCGCACTGCGCCGGTGTCGAGCATCAGCACATCGCCCTGAGTGAGGGCGCGCGCAGGCGCGGGCGAGATGACATCGCCATAGCCCTCGGGACCGGCGCCGCCTGCCAGATAACTGACCCAATCGGCCCCTTCGCCCAGTAATAGAGCCTGAAAATCGCGAAACACGGCGTCGAGCGGACGGCCAGCCCCTGCGCTCTCCGGCACCCGGTCAAAGGCGCGCGCGGCGATGGCACAGGTGCTGCGGATCTTCTCGACCTCGGCCTCCGACTTGATCTCTCGGACCCGCTGCACGACCTCGGTGGCATCGGCAAACCGGCGGGGCGCAAGGCCATCGCGCAGGCGCTCATAGTCTGTCAGCGGCATCCGCAGGTGTGTCTCCAGCCCCATCGGCAGGCCGACGGAGCCATGTTCGGGCACCAATGTCGCCAGCGTGTCCCGCAGCAGGCTGACACCGTCATCCACAGGGTCAGGCGCCTCCCAGGTGCGGATCTGCGTAATCCATGTGCGTTGCATCAGCTCGGCGCCAATGGCGGGGATGACCGCAACCGGGACACCCGTCGCGGGCACCACCATGAACCACGGGCGGGCCGGACTTTCCCAGAACCGGGTCAGGAAGCCGGTGACATAGAACACATCCGCAGGGCTGGTCAGCAGCAGCGCATCGTGACCTGCATGCCCCATAGCATCCTGTAGCGCCCGCACCCGCGCCTGATATTCGGACGTGGGAAAGATCAGCGAGGTGTCAGGCATCTTCCGGCCCTTCGCTGAGGATGGCAAGCACCCGGGCCTCAGGGGGCAGGTCCAAGCCCGCCAGCAAGGCGGCAATCCCGGCGGCGCCGGAGGGTGTGGTCGCCAGCCCATGGTCCGCAAGCGTGGTGACGGCGGTTGCTGCCTCCTCCTCCGTGAGGGTGACAAACAGATCCGCGTCGCGGGCGAGGCCTTGCAGCGCGATCATCGAGGGTGTCTTGCAATCCAAGCGCCCCATGGCAGAGACGGGGCCGGCTGTGTCGACCACCGCACCGGCGCGGATGCTCTCCACCAGGGCTGGGGCGGCTTCGGGCTCCACCACGATGATCTGCGGTGCATCGCCCCAGGTCCGGCGGGCATGGGCGGCCACGGCGGCGGCCAGCCCCCCGACACCGGCTTGCAGCAGGATATGGGTCGGCGGCTGCGGGATTTGGGTCGCGGCCTCCTGCGCCAGTTGTAGGTACCCCTCCATCACCAGATAGGGCAGGTCGACATAGCCGGGCCAGGAGCTGTCGGACAGCAGCGTCCAGCCTTTGACCTCTGCCGCGATCTCGGCGCCTGCCATGCTGGCCTCGTAGTCGCGGCCCTCGCGCACCACCTCGGCGCCTTTGGCCCGCAGTCGGGCGGCAAAGCTCTCGGGCACGGTCTCGGCCAGGTAGACCACCGTCCGCGCGCCGAACAGCGCCGCCCCGGCTGCCACCGACAGGCCATGGTTTCCGGCGCTGGCGGTGACGTAGGTCTGGCCGACAAGCGCTTGCTGCCAGGCGCTGTCCACAACACGATCCGCCGCTGCCCTTGCAATGGCATGGGCGGCGCCGAGCGCCTTGAAACTGCCCAGCCCCATGCGGTTGCGTTCGTCCTTGAGGTAGACCTGCGCCACGCCACAACGGGCGGCCAGTTCCGGCAGATCCAGCAGCGCGGTCTCGGCATGCGCTGGGCACCGCCCCAGCAGTTGCATCACCCCGGAGGCATCGCTGCAGGGAAATGGCGCGTCCAGATCGAGGCCCCGACCGCGGTGCGGATTGGCAAAGGTGACGGTCATGATGCGGGCTCCTGTACTGGTGATATTTGCCAGTCTATCGCGTCCGTGGTGGCGTATCCCGGAATTCTCGGCCTCCATGGGGCCGATATTCGGCAAAAGTAGTAAGCTCTTGTCCGAAATTGGGCTTTGAGTGGCTCCCTGTCTTACACGGGAGCCGAAATTCCGACATATCTTTTGACATGGACAGATTCGATGCGCTCATCCTGGAGGCGATCCAGACCGATGCCCGGCTGACGGCGGAGGCGTTGTCACAGCGGGTGGGGTTGTCGCCCGATGCCTGCCGCAAGCGGCTGGCGCGGCTGCGGGCCTCCGATGTAGTGGAATCCGAAATCACTGTGCTTGCGCCCGATAAGGTAGGGCGCGGGTTGCTGCTGATCGTCGAGGTGACGCTGCAGAACGAACGGATGGAGGATCTGGACCGGTTCAAGGCCCAGATGCGGGCCGCGCCGGAGGTCATGCAGTGCTACTACGTGACCGGAAACGCGGATTTTGTCCTGATGATCTCGGCCCGTGACATGGCGGATTACGATGACTTCACCCGCCGTCAGTTCTTTGCAGAGGAGAACGTGCTGCGCTTTCGCACCAGCGCGGTGATGGACCGGGTGAAGACCGGGTTCTCAATGCCGGTGGTGCCTGACACGGGCTGATCGCGGTCGGAGAGATCATCTGACGCATCAGGATCTGATATGAAAACGGGCCACATCCCGAAGGATATGGCCCGACCCTTCACTAGGGTATGACGAACGGCTTTGACTATTCGGCAGCCTGAGGGGACACCTCGTCGACCACGGCGTTGTTGTTCACCAGATCATCGTCCTTGTGGAACAGAGGGTAGATGAACAGGAACGCAGCTGCGATCAAATAGCCGCCGGAAACACCGCCGAGTTCGGGCCAGTGAAGGCTTGCGCCATGGATCACCCCGATCGACGCCATAGCCGCCGCCGCCAGGGCAAAGCCCCCCGCGTTGCGGAAGTTGCCGTCGATGACGCTGGCGACGATCGCGCCCCAGATCAGGCCAGTCAGGATTGCCCCCTGTGACAGCGACAGATGACCACTGAAATGCGCGCCCTGCTGCAGCAGCGCCGCCGTCAGCGCGTCATCGCCCAGCTGCGGCACGCCCGCGACACCAACCGCGCCGAGCGCACCGATGAGCGAGCCCCATTTCACCATCAGGAATGCGGAGACATGCGGCATCATCGCGATGGTGACAGCCGCCATATGCTCGGTCTTGACCGAATGGGCGGTATTGGTGATCAGGCTCAGCGCCACGAAGACCAGCACGGGTGCGGCAGCAGCCACCGGGATCAGGTTGTTGAGGAAGGCCAGCAGGCCGAAGATCGCCGCCAGCGGGATCACCGTGCCAACCCCGATGATGTAACCCGCATGCGCGCCCATGCGCTTGTAGGCCGGATGGCCGATATAGGCGGTGGTCGGGAAGGGCGAACCGAAGACCGCACCGATCATGGTGCCCACCCCGTCAGTGATCTGGCAGGTGGCCACTGGGTAATGGTCGCCCGCACTTTCAGCGCTCTCGACGTTGTTCATGGTCTCGATAAAATTATAGATCTGCACCGGGACCAGCACCAGGAACAGCTCCGGGTTCACAAACAGATACTGGATGCCCGCGATCAGATCCCCGAAGTAAGGGAGCGGCGGGTAGAACCCGATGCCCTCGACGCTGATGGTGGAGGTGCCAAGCGCCAGCGCCACCAGGGTGCCGACGATCAGCGCCAGCAGACCTGCAGGGATATTGTAGGGCAGGCGGAAGCGTCCCACGAGCCCCCAGAGGATAATGATCATCGAGGCAAAGCCGACGTAGGGGTTCTCGAACACGGTGGCCAGCGGGACGGTGCCGATGAATACCAGCGCAATACCACACAGCGTGCCGAGCATGCCGGCGCGCGGTGTTACGCGTTTCAGCCAGGGGCCGATGAGGGCGCCGAGGGCTGCGACGATGCCGCCCATGAAACCAGCCCCGATGCCCACCTGCCAGGCGATTAACGGATCATTGGTCGCCCAGTAGATCGGTCCGATCACGCCAAACAGATAGACAAACATCACCGGCGTCGAAATGCCGTAGGGCAGGGCGGTCACGTCGCGCCCGTGCTGCGCCGCCGCGCGTTTCGCCAGCGCTACATAGACAATGATGCCAGCCAGGATCGCGACGCCTGCCCCGGGAACGATGCGCCCGTACACGATCTCGGCGGGCATCTGAAAGACGAACTGACAGACGCCTGCCAGCACCATCAAGTTGACGAGATTGTCGGTGAACAGCGCCCAGAACGCGCTGAAATCGCTGCGGTGAAACAGCGAGTATTTATAACTCCCATCCCTCATGGGGACCTCCCTTTTACAACCGGATGCACGGGCGGTACTCCTCCCTCCACGTGCCTCCGGTGATGTGTCACTGCGCCGCGAGATGCGAGACAGCGTCCCCGAAGTCGGGGTGAAATGCGGCAGTTTCAGAGGTCAGCGCGGTGATCACTTCGGCTGCCACAAGGGCGGCGATCACAGCAGGCCGCTTGTCGCGGCTGCCGCCTGCCCCGATAGGGCAGATCAGGTCTGCAACAGAAAGCCCGTCGCAGTGTTCTTGTGTCCAGCTGGCGAATTTCGCCCGCTTGGTGGCAGAGCCGATCATCCCCACATAAGCCGCGTCGCCGCGTTGCAGCGCCGCCGAGGTCAGCAGGAAATCAAGCCCGTGGTCATGGGTCAGCACAATGAAGGCGCTGCCGGGGGCGGCGTTCATCACCTCGATCTCGGGGATCGCGCTGAGGCGACGCTCGACCAAAGCTTCGGATTGGTCCAGCTCGTCCTGTCGCTGGTCGATCAGCACCGTGCGCAGCGGCAGATGCTGGAACAGATCCGCAAGTGCGCGGCCCACGTGGCCCGCGCCAAGGATATGGACCGCCGGACGCGCGGCGTCTTCGACCTGCGCGGCCTCGACTGCGGCGGATTTGTCAGAGGCGCTCATGCGGGTGATGGCGATCTCCACCCGCCCGCCGCAGCACTGGCCGATCTCCGGCCCCAAGGGTACATCCATATGGTGCGACAGGTTGCCGGCGGCCAGCAAATCCCGCGCCGCCTCGATTGCGATATGTTCCAGCTGGCCGCCGCCGATGGTGCCGAACAGGGTCTCGGCGCGCACGAACATCTCGGTGCCGGTGGCACGGGGGGACGACCCCCGCACCCGCGTGAGCCGCAGGCTTGCCACCGGACCGGCGGCGTCGAGATACTGTCTGAGTTTCTCTGCCTGCATCATGGGCTTACACTCCGGCCTTCAGCCGTTCGACTGCCATCAGCACGCGCTCGGGCGTGGCTGGCGTTTCCAGACGCGGGCATTCGCGATAGTCGGAAACCGAAGCCACAGCCATCGACAGCGCCTCCAGAACCGAGATCCCCAGCATGAAGGGCGGCTCGCCCACGGCCTTGGAGCGTTTGATGGTCATCTCGCGGTTTTCCGACCAGTCAGCGAGCTTCACGTTGAAACTGCGCGGCCGGTCCGAGGCCAGCGGGATCTTGTAGGTCGAAGGCGCATGCGTGCGCAGGCGCCCTGCATCATCCCACCACAGCTCCTCGGTGGTGAGCCAGCCCATGCCCTGGATAAACGCGCCCTCAACCTGCCCTTTGTCCAAGATCGGGTTCAGCGAGCGACCCACGTCATGCAGGATGTCCGTGCGCTCGACCCGGTATTCGCCGGTGAGCGTGTCGATGGCGACCTCCGAGCAGGACGCGCCATAGGCGTAATAGTAGAACGGCCGTCCCTTGCCCGCCGCGCGGTCCCAGTGGATCTTGGGCGTCTTGTAGAAGCCTGCTGCCGACAAGTGCACCCGCGCCATATAGGCCTCGCGAATGAAGGCGGCGAAGTCCACCACCTCCTCGCCGATGCGAATGTGGTTGGGGCCAAAGCTGACGGCGCTTTCTGCCACGCCCCGGCTCTCGGCAGCGAATTTGACCAGCCGAGTCTTGATCTGTTCGCAGGCATCCAGCGCCGCCATGCCGTTCAGGTCAGACCCGGAGGAGGCCGCCGTGGCCGATGTGTTCGGAACTTTTTCCGTGGTGGTCTTGGTGATCTTGATGCGGTCGAAATCAACCTGGAACGCCTCGGCCACCACCTGCGCGACCTTGGTGTTCAGGCCCTGACCCATCTCGGTGCCACCGTGGTTCAGATGGATCGAACCGTCGTTGTAGATGTGGATCAGCGCTCCGGCCTGATTGTACCACGTGGCGGTGAAGGAGATGCCGAATTTGACCGGGGTCAGCGCGATGCCACGACGGATGATGCCGCCCTTGGCATTGTCGGCAATGATCTCTGCACGGCGGGCCTGATAGTCGCTGCTCTCTTCCAGCTCCTCGACAATGCGACCGATCACATTGTCCTCGACCTCCTGATGATAGGGGGTGAGGGTGCGCCCATCGCCGATCTCGCCGTAGAAATTGGCCTTGCGCACCTCCAGCGGGTCCTTGCCAAGCGCATAGGCAATCTCCTCGATCATCCGCTCTGCGGCGACCACGCCCTGGGGGCCGCCGAAGCCGCGAAACGCCGTGTTAGAGACTGTATTTGTCTTCTGTGGGCAGGATATCAGGCGGACGTGAGGATAGAAATAAGCGTTGTCGGCATGAAACAGCGCGCGATCCGTCACCGGGCCGGATAGGTCCGAGGAATAGCCGCAGCGCGCTGCAAACTGGCTGTCCACCGCCTGAATGCGCCCCTCACCGTCAAAGCCGAGATCATAGTCGATCACAAAGTCATGCCGCTTGCCGGTTGCCGTCATGTCCTGATCGCGGTCGGGGCGGATCTTGACGGGTCGGTTCAGCTTCTTGGCGCCAAGGGCTGCGACAGCACAGAACAGGTTCATCTGGCTTTCCTTGCCGCCAAACCCGCCGCCCATGCGGCGCACGTTCACCACCACCGCATTCGACGGCACGCCCAGCACATGAGACACCATATGCTGCGCCTCGCTTGGGTGCTGGGTGGAGCAATGCACGATCACATCGTCATCCTCGCCCGGAATGGCAAAGGCGATATGGCCCTCGAGATACATGTGATCCTGCCCGCCGACGGTGACGCGGCCCTGCAGCCGGTGCGGTGCTTCGGCCAGACCAGCCTCCACATCGCCGCGCTCCAGTTTCAGCGGGTCGGTGACCATCGGCATGCCAGCGTCGCGGGCCGAAATCGCATCCAGCGCGTGCGGCAGCACCTCATAGTCGACATCCGCCAGTTCCGCCGCCCGGCGGGCCGCATCGCGGCTCTCGGCGATCACCGCAAACAGCGGCTGGCCGTGGAATTCCACCTTTTCGGTCGGAAACACCGGCTCGTCATGTTTGCCGGTGGGGCTGACGTCATTGACGCCGGGGATGTCGTCGGCGGTCAGCACGGTCACCACGCCCGGCGCAGAGCGCACCCGGGACAGATCCATGCCGCGGATGTTGGCATGTGCCACGGTGGAAACCCCGAGATAGGCGTGCAGGGTGCCCACAGGTTCGGCGATGTCATCGGTGTAGTCGGCCCGGCCCTGCACCTGCTTGATGGCGCTGTCGTGCTTGAGGTCCTGGTGGGCGGCGCCCTTGATCTCGGCGGTGGTGTTCAGATCTTTCATGGTCCTGTCCTCCCTCACGCGATGGCCAGACGCACCGGCGCGTCCTGATTGGTGTCATGTTCCAGCTGAAACCGGCGCAGCAGGTTGGCCGCGACCGTAGTCCGGTAGTCCGCGCTGGCCCGCCAATCGCTGAGCGGGGTGAAATCTTGGGTCAGCGCCTTTGCTGCCGCATCGAAGGTTGCAGCTGTGAAGGGCTGTCCGATCAGCGCGGCTTCGGCCTGCGCGGCCCGTTTGGGCGTCGCGGCCATGCCGCCAAACGCCAGACGGGCGGCGGTGATGATGCCTTCGGTGACGGTGACACTGACCCCGGCGGCGACGGAGGAGATATCCTCGTCGCGGCGTTTGGAGATCTTGTAGGCGGCGTCGATCTGGCCCGGTTGGCTGCGCGGAATGCGGATGGCGGCAACAAAATCGCCTGCCTCGCGGTCCTGTTTGCCATAGTCGATGAAGAAATCCTCGAGCGGCAAGATGCGGGTGCCGCGTGTACTTTGCAGCATGACCTCCGCACCAAGCGAGATCAGCACCGGCGGCGTATCCCCGATCGGCGAGCCATTGGCGATATTGCCGCCGATGGTGCCCATGTTGCGCACCTGCCAACCGGCGATGCGGTCCCAGTAGTCGCCGAGATACGGGAAGGCCTCGCGGATCGCGGCCTCGCTCTCGGAATAGGTCACGCCGGCGCCGATGGTCAGCGCATCTTCATTCAGGTCGATGGACTTCAGCCCCTCCAGATGGGTGATGAAGACCACCGGAGAGATCGGACGCATGAATTTGGTCACCCACAGCCCCACATCGGTTGAGCCTGCTACGATGGTGGCCTTGGGGTTTTCGTCCAGCACCTTTGCCAGATCGGCCACATCCAGCGGCAGAATGGCGCGGTCGTCTTCGGGGCCGGTCTCGATACGCGATTTTGGCTGCAGCGCCATCAGCCGCGCGGTCACATCCGTGCGCTCGCGGGTCAGGTGGTCATGCGCGGGAGAGCCGTATTGCGTCACCGCCATTGCCGCCTTCACGATCGGCTCATAGCCGGTGCAGCGGCAGAGGTTGCCTTGGATGGCGGTCTCGACCTCCTGTACCGAAGGCTCAGGGTTGCCCATCCACAATGCATAGAGCGACATCACGAAGCCCGGCGTGCAAAAGCCGCACTGGCTGCCGTGATAATCCACCATCGCTTGTTGGACGGGGTGCAGGCGGCCCATGGGGCCGGAAAGATGTTCGACGGTGACGATGTGGCAGCCGTTGAGCGAGGCCAGAAAACGAATGCAGGCATTCACCGTCTCGTAGTGCAGCTGGCCCTGATGCAGACGTCCAACCAGAACCGTGCAGGCGCCGCAGTCACCCTCGGCGCAGCCTTCCTTGGTGCCGGTCAGCCGCTGTTCCAGACGCAGGTAATCCAGAAGCGTGAGCGTTGCCTTCACCTCGGTGACGGTCTTCTCCTCCCCGTTCAGAAGGAAGCGGATATCGTTCTGCTGAGCCATTTGCCCTCCCAATTCCATCTCCTGCCTGGCAGGAGTGTCGGGAGTTTACTGTTTATGACTGCCTCTAAATATGGTGGGCTTTGCGAAATACTTTCAACAAATCGTTGAAAGAAGCGCGCCGAACGTGCGTGTATACTGGGCGTGCGCACAAGTGTTGAGGATTTTGAATGGCTTATAATGGCGTATCTTGAGAGCCTGCGGGTGTTCTGCCGGGTGGTGGAACTGGGCAGCATCACCTCGGGCGGGCGCGACCTGCGTCTGACCCCTGCGGTGGCGAGCAAACGAATCAAGGAACTGGAGCAGCATCTGGGCGTGCGGCTGTTCAATCGCACCACCCGATCACTGACGCCGACTGAGGTGGGCAGCGAGTTCTACAAGGAAGCGCTGCGCATCCTGAGCGCCGTGGACGAGGCCGAAACCGTGGTGGCGCAATTCTCCGGGGCGCCGCGCGGCACGCTGCGGGTGACCGCGCCACTCGCCGCCGGGCGACGCATCATCGCCCCCTTGGTGCCGGATTTTGTCGAGGCCCATCCCGACATCGAGGTGCGCATGCGGATGTCGGACCGCAAGGTGGATATCCTTGCCGATGGCATCGATGTGGCGTTCTTCGTGGGCAACCCGCATGATTCCAGCCTGAAGATGCGCAAGATCGCCACCTGTGACCGGGTGCTATGCGCCGCGCCCGACTATCTGGAGCGGTTCGGCACACCAGACGCGCCCGAAGATTTGATGAAGGGGCACAATTGCCTGTTGCTGCGCTATCCGCGCTCGCCGGAATACTACTGGACCCTGAACACCAGGTCCGGCTTTCGTAAGTTCGAGGTGAAAGGCAAATATGACGCCGATGACAGCGATGTGCTGCTGAACTGGGCGCTGGACGGGCGCGGTATCATCAACAAGCCGAGGTTTGAGGTGGCGCAGGCACTGCGCAGCGGCGCACTAGTGGAAATCCTGCCCGAGGCGCATCCGATCCCGGCGACTTTCGGCTGTCTTTACCCGCACAAGAAATTTCAAGATCCCAAAGTCAGGCTGTTGGTGGATTTCATTACCAGCCGGGGGCAGGCCTACCTGCAGGGCCTTGAGGCACCGCGCGCCGATCCGGCCTGACGTAAACAAAAAACGCCCCGCAAATCTGCGGGGCGTTTTTCGTGAGTGGTGGTGTGACGCCGGGTCGAGATCAGAAATCCACCTCGATGGCGATGCCCTGTTTGACCGCGAGTTCAACGACCGACGAGGCCACGGCCAGATCCTGCAGGCCGACGCCGGTGCCGTCAAAGAGGGTGATCTGCTCCGCCGAGGTCCGGCCCGGATGCGCGCCGTTGATGACCGCACCCAGCTGCGCCACATCGGCCTCCGCAATCAGCCCCTGCGCCACCGCGTGCTGCGCCTCGCCGATGGAAATGGACTGCGCCACCTCGTCGGTAAAGACATCGGCGCGCACCAACAGTTCGGGATCGACCTCCTGCTTGCCTTTGGTGTCGGTGCCCATGCAGGCGATATGGGTGCCGGGGCTGACCTGATCGGCCTTGAGAGTGGCATCAAACGACGAGGTGATGGAGATGATCACATCCGCCTCTTTCAGACCATCCAGTTCCACGGCTTCGAACGGCAGGCCAGCCTCGGTGGCGACCTCTTCGAGGTTCGGCAGCATTTCGGGATGCAGGTTCCAGCCGATCACCTTGTCGAAGTCGCGCTGTTCCAGCGCGGCGCGCAGCTGGAACTTGGCCTGATGCCCGGCGCCGATCATGCCGATCACCTTGGCGTCCTCGCGCGCGAGATGCTTGATCGACACCGACGACGCCGCCGCCGTGCGCAGAGCGGTCAAGAGGTTGCCGCCGACCATGGCGCGCACCTTTCCGGTGTCGGGATCAAACAGGAAAACGGTGGACTGGTGGTTGATCAGCCCGCGCTTTTCCAGGTTGTTGGGCCAGTAGCCGCCGGCCTTCAGCCCCAGCGTCAGGCCCGCGCGGTCAAAGCCGCCCTTGAAGCCGTAGAGCGCGTCTTCATGGCCGATGGCCTCGCGCACCACCGGAAAGTTGTAGGCGTCACCGGCGGCCATGGCGGCAAAGACCTGCTCCACCGCGTCAAAGGCGGCCTTGCGGGTCATCAGGTCGGCAATCGCCCGTTCGGGAACGATATACATGAGGTGTCTCCATTCGTCTGGCGCGGGCTGACAGCCCGGACCGCGCCCGGCCCTCCCCCCGAGAGGGCGCTTACGCACTCATCGAGGCTCGGGCGCGACCCGCTTGTCGGGGCCGCGAGGCACAATAAAAAGTCGGCGGAGGGCGGCGATGCGCACCTCCGCCAGTTCGGGGTTGATCGTCAGTAGGCCTTGCCACGCGCCGATACCGGCCACAGGGTCTCGACCTTGCCGCCGCGCACGCCGACGTACCAGTCGTGCACATTGGCGGTGGGGTCACAGTGGCCCGGCACCAGCTTCAGCTTTTCGCCGACCTTGAGCACGCCGTCGGGGTCGGCAACCACGCCATGCTCGTCGGAGCATTTGACGTATTCCACATCCGTGCGGCCAAAGATGAACGGCAACCCGCTGTCCACCGATTGCGCCTTGAGGCCAGCGTCAACAATCGCCTTGTCGGATTTTGCGTGGCTCATCACCTGGGTCAGGATGAAGAACGCGTTCTCCCATTCGCCCTGGTCGATGCGGTTGCCGTCCTTGTCGAGGATACGGCCATAATCTGCGTCCATGAAGGCGTAGGAGCCGCACTGCAACTCGTTGAAAACACCGGAGTTGCTCTCGAAGTAGTAAGAGCCGGTGCCACCGCCGGAGACCAGCTCTGGCTCCAGATCCGCAGCTTTCAGCGCCTCGATGGCCTCGGTCACCTGCGCGATGGCGATGTCGAGTTTCTCCTTGCGGCCCTCATAGCTGTCAATGTGCTGCATGGCGCCCTGATAGGCCTGGATGCCGGTGAACTTCAGGCCGTCGGCGGCGTCGATAGCTTGCGCGATTTTTACAACCGCCTCGGATGTGGTCACACCGCAGCGCCCGGCGCCGCAGTCGATCTCGACAAAGCACTCGATCTGGGTGCCGTGCTTGGTCGCGCCGGCGGAAAGATCGGCGACATTGGCGATGTCATCGACACAGACGATGGTGCGCGCGCCCAGTTTCGGCAGCCGGGCGAGGCGGTCGATCTTGGCCGCGTCCCGCACCTGGTTGGAGACCAGCACGTCCTTGATGCCGCCGCGGGCAAAGACTTCGGCTTCGGAGACTTTCTGACAGCAGACGCCAACCGCGCCGCCCAGGGTTTCCTGCAGCTTGGCCACATCCACCGATTTGTGCATCTTGCCGTGCACGCGGTGACGCATGCCATGCGCCTTGGCATAGTCGCCCATCTTCTTGATGTTGCGCTCCAGCGCGTCCAGATCCAGCACAAGGCATGGGGTCTGGATATCGGCTTCGTCCATGCCGGGCAGGGCAGGGACGTCGTAGCCAACTTCGAGATTGTCGAAATTCACGGGTGCATTCATTTTGGTCACTCCCTTAGTGGGTTTCACAGGGTCCAGGGCAGTTTGTCGAGGTCGACATTGCCGCCGGTGATGATGATGCCGACGCGCTTGCCTTTGAACGCATCGGGGTTTTTCAGGATGGTGGCGAGGGGCACAGCCGATGAAGGCTCCATCACCACGCGCAGGTGCTTCCAGATCAGCTTCATCGCGTCGATGATCTCGGGATCGGAGGCGGTGAAGATGTCGGATACGTGGCTCGACACAAAATGCCAGGTCAGATCCTTCAGCGGCACCAGCAGCCCGTCGGCGATGGTCTTGGGCGCGTCATCGGCGATGATGTAGCCCGCCTTGAAGCTGCGGTAGGCGTCATCGGCCTGCTCGGGCTCCGCCGCGATGATCTTGGTCTCGGGCGCCAGCGTCGACAGGGTCAGGCAGGTGCCAGAGATCATGCCACCGCCGCCGATCGGGGCCACCACAAGGTCAAGACCGTCGGTCTGTTCCACGAATTCCTTGGCGCAGGTGCCCTGGCCCGCGATCACACGCGGGTCATTGTAGGGATGCACAAAATCGCCGCCGGTCTCGGCCTGCACGCGGGCAAAGGTCTCCTCGCGCGACGAGGTGGAGGGATCGCATTCGGTGATCTTGCCACCATAGCGGCGCACAGTGTCCTTCTTGGCTTGCGGCGCGGTGCGCGGCATCACCACGTTGCAGGGAATGCCGCGCAGCATCGCCGCATAGGACAGGCAGGAGGCATGGTTGCCGCTCGAATGCGTCGCCACGCCCTTGGCCGCCTGCGCTTCGTCCAGGCCGAAGACCGCGTTGCTGGCTCCGCGCACCTTGAAGGCGCCCGGCTCCTGAAAGTTCTCGCATTTGAAGAACAGCTCCGCGCCGGTCAGCTCGTTCAGGTAGGCCGAGGTGCGGACTGGCGTGCGGCGGATGTGCGGGGCAATCCGCTCATGCGCCGCCAGCATGTCCTCATAGGTGGGGATATACATCGCGCTGTCCTTCATCAGGCGGCGTCCTGCTGCGCTGAGGTCGCGTTGCCGCGATAATAATCTTGCGCTGCTGCAACGCCGGAGCCGAGTTGGATATCAAGGCCAAGGTCGACCATGCACATCTCGGCGGTGGCTATCCCGGAGAGTGCCATCACATCGGTCAGGCTGCCGAGGTGGCCGATGCGGAACACTTTGCCTGCGACCTCGCCCAGACCCACACCAAAGGCGACGCCGTATTTGTCGGCGGCATGGGTCACGATATCGGTGGCGTTGAACCCTTCGGGCGTGCGGATGGCGCTGACGGTGTCGGAGTAGACCTCCGGCGACGCGGCGCAGAGCTCCAGCCCCCAGGCGCCCACGGCGGCACGCACCCCTTCGGCGATGCGGTGGTGGCGGGTAAAGACGTTCTCCAGTCCCTCAGCCAGCAACATCTTGCAGGATTCATTGAGCCCGTTCATCAGACCCACGGCAGGCGTGTAGGGATAGGCGTTGTTGGCATAGCCCTTGGCCATGTCATGCACGTCAAAGAAGGTGCGCGGCAGCTGGGCGGTCTTGGTCGCCTCCATCGCCTTGGGGCTGAAGCCGACGATGGCGAGGCCCGCGCTCAGCATAAAGCCCTTTTGCGAGCCGGTGACCGCCACGTCGACGCCCCACTCGTCCATGCGGAAATCCATTGATGCAATGGAGCTGACGCCATCAACAAACAGCAGCGCCGGGTGGCCAGCGGCATCCAACGCGCGGCGCACCGCGGCAATGTCGGATTTCACGCCCGTGGCAGTCTCGTTGTGGGTGGCCAGAACCGCCTTGATCTTGTGGCCCTTGTCGGCGCTCAGGATCTCCTCGTAGCGGTCGGCGGGCAGGCCCGCGCCCCAAGGGGTCTCGACGATCTGCACATCAAGCCCGTGGCGCTGGCACATGTCGATCCAGCGGTGGCTGAACATGCCGTTGCGCGCCGCAAGCACGGTATCGCCTGCCGAGAGCGTGTTGCTCAGCGCGGTTTCCCAGCCGCCGGTGCCGGAGGAGGGGAAGATGAAAACTTCGGCGGAGGTGCTTTTCAGAACCTTGCGCACACCTTCGCGGGCCGGATGCAGGATCTGCCCGAACAGCGGCGAGCG
Organism: Tritonibacter sp. SIMBA_163; assembly: GCF_046535935.1. Lineage (NCBI taxonomy): Bacteria > Pseudomonadati > Pseudomonadota > Alphaproteobacteria > Rhodobacterales > Paracoccaceae > Tritonibacter > Tritonibacter sp. SIMBA_163. Next base: position 54,851 of record NZ_JAWJBP010000015.1, read on the forward strand.
GTGATCGATCGTCGGCATGTCGCAGGCTTTGCGCAGGCTCTCGGGGATGTTGGTCGGACCCGGGATGAATACGGGGTTTTGAAAGCTCATGGAATGTCTCCTTCCGTCTGAAATTCAGCATAGGCAGGGGAGGCACCGAGCGAAATTTTTTTGAAATCGTTTTTCGAAAATGGAAGTGGTCAGAAATATCGTTCCTTGTCAGGTGTTTGAGTTTTTCATATCGTGAATTCGAATTTCGCGCAAAACCGGAGGGATCTGATGGATTCGCAAGAAACTGGCCCCAAGACCACCCGACGGGCCCGGGGGCGGCCCCGGGACTGGCACGACAAGACGGCGCAGAACACCATCAAATCACTCGACCGGGCGATGGAGGTCTTCGAGTTCCTGAGCGAGGCGCAGGGCAAGCCCCTGACGTCGATCGCCGAGGACATGGGCCAGTCGCCCGCCACCGTCTACCGCATCCTGGTGACGCTGGAGGGGCGCGGGCTGGTGGAGTTCGACACCGAGGAACAGCTCTGGCACATCGGCGCGCAGGCCTTCGTGATCGGCGCGCGGTTTCTGCGCCGCACCAGCCTGGTGGACCGGGCCCGTCCGATCCTGCGCAGGCTGATGGAGGTGACCGGCGAAACCGCCAACCTCGGCATCGAGAAAGAGGGCCATGTGCTGTTTGTCAGCCAGGTGGAAACCCACGCCAGCATCCGCGCCTTCTTCCCGCCCGGCAGCCTGTCGCAAATGCATGCCTCCGGTATCGGCAAGGCCCTGCTGGCGCAGATGGAGGCAAGTCGGTTGGATCGCTTGCTGGCGGCGACCCGGCTGGAGGTCTTTACCGACCACACCATCACCGACGGCGACGCGCTGAAACAGGATCTGGCAGCGATCCGCACGCAGGGCTTTGCGGTCGACAATGAGGAAAAGAACGCCGGCATGCGCTGTATCGCGGCGCCGGTGTTCGACATGAACCGCGAGGCGGTTGCCGGGATTTCGGTCTCAGGCCCCACCAGCCGCATCAGCGAGCAGGAGATTGCAGAGCTGAGCCGCCCGGTGATCGAGGCCGCTGAACAGTTGACGCAGGCTATCGGCGGGGTCGCGCCTGTCGCACACAAAGGCGGTGACGCCTAGGAAAAGAGCAGGTCAGCATCACACCTTGAGCAGTGATGGACCAAGACCGGAGCGCGATGGCACTGGACTCTTGGGCGTTCGATACAAATAGTTAAAAGCGTTAACCTAGTTTCGGAGATTATATGGCCCGTTCTGACCCGCATCTGACTGCTGCAGAAACAAAGGGGCTCCGTGCTGCGCGGGAGCTTGAGGGCCATGTGAAGTGGTTGGAGTCCTTCACGCCCGCGGCGCTCGGTGTGCTCGCGGTGGCGTCTGGGATCTATACCTATCTTGGTGTCAGCTCTCTGCTGGAGGACACCGGCGCCATGAGCTTTTTTGCGGCGGTAGCCTATTCGGTCGCGGTGTCTGTCGGGATCTTTGTGTTCTGGAGCTACATGATGCGGTTGCTGCCCGCGATGCGGACAGCGTCCGGGCTGGTTGGTTTGGTCCTGTCCACGATCATCGGATCGTTTGCGATCATTGCCATGTCGAGCTGGTTGAACGCGGCGGCGCTGGCCGGGTCGGCCGCAGTGGAACAGCATCTGGAAAACACCGTGCGTGACTATCAGGGCGGATTGGAACGCGCCCATGAAATCGCACTGTCGGGGCAGGCGCTGGGCCGCGAGGTCGAGCGTGCCCGGCAAACGTTTGAGGCGCTGGCGGATCAGGAACGCTCGGGTGATCTCTCCGGTGCGGCGGGCGAGGGGGCGGTGTTTCGTGTCCTCACCCAAAAAACAGAGGAACTGTCGAACCTCGAACAGCAAATCGCCGCGCAATCCCCTCTGATCACGGCCGCGTTCGAGGAAGGAAACCGGATTCTTGGGCGGATGCGCGAATTGACCGTGGCTCCGGGACCGGTTGATCAGCGTTCGGTCCTGTTTGCTGAGGAAAGCGTGCGGCTTGCCGGGGTGATCGCGAGTTTGAACCAGTATTCGGTGGCCACGCTCGTGACACGGGCGGCACAGGATCTGCCTGCCTCTGTGGTCCTGCCGGAACTGGATGGGCGAAATTCCGACGTGCGCGCGGCTCAGTCCTCTACGATTGCGTCGGTGTTGAGTGCTCTGGATCAGCGCAGTCAGACCCTGAAGCGGGCGGCGGATGAGGTGCTGGCGCTCGAACCACCCGCCGAGACGGTTTATAACCCGATCTCCAGCGCCGATGCGGTGATCCGGTATGCGGGTAATTTCGTCCCCTCGTGGGCCGGGGCGATTGCCATTGATCTGTTGCCGGCCATTCTTGTCTTTGTATTGGCGATCACGCAGGCGGCAATTCGCAGTGGGCGTGATGGGATCAGTGTCGAGGAGACGCTCACACTGTCGGACCTGAAGGCAGCCCTCAATGCGATGCGCGACGTGGAGACCACGATGGCAGCTGCAGACGCCGATCTCGACCGCCGATCAGATCCGGGGCGATCAGCGCCGCTGGCGCCCAGCTCTGACAAGGCCGCGGAGTAGCGCATGTCTTCACGCGGTCAGTGGTTCGCCGATATCACGCTTGCGCGCAGTCTGCGATATGCGCTGTTGGGGCAATGCGCCATCGCCGCAGCGGTCCTGGCCACCGATTTGCTGGGGCAGTGGCCAACGGGCGGGGCAAGCCGCCGGGATCTGCCGCAGGGGCCGGTTTCGCCCGGGGACCAGTGGCGGGAGTATGATCCGGCCACCGTGTCGCCAAGCTATGTGCGGCGCGACCCTGCGCCAGGTGTGGAGACGCCGGCAAACATGCCCTCGAGGTTGAACTTCAGTGTGATGGAGGCGGAGGATCTGGGGTCTTTGCTTCTTGTGACCGGTCAAATTTCCGAAGGGGATGCAGAGCAGTTTCAAACCTATCTCGACAGTATGGACGAGGTTCCGGCGGGCGTCGCCCTGAACAGTCCCGGCGGCGTGGTGCAAGAGGCATTGGCGCTGGGCCGCGCCATACGGCGAATGGAGATGGAAACCGCAGTTCTGCCGGGTACTATATGCCTGTCGAGCTGCCCTTATCTGCTGGCGGGCGGCATCGCGCGCCGCGTGTCGAGTGCCGCCTCAGTCGGGATGCATCAGCATTATTATAATACTCCCGGCTACCTGCCTGCCTTTCTCGCTGTAGAGGAAATCCAGCATGGTCAGGGCCGCACCATGGAGTATCTGATCGAGATGGGAGTGGACCCCGGCGTGATGGTGCATTCCCTGAATACCCCACCCGAGGAAATCTATGTGCTGCTCGATCAGGAATTGAGCGACACGAGACTGGCGACCGAGATCCTTGATTAAGGTGCGGGGTCACTCCGGATGATCGCTGCGGTTCAGCTCCTCTTGGAGTGGCACGTGCGAGTTCAAGAAATTCCCCACCACGGACAGCGCCGGAATGTGGTCACACATCGATTTGAAGCAGACCAGCAGCGGCACCGCCATCAGCGCCCCGGCAATTCCCCACATCCAGGCCCAGAAGACCACAGCAGAAAACACCGCGACGGCATTCAGGTTCAGCCGTCGTCCGAGAAAGACGGGTGTTACGAACTGTCCCTCGATCATGTTGGCCAACAGATAGGCCAGCGGTGGCAGCAGCGCGTAGGGCAGCGAGGAGAAGGTGACCAGCGCCATGGCAGCGCAGAGCGCGATGCCGGTCAGCGCACCGATATAGGGCAAGAAGTTGAACAGGAAGGCGATCGCACCCCAGAGCGCAGGTTGCGGCATGCCCAAGGCCCACATGCTGAGGCCAACCGTAACCCCCAGCCCGGCATTGATGAGGGTGATCGACAGCAGGTAGCGCGAGATCCGTTGCTCGATGCTGTAGACAATCCGCAGGGCACGGGTCTTTTCCGTGAGATTGGGAAAGCTCTCGACGATTTTCACGTAGAAAATATCGTTGGAGGCCAGAAGGAACAGCGCCAGGACCAGCGCGACCAGGGCGGTGGTGGCAAGCGTCACCATGTCGAGCGCGGTCGACGTGACGATACCGGGCTGGTCGATCGCCACTTTCAGAACGTCATTATCCTTGGCGGCCTCTGCGATGTCCTCAACCCGCTCAGAGGCTTCACGTACCGTTTCCAATGAGGCCGAGATGTCCCGAAGCCGGTTCTCGAGCTCCAGCCGTACCTGTGGGGCCTGATCAATCCATTCGGAGACCGGGCCGCTCAGCAGGTAGAGACCTCCGGCTGTTGTCAGCGCCACCGCCAGGATCAGGCAGACGGCGGAGACAATTGGCGGCACTCCGTATCGGGCCACGCCTCGTGTCAGCGGGCTAAGCGTAAGGGCAATCAGCATGCCCAAGGCAAATGGCAGAACCACATCCTTCGCAAAGAACAGAAGCGCTGCCGCCACGATTGCCACTATCACGCCGAGGAAGTTCCGGATGACGACGACATTTTGCCGGATCGTCCTGCGGTCCCGACCGGGCGAGCTCTGATCTGACATTGCCGCAGTGCCGGGTGTATCAATTGCACGATCTGAGGTCACGTCCTGCGATGCCGGGGAAACGGTCATATGGGTCTGCCTTTTTGCTGATACATGTACAACGCCCGGCTTTGAATGTGGTTCCCAATAAAGCTGACGCAGGGGCACGGGTCTTGCCTGGCCAACCTGTCCTCAAGACGCTCTTCGATAGAGAATTTCCGGGGATGGAAACACGCCCTCTTCCGCCAAAATTCCGTCGTACATTAAAAGGCTTGTGGTTGCGTGCAGCGGTGGGCAACCCTCGCGAAAATTCGCAAGGTTCGAAAAAATATAGGAACTTTTCCCCGGTGCATCCGTTGTTTGGCCGAGAGCGACGATACGAGCTTCAACTGAACAAGGATAGTACTGATGAAAAATCTTCTGATTTCTACCGCACTTCTTACCGCCACTTCCACCATGGCATTTGCCGATGAACAAAAGTTCATGACCGAAGCAGATCCGATGGCGATTCAAGCGTCCGACTTCATCGGGCAAAACATCTACAGCACTGAATCTGGTGTCGAGAACACCAGCTCGAATGGTGTTCAGGACGGCTGGGAAAACATCGGTGAGGTGCATGACATCGTGCTGACCCGCGATGGCAAGATCCAGTCGGTACTGGTCGATATTGGTGGTTTTCTGGGTATCGGCGAGCGTCAAATCGCTGTCGACATGAACGCCCTGAAGCTGGTCTCTGACAGCGCCACCGAGCAAGATGACGCAGATTACTTCCTGGTGATGCAGGCGAATGTATCGGAGTTTGAGGATGCACCAGCCTACGAGCACACTGCTGCGAATGACCTGACCAACAGCGTTGAGCAGGCGGCGGAGAACACCGCAGCGGCGGCCAAGGATACGGCTGCTGACGTAAAGGCTTCTGCAGAGACGGCGGCTGCCGAACTTGGCGACGCGGCGGAGAATACGTCCGAGGACGTGCAGCAGATGGCTGATGAGGCCACCGACGGTGACATGGCACGCGAACCGATGATGCGCGAAGGCTATGCCCAGCTGGACAGCAACGATCTGACGACAGAGATGCTGACTGGTGCGCGCACCTATGACACCAAGGATGAGTGGATCGGCGAAGTGTCTGAACTGGTTCTGAACGACAAGGGCGAGCTGACCCACGCAATCGTGGACGTTGGTGGTTTCCTTGGGATTGGTGAAAAGCCGGTGAAACTTGACCTGAACAAGCTTGATATCCTGCATGAAACCGACGGTAACGACGTTCGCGTTTACCTGCCGATGACCGAGGACAAGCTGAAGTCGATGGAAGCCTACGAGGGCTGATGCGCGACACGACTGTTAAAGAGTATTGATGTCAGTTCTGTCATCTGAAGTTTACCAAGGCCCGCCTGTCACAGGCGGGCCTTCTGTCGCGTGCGTGATCGGTGCCTGTGGACTGGCCGCGGCTTCTGCCAACAGCCACAGGACCATCGTCTCGACCTCCGGTCGCCGGCTGTTGCGCGCCGTGGGCAGCACCAGGTAATGCCCTTGCCGGGCGGGCAGGGACAAATCCGTCGCACGCACCAGTTTTCCACTGTCCAGATAGGGTTGCGCGAGAGTTTCCGCGACCAGAGCGGTCCCGAGTTGCCTGCTAGCCAGCTCCAGTGCGATCAGCGACTGATCTACCTTGAGCGATGGGGCCGTGATCGGAGTTGTCACCTCGTGTGAGGCGAAAAAATGCTGCCACGTATCGACCACTCCCGCCAACTCGATCAAGGGACCTTCCGCCAGCTCCTGTAAGGTGCCATCCGTCAGCCGTTCAGGGGCGCAAACCGCGATGATGGCATCATGCATGAGCGGCACGACCTCGCCGTCCACCCAGGTGCCGTCCCCAAATCGTATGTCGATATCAATTTCCTCACCTGCGGCCATTTTAGACCAAGACGCTGAAAGAACGCGCAACCGGCTGTCCGGATGGCGACGTCGATAGGCGTCGAGACGGGGCACCAGCCACAACAGGTTGAGCGAACTCAGGCAGCGCAGACATACCTCGTCTCCAGCGGTTTTACCGAACAGGTTGGAGGTGGTGGCATCCAGATCTGCAAAGGCCCTGGTGACGATCGGCAAATAGGCTTGGCCAAGCCGGGTGAGAGTCAGCACACGGTGCTCACGGTGGAACAGTTGATGCCCGAGTTGCGCCTCCAGCCCCCGCACCTGATAGCTGACGGCCGAGGGCGTCAGTCCAAGCTCTTTGGCAGCGAGTGTGAAATTTCCGAGCCGAGCACTCGCATCAAACGCGCGCAGCCAGGGGAGGGGAGGCAGATCGTCATACATGCGCGGATCATAGATGTGCTGCGAAAATTTTTAAGGGTGTGGCGAATTATTTTTCGTTTTGGATTTGCATGTCTGCTTTGTAACGACTTTGCGACAGGGCAGTGAACGGGTGGCTCGAACGTTGGCGACATTTGACTACATCATCATCGGCGCGGGATCGGCGGGCTGCGTGCTGGCGGAGCGATTGAGCGCATCGGGACGGCACAAGATACTGATACTCGAAGCTGGCGGGCGCGGGCGCTCGCCCTGGATTGCGCTGCCGTTGGGCTATGGCAAGACGTTTTTTGATCCGTCGGTGAACTGGAAATACGAGAGCGAGTCCGAAGCTGCGCTTGGCGGGCGCAAAAGCTACTGGCCACGCGGCAAGGGCGTCGGCGGCTCCGGCGCGATCAACGCCTTGGTCTACGCCCGTGGATTGCCGCGCGACTTTGATGATTGGGAGGCTGCGGGCGCCACAGGCTGGAACTGGAACACCGTCCGTGAAACCTATGATCAGATGGAAACCCGCATCGGCTCATCCGGCGCCCGAACCGGGGATGGGCCGATGGCCGTGCAGGATGTGTCCGACCAAATTCACCCGGCCACCCGCCATTTCTTTGACGCGGCTCAGGAGATAGGGCTGCCGCGCAGTTCCGATATCAATGGCGAGGCATGTGAGGGGGCCGCAGCCTACCAAATCAACACCAGCGGTGGCCGCAGAATGCATTCTGCCCGTGCCTATCTCGCGCCAGCATTGAAACGACCAAATGTGACGCTCATGACCGGGGCGTTGGTCAAGCGGATCGAGTTTGATGGCAAGCGGGCTGCATCGGTGCGGCTGCAGCACAAGGGGCGAAACCTCAGCCTGCGCGCCGGACGGGAAATCATCCTTGCAGCCGGTGCAGTCAGTTCGCCTTGCGTGTTGCAGCGCTCCGGGGTGGGGCCTGCGCAGGACCTGCAGGCGCATGGCATCACACCGCTGCTGGATGCGCCCCATGTCGGTGGCAATCTCCAGGACCACCTGGGCATCAACTACTACTTTCGTGCGACCGAGCCGACGTTGAACACTCTGTTGCGTCCATTGCATGGCAAGCTACGTGCGGCACTGCAATATGTGCTGACCCGGCGCGGCCCGCTGTCGTTGTCTGTAAACCAATGCGGCGGTTATTTTCGATCCTCGCCCAATATGAGCGCCCCGGATCAACAGCTTTATTTCAACCCCGTCACCTATACCACCACGCCAAACGGCAAGCGGACGGTGGTGCAACCGGATCCCTTTCCGGGGTTCATTCTCGGCTTTCAGCCGGCGCGTCCCACCAGCCGCGGGCGTATCGACATTAGCGCCGCTGATCCGTCCGCGCCGCCGCGTATCTGTCCGAACTCTCTGGCGACCGAGGAGGATCAGGCGCAGGTCATTGCAGGGGGGCTGCTGTGTCAGCGACTGGCGCAGACCTCCGCCCTGACGCGCCTGATAGAGGGGCCGATGGCGCCTGATCTGCGGTGTTTGACGCCGGAACAGATCCTCGCCGATTTTCGCGAGCGGTGCGGAACCGTCTTTCATCCGACCGGCACCTGTCGAATGGGACCGGACGCGAGACACTCCGTTGTTTCGCCACGCCTGAAGGTGCATGGAGTGGCGGGGCTGCGGGTGGTCGATGCCTCGGTGTTTCCGAACCTGACTTCGGGCAATACCAATGCCCCCACCATGATGCTGGCCCATCGCGCCGCTGATCTGATCCTGGAGGACGCATGAGTACGCCATATTCCACATCCGGTGCTGTACCGGTTACAACTGCGCGTGGCACAGATGACACCGGCCCTCGCATTGCCAAGGTGGAAACATTCTGCACCCCGTTGATCGGTTTTGTCCGGGTGACGGCAGAGGATGGAACGACAGGCTGGGGGCAGGTCTCCACCTACAACAGTGACCTGACCTGCGAGATTCTGCACCGTCAGGTGGCCCCTTGGGCGCTGGGTCGCGGAATGGATGCACTGGAAGAGGTCATCGCCGAGATCCCGATGCGCGAGCACAAATTTCCCGGCACCTATCTGCGCCGTGCCATGGCGGGGCTGGATACAGCAGTCTGGGATTGGCGCGGAAAAGTGGCGGGCAAGCCTGTGGCGGAATTGCTCGGCGGCTCTGCCGGTCCGGTGCGCGCCTATGCCTCGTCGATGCGTCGCGACATCACGCCTGAAGACGAGGCGGACCGGATGCAACGACTGCGGGACCAGCACGGGTTCGATGCTTTCAAAGTGCGCGTCGGCGCCGAATGTGGTCAGGATCGCGATGAATGGGAGGGACGGACCGAGGCCATCATTCCGGCCCTCCGAAAGGCCATGGGGCCGGATACCGCGCTGTTGGTGGATGGAAACTCGGGCTTCAGCCCCTCCCGTGCGATTGAAGTGGGCCGGATGTTGGAGGCCAGCGGCTATGAACACTTTGAGGAGCCCTGTCCCTATTGGGACCAGGAACAGACCGCCGAGGTTACCCGCACGTTAAAGATCGACGTCGCGGGCGGCGAGCAGGACTGCGACATGCAGCACTGGAAACGGATGATCGAAAATCGGGTGGTCGATATCATCCAACCAGACATTTTGTATCTGGGCGGCATGGTGCGCAGTATGGATGTGGCGCGTATGGGGCAAGCGGCAGGGCTGCCCTGCACGCCCCACGCGGCGAATCTGTCGCTGGTGACGCTGTTCACCATGCATCTGATGCGGGCCGTGCCGAACCCCGGGCGCTATCTCGAATGTTCGATCGAAGGCGACGATTACTACCCGTGGCAGCGCGGCTTGTTTCGCAACGACCCCTTCACGATTTCCGAGGGTCAGGCCCGTGTCAGCGACTTGCCGGGCTGGGGTGTCGAGATCTGTCCCGAATGGTTGTCCAAATCCGCCTACAAATGTAGCGAGACAGACCAACTGTGAGAGCCACAACGAAGCAGCGAGAGGCCATCAGAGATGGCCTGCGCTCTAACGGGTCGGGCTCGTGCCCGCTCAGGTGGTTGGCTGCGGGCGGATGAACCCATTGATCGGGTAGACGCTGCCATAGGCGCCGGGATTGCTTTCAAGGCGGACGCGGGACCAGTCATTGTTCTCCGAGACGTCGATCACTGACATCCCGAGCGAGACTTTGTTGCGGCGCCAATTGGCGTGATCCACGCGCAACATGCGATCATCCACAAGCTCTGAAACCACGGCCACATGGCCCAACGGCATGGACGGAGTGGCACTGAACGCCATGACCGCGCCGATGGTCGGGGTATTGCCGACCTCAAACTCACCCTGGGCCTGACGCCACCATGTCCGGGCATTGCCGCGAATTTCGACGCCGGAGAGATTGCGCGCAAATGGTACGCACCACACGCGCGCGCCACGGGATTGCAGGCTCTCGGCCTCCCGCATGGCAAAGGCCAGGCGGTTCGGATCAATTGCGCCTTCATCACGTCCAGGAGCCTCGCCGCAGGCTGTTAGGCCCAGCGTTGCAATGAGAAGAAGTCCACTGACAAGCGGGTTCGGGCGGAAGATACGGATGAGGTTCTGCACGGTACTCTCTGGCATTTTTTTATGGTCGTGAGGCGCCGTAACATTCTGTCAAAAAGCCGTGTGTGCCAAGATGTCTAATACTCACAAGCGAGAATCTGCCGATTTCTCCGAGGTCATGGAACATTTTTCGAAGTTGCGAAATGCGAGCGCGCTCACGTTCAGCCAAGCAATAAATGCGAGTAGCGATCAAAGCGGCGATCAAGAACGAACTATGAGACAGCCTAGTGTTGAGAAACCAGCCTGTCGATCACGGAAATATCGTCTGTCGTCAGAGGTTTGCTGAAATAGCCGCGCACCGGGGCAAAGGTCTCGGCACGACTGCGGTCTTGAGGATCCATAGAGGTGGTCACCATGATCACGATCTGGTTCTCGAGCTCCGTTTTCGCTGCTTCCAGAAACTCAAATCCATCCATTCGCGGCATGTTGATGTCGAGTAGAATTACATCCACCGGCTGTCGCGTCGGGGATTTCAGGTATTCCAGCGCTTCGGTTGCGTATTGAAACGGCAATAGATCGATTTCGGCGTTGGTTTTTTTCAATATCCGTCGATACGCCAGTTGATCAAAGCGGTCGTCATCAACCGTCATCACCCGATTGAGTGCCATTGTCGCGCTCCCTTTCGTTTATCCATAGTCTCACGATAAAGGAGCTTCCTCCCTGGTCGTTCGAGACAACTTGAATATCTCCGGCGTGGTATCCGGCGATACGTTGGCAAAGCGTTAGTCCAATTCCGGAGCCAGAGTATTCGTCGTAGGTGTGTAGCCGTTGAAACAGCGAGAAGATCCTTGTCCGATAGGCTTCGGGTATGCCGATTCCGGTGTCGCTGACTGTAATCTCAGCCGCGCAATTCCGCGGCTTCGGCGCCGCGGAGACGGCGATGCGGCAGGGGCGTCCCGGGTCGCGGAACTTTATCGCGTTGGAGAGTAGATTCTGGAGCAGGCTGCGCAGTTGTGACGGCATGCCCCGCACATCCGGAAGCGGGGAGATGTCGATTTCTGCTTTTCCATCCGTGATTTCCTGGCGCAAGTCATCGCGAACGTCGCGGCACAGCTTGTCGAGCGACACAGTCTCGAATTCCGCCTCCTGACCCACGAGCCTGGCATATTGCAAGATGCCAGTGATCATCCGGGACATGCGCGAAGCGGTCGCCTGGGCGGCATCAATGAGTTCGAGGCATTCGGAATCCAGGTGCTCCTGATGATCAACTGAAATGATGTCCAATAACATCGCGATGGTATTGATCGGAGATTTCAGATCGTGGGAGATGGCGTAGGTGAACTGCGCCTGTTCCTGATTGGCTTGCTGCAATTGGCTGTTGAGGCGCTCTGACCTCTCCAAACCAGCTTGGAGTTCGCGGGTACGTGCCTTGACCTGCTGATCCAAACTGTCGCGCTGCCGAGCCAGTTCATAGGTCACATCGCGCAGCTCCTGTTCTGCGCGCTTGCGTTCCAGTACCTCTGCTGTCAGTTGGGCGACGCTTTCGCCATAGCCACGCAGCGCCATGTCGTAGACCGAAATAGCCTCGAGATAGAACTCCTCGGTCCGTTTGGTTTCAGGCGAGGGGGACGGCGAACCGTTGCACAGCGTCTGCGCTGCTTGGAAATGGAGTTCGCCCAATTGCCCGATCGAAATCGAGCTCTGCAAAGCCTGTCTGGCGCAGTCATAGGCCCGCGACAGGTTCTCCTCATTCCCATCGCGCACATAGGTTGCGAGGGCTGTCGCATAGCTTTGAGCAAAGGACCGGGTCGCGTCGGCGCTGGTGTTGCTGTCGTGGTCAATCATGGCGCGGCCACCACCTTGAGGCCAAGAACCAACCTGTCATCAGTGGGGCGCCCGTGATGCTTGAGGATGCCCGAGGTGATATCAGAGAGCGGATGGGTGGCGTCGAGATCAGAGCGGTAGTTGCGACTGATGCCATCTGTGGCCAGAATGATCACATCATCGACCCGCAGTGGAGCGCTGGTCAGGCGAATGCCATCGTAGATAAGTCCGAGCGTTCCGCTTTTCTGAATCAAGCTTCCGGAAATCCTGCCGTTGCGGACGAGGACGCCATCGATGTCTCCGACTGCGCTCCAGCTCAACATCATCTGTTCGAGATCTATTTGGGCACCAGCCAGCGCCACGCCCCGGATACCACGCAGGGCTGCATGCACCTGATCGAACGCGACCTCCATATCATATCCACCCGCTTCTCGAAGATGCGCCAATGTCGTGTCGGCAGCAGCATTGGCTTCGGCTCCGCTGCCCATTCCATCGACGACGTAAATCCGAATATGCGCCCCGTCACGCAACAGCATGTAGCCATCGCCGCTGCTGTCGGCGAACTTGGAGCTCTCTGACATGCTCCATGACAGCGCGTGGCGCGCGCCAGGTGGGGCGATGAGGTGTTGGGTCATCGCAGTTGCCATTTCACGGCGATGATCGTAACCCCTTCGCCGGGGGGGGAGCGAATGTCGAACTCGTCCATAATTCTGCGAGTGCCGGGTAGGCCCAGACCAAGGCTGTTGCCGGTGGAAAACCCGTCACACAGCGCGCGCTCCAGATCTGCGATTCCCGGGCCATGGTCGCGGGCGATGATACGGATGCCCTGCCTGTCTCCCTGCTGCAGGGCGGTCAGTTCAATTTCGCCATGATCGGCGTAAACGACGATGTTGCGTGCCAGTTCTGAAATCGCGGTTGCGACAAGCGCCTGGTCCGGGCGGTTGAACCCGAGGTCCTCGGCCAATGCGCGCCCCATCTGGCGGGCGGAGATGACGTCGGCATCGCGCCGAATGGCCTGAACCATGGCATCGAGCGGAGCCGGAACCTGCATGTCAGGTTTCCCCGATCAGAGCGAGGCCATGGTCGAGATCAAGCGCGGTCGGGATGTCCTTGAGTGTGAGGCCAAGCAATACCATGGATATTGCCACGTCCGGCTGAATGCCGACGATAATCATTTTGGCGCCGCGCAGCTTTACCGAGTGGGCGATTTCGATCAGGGTCTTGGTGCCAAAGCTGTCGAGAATGCCGATGGCACTGACGTCGACGATCACCGCATTGGCGCGGTAGCGGATCACATCCTCGAGTATGCGGCTCTGCAGGTTCAGAATATCGCTGTCGCAGAGGTCTTCCTGGATCGAGGCAATCAGCGCAGAGCCTTGCCTCAGGATCGGAACCGTCACGGTCATCGGTTCACTCCCCCAGCAGGTGTTCTGCCAGTTCTATGCCGCGTTGCAGGTCGCCGGCGGTGCTGAGGGCTTCGGCGGTGACGCCAACCTTGACCAGAGATTGTGCCACCTCTGCGGAGAGGCCGGTAAGAACGGGTTGCGCCCCCATCAAGCGCGCGGCGGCCATGGTCTGGATCAGATGGTTGGCGACGGCGCTGTCGACTGCTGCGACGCCGGTAATATCCAGCACCACGGCGCGTGCGCGATGCTCTTGGATGCCTTCCAGCAATTGTATCGTCAGAGCGCGGGCGCGATAGCTGTCCAATGTGCCAACCACGGGGATGAGCAGCAATCCGGGGCGCAATTGCAGAACCGGGGTTGGCAGCTCGCTCAGCTCCCTTTCGCGCGCCTTTATGGCCTCTTCTCGTGTGTCGGCATAAGTTTCCAGCGCCAAAGCCATGTCGAAATGGGCAATCTTGAACAGCGACAAGACCATGCTGAACGCCTTGGCAGGATCATCCTCCATGCGATCAAGGACGACATTCGCGAGCTTGTTCAGGTAGAACGCATAGGCGCCGATATAAAGGGTCGGTGTCACGCCGGTGCGTTCATGAATGCTCCCGATCCGGCGGCGATCCGCGATATAGCTGCTGTCCAGGTCGGCGTTGATCAGCTCTCGAAAGTAGCGCATCTGGCCTTTCTTGACCTGAGCGATATGCGCATCGTCGCGGAAATGCCGTGAAGCCGTCTCATCCGCCAGCAAATGTGTATAGAACGCCTCGATGATGCGCTCTCCCACATCGTCTGCGATGTCGCCCAGTTCCGAGGTTAGGGCGCGATCATGATCCGACAGATCGAACCATCGCATCGCGTCCACAAGGTCCTGATCGAACTCTGGCTTGCCCTCGGAATCGGAGAGCGACGATGAAATTACTTCACGCACGCGGACACCCTTTGACCACACCCTGCAGCAAACGCGGGGCAACACTAACGCATCAAGCCTACTCAGGGTTGTTTAACAGGCTGTTAAGTGACCCATTCTGAGGAGCGGTGCGTTCGGGTCTGGAGGCGTATGTTTGGCGTCGCAGGACGACAGGAACAGGCTCGCCTCCCTGCTGTCTGCGCCATTGATGCGCACTTGGCATGGGAAATCAGGCATCGTGCAGTCCGGAAGTCGGCAGACAAATTCCGAAGCGCGGTGGTTTCCGCATCACGGTCAGTAGCGAGGAGCGTCAGGACATGTTACGGGAACGTAAACGGTCCGATATGCGAGGCAGGTCAGGGACTGCTGCGCCGATATCTGGATTGACCGTCCCAAGACAAAGGAAAAAACAATGAACATGATCGGGACCTTCATCAAACCCATGCATCCGGAAGGGCGCAAGTTTGTCGCGATCTTCGCCGCTGTGACGGTAGGGTTGTTCCTGCTGACCCCCATTCTTGGATGGGTCGGTGTCGGCCTGACCGTCTGGTGCTACTACTTTTTCCGTGACCCGGAACGGGTGACGCCGCAGCGACCGGGGCTGGTCGTCTCTCCGGCGGATGGCATCGTTTCGCTGATCGAGCCGGCTGTACCTCCGGCCGAACTGGGGCTGCCAGATACGCCACTGACACGAGTCAGCGTATTCATGAGCGTGTTCAACTGTCACATCAACCGTGCGCCGGTGGCTGGTGAGGTCACGGCAGTTGCATATCGGCCGGGTAAGTTTCTGAATGCATCTCTGGACAAAGCCAGTGTCGACAACGAGCGGAACGGACTTGCGATCCGTATGGCTGACGGTCGTGATCTTGCGGTGGTGCAGATCGCGGGGCTGGTCGCGCGGCGGATTGTCTGTTTCGTAAAACCCGGGGCTGTGCTTTCCGGGGGCGAGCGCTTTGGTCTGATCCGTTTCGGGTCACGTCTTGATGTCTACCTGCCCGAAGGAGTGTCGCCGCTCGTGGCGATTGGTCAGACCATGGTTGCCGGCGAAACCGTGTTGGCCGATTTGTCGGAAGTCCCGGATGTGGGCAATGCCCAGGCGATCAGTGATGCCTGAAGACACCGAGAATACATCTACACATCTGACCATCGTCCAGCTGATTCCCAACATGCTGACGATCGCGGCGATCTGTGCTGGCCTGTCAGCCATTCGCTTCGGCGTCGAAGGAAATTACGTGCTGGCCGTACAGTTGATCCTCGCGGCCTGTGTGCTGGACGGTTTGGACGGGCGGTTGGCCCGCCTGCTGAACAGCGACAGCAAGATGGGCGCAGAGCTCGATTCTCTGGCGGATTTCTTGAACTTCGGGGTCGCCCCGGTACTGGTCATTTATTTCTGGGCGCTTCAGGATTTGCGTGGCGTGGCGTGGATCACCGTGTTGATCTTTGCGACCTGCTGCGTGGTCAGGCTTGCGCGCTTCAACGTTGCGGCCAAGGCTGACAGCGAAGAAGAGCGCGAAGCTGCAGGCGCCTACTTCTCCGGTATCCCGTCACCGGCGGGCGCCTTACTGGCCATGCTGCCGATGTTTCTGTCGTTTGCCTTTGCGGATGCCCGGTTGCTGCCGGATCTCGTCATCTGCCTGCATCTGATTTTGGTAGGCTGGGCGATGATCGCGCGCTTTCCGGTCTGGTCCTTCAAGACCGCACGCATTTCTCGCAACAACGTGAAGTTTTTCCTCGTGGGGTTTGCTGTACTTGGGTCGGCCGTGCTGATTTACGCTTGGATCACCCTTGTCGTTCTCTGCCTCGCTTACTTGATTGTAGTCATCTGGAGCGTTCTGTCCCACCGGATGGCTGAAGATAGAAAAGGACATTGATTTGGAAATTAAAGCCGTCGAAACGTCATATGCGCGCTGGGCACCGGTCTATGATCGGACCTTTGGTGCGCTCACTGATATTGGTCGTCGCAATGCTGTCGATTTCATCAACAAGCGCCAGGGCCATGTTCTGGAGGTGGGTGTTGGCACCGGTCTATCGCTGCCGCACTACGCGCCGGAGGTGCGGGTGACAGGCGTCGACTTCAGTGCCGAGATGCTGGCCAAGGCGCAGCAAAAGGTAAAGCGACTGAACCTTGAAAGCCGGATCAATCTGGAACGGATGGATGCGCGCGCGCTGACGTTCGCGGATGCGACGTTTGACACGGTGGCCGCCATGCATGTGCTGTCGGTGGTGCCCGAGCCGGAAAAGGTGATGTCCGAGATTGCTCGTGTTCTGAAACCCGGCGGCAAGGTCGTGATTACCAACCATTTTGCCCGGACCACCGGCGTTATGGCTGGCGTCGAGAAGGTTGCGGCGCCCTTGGCCAACCTGATCGGCTGGCATTCAGATTTTCGGATCGAGACGGTTTTGCAGGAGCCATCGCTGCACCCTGCCGATCAGCGCAAATTACCGCCGCTTGGACTGATGACATTCCTTGTCTTGCAAAAGAATGCCGGCATGAGCTGAAAAGCTGGTCGACCAGCTCTGGTAGGGAAGGTGGGGCGCAGAGATTTCTCTGGCGCCCCTTTTTTAGCGAGACGGTCGAAAGGGGGGCGTGGATGCAGTCGTCGTTGGGCAACCGCATGGGGCTGATCAACAGTGCGAGTCTGCTCGACGGCCCTTAGCCGTTCTCTGCGTCTTCGGTGGCTTTGGCAACGGGGCGGGCGCGGCCTGTATCTTTCAGGCGGGCCTTGCGCAGTTTTTCTGTTTTTTCGCGGCGCTCTTCGGCCTCGTCATCCATGATTTCACGGGCTGCGCGCGAGGTTTTTTCAAGCGCGGTTTCGCGCCGGGGTTGCTGGCCTGCCTTGTCGAGCTCTTCTTGGGTGATCTTGGTCATCGGGACGCGCTCCTACTTTGCGGGCGCATCTTCCGATTCGAGAGATGCGCGGCGTGCGTAAATTGCGCTCGGATCGGCGCAGATTTTGCGCGCCACACCTCCAAGCCGGGTGAACCTCTCACCCAGCCGTCTATTCAAGATCAAAGCGACTGTACATCCCCGTCTTGCCGCGCGCGAAAACCGGCGGCCCGTGCCGCAGACAGAAAGGCCGCGCGGGCGTCTCTCACGGACACCATGCAGACCATCGCGGCCTCGACCTGCTCCAGGGCACTGTCGCGGGTCGTGTCGGACAGAGGCCATGCATGCTGAAGGCAATACTGGGCTTCTTCGATTGTGGTGACTTTGCGTTGGGTGCCTGCAGTGGATGACTCCAAGGTCATCGGGCTACCCCAATAAATTTCCATCATGTGGATTTTCCATTCTTTTTTATTATAGTCTGTCGCCGCTGCTGGGCCGGCGTACAAAAAAAGAGCACCCCCGAAAGGATGCTCTCGTTTTCTCGTGAAGCCGAAAGAGGCTCAGGCGAGTGCCAGGTTGCTGGCGGACTCGCGGCCATCACGGCCAGCTTCGATGTCGAAGGTCACGGCTTGACCGTCGTCAAGGTGATGAATGCCAGCGCGCTCCAGAGCGGAAATGTGGACGAAGATGTCCTTGGATCCGGATTCCGGTGCGATGAAGCCAAAACCTTTTTGAGAATTGAACCATTTCACGGTGCCATTAGCCATCGTGTTGTCTCCTATAGAAATACCATCCGCAACATGCGATGGCCTGGCCTAAGTGTCTCGTCTGAACAACTGGGCCGTAAGGAAACAGTAGATCGTAAGAAGCAGCTTTGCCCATCTTGAATGCGCTTCTTTCACTTGAATAGCAAGCGTTATATTTTTGAAATCGAGAATAACGCGAAAGACCGCTCGGTGGTTACCCCGCCAGCAATCGCAACCCTTGGGTGACATCAGAGCGCAGGGCGAGGCGCAGGCCGGGCTC
This sequence comes from Tritonibacter sp. SIMBA_163, assembly GCF_046535935.1. NCBI lineage: Bacteria > Pseudomonadati > Pseudomonadota > Alphaproteobacteria > Rhodobacterales > Paracoccaceae > Tritonibacter > Tritonibacter sp. SIMBA_163. The sequence continues at coordinate 73,085 of NZ_JAWJBP010000015.1, forward strand.
GTCACCAGCCTTGAGCGCCGCAATGATGAGCTTGTGGTTGTGGGGGGCTTCTGTGCGTCCGAGGCGACCATAAAGCGCCCGCATGGTGGGGCCGAGCTGCAGCCAGACGGTTTCCGCCATGGCCAGCATGGCGGGTGCTTGTGCGCGCAAATAGAGTGTCCGGTGGAATTCGAGATTGGTTCTAATGTAGCCCACCGCATCGCGTTTGGAGATGGTCTCAGCCACCGTGCCGTTGATGGTCTGCAGCCTGTCGATCAGCGCCATATGAGCGCGGGGCAGGGCGCGAGAGGCCAATTCGACTTCGATCAGCGCCCGCAGTGCCGCCAGTTCCTCGATTCGGTCATTTGAAAGCTCCGGAGTCGAAACCCGTCCCGAGGATGACAAAAACAATGCTCCTTCCGCAACGAGGCGACGCACAGCTTCGCGCGCGGGCGTCATCGAGACGCCGTATTCCTTGCCGATGCCACGTAGTGTCAGGGCCGCGCCGGGTAAGATCGCCCCATGCATGATGCGGGTGCGGAGCGCCCGGTAGACGCGATCATGGGCCGAGCCCGTATTTTCGGCAGTGGGGCGGTTCCCCGTGAGCAGCTTGTCCATGACGACTTATGTGATCACAAAGCGTCGGAAGATCAATCGTTTTCGATTTGCCCGTCAAAACGATATCGATGCAGGGCGTTGCCCTCGGCCTGCAACCAGAGACGCGGGGCCGCGTAATCCCCATAGAGTCTCTCGACGACGTTCCAGAACGCGCGGGAGTGGTTCATTTCCTCCAAGTGCGCCACCTCATGCGCCGCAACGTAGTGAAGCACTTCGGTCGGGGCGAGGATCAGTCGCCAAGAGTACATCAATCCACCAGCCGATGAACATGACCCCCAGCGTGACCGGGTGTCGCGCAGCGTAAGGCTCGTATATGTTTGCCCCAAACGGCCGGCATAGGCGTCCGATGCTGATGCCAGCCTGTCCCGGGCCAGTTCCCGCAGATAGCGTTCCAGGCGCCGCACTGGTGCCGGGCCGGGGACGCGCAATCCGCCCTCCTCGCGCAGAACCCTGCGACCGGTCCCCGTGCGCACTTCCAGGATATCGCCGTCAACGGGGAGGCGGGTGCCGGGGGCGACAATGATCTGCTCTGGTTGCTTCGCGAGGTGGGTGCGAATCCAGTCTTCTTTCTCAAGCACGAAGGCGCGCCCTTCGCGTTCCGAGACCCGCTTCGGCAACGTCAGTGTCACCCGGCCATCCAGCGACGAGATCCTGAGCGACAATCGCCGCGCGCGCGCCGAGCGACGCAGTGTGACACGGACCTCCGGATCTCCGGGCAGGCTCAGTTCTGACATGGTTTCCCCACTTCGGATGCAAGGCTGCAAAGGCTTTGACAGGGTCAGCCGCTTATGGCAAGGCACCTGAATCGTCTCACCGACTCACGCTATTTTTTGAAGGGGATCCACATGCCCAAGGAAGAATGGGGTACGAAACGCGTCTGCCCGACCACCGGCAAGCGCTTTTACGACCTGAACAAGAACCCGATCGTCAGCCCCTACACAGGCGATGTCGTCGCGGTTGACACCAGCAAAAGCCGCATGATCGAAGCTGATGCCGAGGACGCTGCAAGCGTAAAGGCGAAGCAAAAGACCGATGCTGACGGCGCGGTTCTGGAAGATGATGATGACGCCGTGGACATGGATCTCGGCGATGACGTTCTGGAAGATGACGAAGAGGATGATGTATCCCTCGACGAAATCGCAGACGTGGCGTCCGAGGATGACGACACCTGAAAACGTCTGCAGCGTTTCCGTGTACCCGATGGGGGTGCACGGGCGCTGGTTTTTGGGTTGAGGGGGCGACCGAGAGGCGCAAATGGCCATGTTGAAAAAACTGATGTTTCTGCTTCATTTTCCACTTGCAGCCCGCCGCCGCCTCCCTTAAATCACCACACACCGAACGGAGCGTTGCTCAAGACGGTGGTAAGGGGCCTTAGCTCAGCTGGGAGAGCGCCTGCATGGCATGCAGGAGGTCAGCGGTTCGATCCCGCTAGGCTCCACCATTGCTAATCGATGTAACACACCAGATAATTTACGGCTTCTGGCCATCTGAACATCATAAGATAGCTCGCCTTTCTGCTGTGAGCATCTGCCTCTCCGGCGTATATAGGATTTCTGTTACTTCGAAAATCTACGTTGCGTCGATACATGGCCGTAGCGGATTGAGCGCGTTGCAGCATGTCTAGATAGCAAACCGGAGGATGGGCTTCTCTCGTTTGCCTGCCATCTCGTTGCCCTCCTGAAAACGGGATACCTCTATCCCAAAAGGTGGACTACTTCAGTGGGGGCACTCCACAAGCGCTCGCACAATCTCGGCGATCCGGCCTGCAGGCGTCGACGTGTACAGCTTTATGGTCACTGACCTGGCGACAACTTCAATCGGACCAGGCTGGCGTGCGGTCCTATCAAACGGCGGCGCAAACTAGGTATCACGCAGCACCAGTGCGGCAAACTCGGCCTCTGCCGACGGCGCGGGCAAAACAAGACGGCCCTCCCGGCCAAACGTCGCCACTCCGAAATATGGTTCGCACGCACGGCAGACTTCGCGGCAACATCGTTCACCGTCGCGCCCGGCAGAAACGTCTCCGCCACCGCCCGCGCCTTCACTGCATCCGGCCAAAGCCTACGACCGGCTTGTGATATCCTGAGCTACCCCCCGAAAATCGGACACTGACATAAGCTACGAATTGCAGTTTGCTGATCTTCGACGAGAAGGAGATCGGAGATGTCGAAACGCAAGCAGCACGCGCCCGAGTTCAAGGCGAAGGTCGCGCTGGAAGCCCTGAAGGGTGAGGAGACCGCGGCCGAGCTGGCGAGCCGGTTCGGGGGCATCCGACGATGATCCATCAATGGAAGCGGGCGCTCCTCGAGGGCGCATCAGGCGTGTTCGAACGCGGGGGCCGCAAGAAGCCCGAGATTGATGAGGAGCAGGTGAAGGAGCTCTACGCTAAGATCGGGGAGCTGGCGGTGGCCAACTCTTTTTTGGAAAGAAAGCTGAAGCCCTGGGGCGGGAAGTGAGGCGCGGCATGATTGAGCCTGATCACCCGCAGCTGTCTATCAGCCAGCAGTGCAAGCTGCTGTCGATCTCTCGCTCGTCGTTCTACTACACCCGGAAAGGGGAGACTGAGCATAACCTGCTCCTTATGCGTCAGATCGACGAGCAGTTCCTGGAGACCCCGTTCTTTGGTGTCCGCCAGATGACCTGGCACCTGCGCAACGACGGGCATCTGGTGAACCAGAAACGGATATGTCGGCTGATGCGCCTCATGGGGCTGATGCCGATCTACTAGAAGCCCAACACCAGCAGGCCAGCGAAAGGGTACAAGACCTATCCCTACCTGCTGAAGGGGGCTGCGGGTGGATCGTCCGAACCAGGTCTGGTGCTCGGACATCACCTAGACACGTTTGCGGTTCCATCCATAGCCTTGGACATTGCGCAGATACAAAAAGCACAGGCCAAAGCCCCAGCTACGTTTGTTGGTGGTCAGGCGTTCCAGCCAG
>NZ_JAWJBP010000016.1:0-65392 GCF_046535935.1 Tritonibacter sp. SIMBA_163
ACCAACTGCTCATGCTCCATTGCTACCCCCACTGGATTTAAACAGTGAATCCCTCATGCCATTTGTGCAACAAAGCCCCTTGACGCGTTGCTGCTCTGAAATTGGACCCAGACAGTTCGCGCGGTTCAGTAAGATCGGGAAAAGCGATGATTTCAAGGGGGGATGGAAGCCCTTAAGGCACAGCATTGCGCCCTGTAGTTTCGTGCGCCACCCTATAATCAAGCAGCACGGCTGAACAACTTCTCAATGCCCTTGTACCTTTTTTCTAGCCCGTCGCTCACGCGGCGTCCGACGTTGTGCAATCTTGCGACCAAGAGCCCCGAGCCACCTCCGATACGCCAGCGGTGATCGAGAAATACGACATCAGGTCCGACAGTTTCTCGGCATCCCGGCTGAGCAACTGGCCCGCGGCGCTGGTTTCCTCCACCATGGCCGCGTTTTGCTGTGTCACCTGATCGAGTTGCGAGACCGCGATATTGGCCTCGCCCAACCCGGTGGCCTGTTCGCTGGTGGAATCTGCGATGGCGCTCATCAGGTTGGAGATATGCGTCACCCGATCGGTGATGCTCTTCAGCGCTTCGCCCGTGCGGGCCACCAGATCAACACCGGTGTTCACCTGCTCGGTGCTCTTGGAAATCAGCGTCTTGATTTCGCGGGCCGCATCCGTCGTCTTCTGTGCCAGCCCGCGCACCTCGGAGGCGACAACCGCAAATCCGCGCCCGGCTTCACCCGCTCGCGCGGCTTCCACGCCCGCATTCAGGGCCAACAGATTGGTCTGAAACGCAATGTCGTCGATGACGGCGATGATCTGCTCGATCTGGGTCGAGCTTGCCTCGATGTCCTGCATCGCCTGTACCGCGTTCTCCACAACCTTGCCGCTTTGCGTAGCCTCATTTTTGGCCTCGACCGTCGTGGTCTCCGCATCGCGGGACCCTTCGGCCGCCGACCGGACGCTGGCCGTCAGCTCTTCGAGCGCCGCCGCGGTCTGTTCCAAGGTGGCTGCCTGGCTTTCGGTGCGCTGCGACAGGTCGTCTGAGGCCTGGCTCACTTCGGCTGAGCCGTTCCTGATCGACTCCGCCACTGCCACCACATCCTGAACCGTGGTGCTGAGCGTATGCGCAGTGCTGTTGAAGTCTTCCTTCAGTTGCGTGTAGCCCTCGGTCAGCTCTTCGTTGATGCGATAGGACAGGTTGCCTCGCGACAGCTCCGCCAGCCCGGTACCGATGGCGCCCACCGCAGCGGTCTGCTTCGCTTGGTTTTCCGCCCGTTCTTCTTCTGCAAGTCGGGACATGTCTTCCTTTTCGACCAGACCGTCGCGAAACACTGTCAGCGCCCTGGCGATCCGCGCGATCTCGTCGCTGGATCGGTCGAAGCCGCGAACCGGTTTCATGTCGCCCTGGGACAGGCGCTCTGTGGTGGCGATGATCGCGTTGAGCGGGCGCACGATCAGCATATGATTCAGGAACAACGCCATGAAAAGGAAAGCAATCGCCGCTAGGCCGAGCAATTCCAGGCTGCGCTTGACCAAAGTAGCATCCTTGGCGATGGCCACTGCCTGCTCTGTCATGCTGGTTTGGCTTGTTGCACCGCGCATGCTAGCTTCTCCTGCAATCAGAAGCACCGCATTCACGGTCGCATTGGCGGCCTGCTCGGAGGCAGCGTCCGCATTCAGCGATTGCACGCGGAAGGACACAAGCCCTTGGTCCGGATCCGCCAGTGCTACCAGCGCGTCGATGGTGGCTGCCAGTTGGCCGTCGGCAAAATCCCGATACCCCGACAATTGCTGCGCCGCCGCCTGCATGGCTGTTGCCGCTACATTTGCCTGATCAACATTCTGCGCGCTGACAACCTTCAAGGCGGCGCTTTGCAATCCGCTGAGCCAGGAACTGATTTCGAGGAGGGTGTTCATATAGGCAACTTCATTGTCCAGCAGGCCCTGGATTGCATCGCGGTTGCCAGTCGAGGCGTCATCGGCCGCGATGGTCAGCTCGAACACCATGTCGTCCACCGCAAGGGCGAGAACGGCATCAGCTGATTGCCGCACGGACAAGACGCTGCTGCGATCCACTTGCCCGCCTGCGAGCGCGGCCTCGATGGCGCCGGCGAGCGTGTCAGCATTCACCTGCATGTCCTGCGCAACTGTTGGGTCGATCTCTACCAGTGCCAGCGTATTGATCGCATCCGCCAGACGGTTGCGCGATGACAGCGCAAGATCCGACAGAATCGACCGTGTCGCGCTGTCTTCGGTACTCGCGAGCGCCAAGGCAACGCCGGACAAAAGGTTCACCTCGGAACGGACTTCCAGCAGGGTCTGCAATGCCGTGAACTTGTTCTCCACAAGATCCAGCATCGTTTCCTCGATCGAGGTGATCGTGTCCTCACCCTGCATGGCAATGTCGAAATAGGCCCCATCCGCGATCTCGGTCAGATCGACCTGCAGCGCCGCCACAAGTGCCTGTAGGTCCTGCGTCATGGCGGCCACGTCGGCATTGGTCTCAAACGATGTCCCGCGCGCCGCGATCAGGCTCTGGATTGTGTCGTCGACTGCGGCGCGTTCCGCCTCAAAATGCGCCGCGACGTCCTCTGGCAGGGTGGCGATAACGGTGTCGAGCGACTGCATCGACGTCTCAACCAGCCCTCTCGCATGCGTAAGCTCATCGACGTCATTCGACATCAGAACCGCCAGCATCGCATCCTTGGTTGAGGCCGACGCCATCACCAGTTCGTTGCTGCGGGTCAACTGCGGCAGATCCCGTCCTGTCATGTCACTCATGCCTGATGACACACGGTCAAACGACTGGTAGCTCACGAAGCCCGCCGTGCCGACGGTCACTGCAATCAGCAGGAGAAGAAACGTGATTTTGCCGCGAATGCTCGAAAGAATATTCAGACGGCGCAGTGTTTTGCGTGCGAGTGATCGAAACATGAGACTACCTGTTGGAGAGGATGTGCGCCTGCTCCTGCCCGTTAACCGGGCAGGAACCCTTCAGATCGGTGGGACAGCCGTCGGCACCTTGCTGTCGATCAGGATTCTTCGGCTGGCGTGATAGGCTCGAAGCCTCCGTCTGCAGTGATCCGGGTCATGAACACATCGTCCATCCCCTGATTGTCGTCGGAGCCAAACGTCATGGTCACACCACCAAGATCGACTGTGGTCAGCGTAGAAAGCGCTTGCAGATAGCTTTCGCGCGTCAGCTCCTTGCCCGCAGCTTCCAGCCCTTCGATGGCGAGACGCCCAACGATATAGCCTTCAAGCGACACGAACCCTGGCTTGGCAGAGGCATCCGCAGCTGCCAGCGCCTTTGTGTACTGGGCCACAATCGGCACCGACGCGTCCCATGGGAGCGGCACGACCTGGCTGATGATGACGCCTTCACCGGCATCCCCCAGCTCTTGTGCCAGGGCGTCAGAGCCGACAAATGAAATGTTGACGAAGGTTGCATCGATTTTCATCTTCCGGGACAGCTTGATGAACTCCGCAACCGGCTTGTAGGCGCCGACCATAACCACCGCATCTGGCTTGGCCTTGCGGATCGACAGCAGCGCCTTTTTCACCGCAGTCGTGTTGCGGGTATACGTGCCTTCCGCGGCAAGGGTCATGTTGCGCTTTTCCAGTGCGGCGTTGACACCGGCCAGGCCGACACGGCCGAACCCGTCATCCTGATAGAGGATGGCAATGGATTCCATGCCCTGCTGATCGACCAGATAGTCGATCCAGGCTTCGGTTTCCGCATGATAGGTGGCGCGCACGTTGAAGATGTTGCCGTGACTGGCATCGCGCAGGAACCCGGCGCCGGTGAACGGGCCGATGAAGGGCATGTTTGCGGCTGATGCGATCGGCTGCGTCGCTGAGGTGGTCGGTGTGCCGACCGGCCCGATCAGCCCGATGTGATTGTTTTCGTCCACCACGGTCTTGACCAGGGCAGCAGAGCGATCCGGTTCGTACCCGTCGTCCATTGCGTCGAGCTGCACGGTGCGACCATGCACACCACCCGCAGCATTGACTTCTTCGAATGCGGCGGTGATCCCCAGCCGCATGCCGGTGCCAAGTGCGGCTGCCGGTCCTTCGAATGCGGCGACCTGTGCAAATGTGACGCTGTCGTCGGTGATCCCCTGTTCGGCTGCCGCAAAATGCGGAAATGCCATCAATAGGGTCGCGAACAGTGGTTTGGTGAAATTCATGTTGGTTACTCCGAGGCACTGAGTGGACATTTACGGTAGTCTGACGACCACTCGGTTTAGAAAAAGATAACTTCGGAAAATCAAATATACTGCTTTGAATGCATTCACGAAACACAGCTGAATATTCAGCGTCTTATCCTAACCTGACACGCAATTCCCCATCGGTTCGTTATCGGAAATTTTGCGAAACTAGAGCTGATGCGACCTGGTCGAGGTGATTCGAACGCCTCGTTTTTATCTTGATCTGAAGTTAGCCTGGTCGGTTTAGGCATTTGGACAAGATGGCGTCATAGGCGCAGTCCGCGCGCATTTCCGACAGTGCATTCCAAAGACTCCTCGAAAAACTGGTTCCGCAGATGGCTCAGGCCGACCGCGTTTGTGCGCGACTGATGACGATGACAGGGGGAGGTGCAGTTGTCAGCCTGACGCTGCCGCGCAAACAGCCGAAAGCCACATCCGCCCATGAGCCGCTTCAATGCCCTCCGCACCGCCGAAATCGTTTGCGTCGCGTGACGTCAGTCGGGAAAGGGGAGCTCACGCCTCAGATGCCTGTTCTGCAATGACGCCGTTCGGGTGCCTGACCTCGTGCATTCATCACCTATGGCAGGTGAAAGACTTTCCGTGCGGAAGCCCACCACTCTCCTTCTGCCCGGCTCTGCAAAGGGGCCTGCATCGGGCCACACAGAGCCCACCACTCGCGCGTGACCGGATCGGCTGCAATTGCTGCATTGTCTGCTTGAAAGTCGCTACCGGTGTACTCCCAGTAGCTGAACATCAACATTTCCGGTTCGCGCAGGAAGATCGAGTAATTCGTTATTTTGGAGGCACGCAGCCGCTCAAGTACGTCGGGCCAGACATCCGCATGCAGGCGAATATATTCCGCCTGATGTTCAGGTTTGAGGCCAATGATATGTGCCATACGCTGCATATGGGACTCCTAGGTGAGCGTGTAGATACGGGTGGCGGTGTCGGCAAAAAGGCAGCGGCGCGCGTCCTGCGAGAGATCGGCGGCCAGGTGCTGCGCGACTGTCAGCCAGTCGGGGTAGCGTCCTTCCAATTCCAGAACCGGCCAGTCGCTACCCCACATCAGTCGCTGTGGCCCGAAATGTTGCAGAACATGGTCGAACACCGGACGGAGTGCCTGGGCAGACCAACCGGGGCCGAATTCATTGGCCAGACCGGACAGCTTGCATGAAACCTGTGGATGCGCGGCGAGTGCCGCGATCCCTGCGCGCCAGTCAGAGCCGGGATCGCAGTCCTCAAAGGTAGGTTTGGCGCAATGGTCGAGGATGAGCGGCAGTTGCGGCAGGCGGTGCGCGAGCGTGTCGATCACGTCAAAATGGCGCGGAGTGATCAATACATCCATGCGCAATCCGGCAGCGGCGACCGCCTTCAGCCCCGCCAGCACATCGGCGCGCAAGACCCAGTCGGTCTCAGCAATATCCTGCAACATCGGGCGGATACCCTTGAGCAATGGATGCGACAGGCGTGCAAGCTGGGCCGGGACATCACCTGTGAGGTCAACCCAGCCTACGACACCTCGGACCAGCGGGGTTTGATCGGCAAGCGCGAGGAGAAATTCAGTCTCCGCCAGAGTTGGTGCTGCCTGAACCGCAATCGTCCCGCTGATGCCACTTGTGGCCGCTAAGGGGGCCAGATCCGGTGGTAGAATGTCCCGCCGAATTGCGGCGACGCTGTCGTCCATCCAGGAATAGTCGCCGCGGTCGATCCGCCAGAAGTGCTGATGTGCGTCGATAATCACGGTTTTTCCTTGCATGAAGAAATGTTCTAAATAATAACAAACCAAAATGGGAGGGGCGTCAATGTCAAATCCAACTGTTGTCCAGTTTGGAACCAGCCGCTTTTTGCAGGCGCATGCTGATCTGTTTCTGTCCGAAGCCATGCCCGACGCGCGCCCCGTCACCGTGGTGCAAAGCAGCGGCGATGCACAGAGGGCTGCACGGTTGCAGGCGCTGGCCGAGGGCTATGAGGTGCGTATCCGCGGGCTGTGGCAGGGACGGCCGGTGGAAGAGACCTGCCGGGTGACATCCATCGCCCGGGGCCTGATCTTTGGCCCAGATTTGGCGGAGGTGCAGCGCCTCGTGGCAGAAGAGGCGGACATGATCCTGTCCAATACTGGTGATGCGGGTTTTGGTCCCCAGGCGGCGGATGCGGGGCGGTGCCTCGATCCGGCGATGTCCTACCCGGCCAAGCTGGCGTATTTGTTGCGGGCGCGGTTCGAACAGGGCGGGCGCGCGGTGCAGGTGCTGCCGACGGAACTGCTGCGCGGCAATGGCACGGCCCTGCGCGATTTGGTGCTTGCTGCGGCCGAAGGCATGGACCGTGATTATCGCGATTGGTTGCGCGCCGAAGTGGTCTGGGTCAATTCGCTGGTGGATCGTATCGTGTCGGAGCCGCTCTACCCGGCGGGGGCGATCGCGGAGCCTTATGCGCTTTGGGCGATCGAGGCGCAGCCGGGACTGCGGCTTCCCTGCCAGCATCCGGCGGTGCAAGTGGTGCCGGACCTCGGTGTGATTGAGCGGCGCAAGCTTTTTGTGCTGAACCTTGGTCATAGTTGGATGGTGGCGGAGTGGCTGGCGCGCGGCAGGCGTGACGCGGAGCATGTGCGCGAGGTGATGGCGGACCTGGACTGGGTCGCGCGTTTACGGGCGGTTTTTGCAGAAGAGGTGTTTCCTGGCTTTGTCGCTGCGGGCGAGGGCGCGGGGCTGGAGGACTATATCGAGACCACGCTGGAGCGGTTTTCCAACCCTTTTCTGGATCATCGACTGGCGGATATTGCCCAAAACCATGCGCAAAAGCTGGAGCGCCGGATCGCGGCCTTCCTGGCCTGGGCAGAAGCGAATGGCGACGGGCGCGCGAAACCGCGGCTCAGGGCCGCATTGCAGGGAGAAATCGGATGAAAACGCGACACGTGGGCCGGACGGGTCTGGCCGTTAGTGAATTGTCTTTTGGCTGCGCCAGCATCGGAAACCTCTATCGCGAGGTGACCAAGGCGGATGCGGACGCGGTGCTTGCCTGCGCCTGGGCAGCGGGCATCCGGTATTTCGATACAGCACCGCATTACGGGCGCGGCCTGTCCGAGCAACGGCTGGGTCGCTTTCTGAAATCCTGTCCGGAGGCCACAATCTCGACCAAGGTGGGGCGGGTATTGTCCCCGGCGCGCGCGCCGATTGCGGAGGTGGACGGCTTTGTAAACCCGGCGCAGAATGACGTGCGCTATGATTACTCCGGCGATGGTATCGAAGAGAGCTTTGAACAGAGTTGCATGCGGTTGGGCCGCAGTCGGATCGATATCCTCTATGTGCATGATATCGGAGAATATACCCACGGGGCTGAGGGCAATATACCACACCGAGAGGCGTTTCTCGGCTCGGGGTATGAGCGGCTGGTACAGTTGAAGGAGCAGGGAAAAATTCGGGCCTTCGGGCTCGGGGTCAATGAGTGCGAGGTGTGTCTGGATGTGATGCGAAATGGCGGGCCTCTGGATGTGATCCTGCTCGCGGGGCGGCTCACGTTGCTGGACCGTGCGGCAGAGGCGGAGCTGGTTCCGGAATGTCGCGCCGCAGGCACCAGTCTGGTGCTGGGGGGCATCTTCAATTCCGGCATTCTGGCCACTGGGCCGGTGTCGGGAGCGACCTATGATTATGGCCCGGCCCCGGAGGCGGTCATGGATAGGGTGAGGGCGCTTGAGGCGAGGGCAGCAGATTTTGGTGTGCCGCTGGCGACGGCGGCGCTGCAGTTCGCGATCCGCCATCCGGCGGTGGCGTCGGTACTCCTTGGGACTGCCAAACCCGCCTCCCTACAGCGCAATCTGGAGGCATTGGCGGCCCCGGTTCCGGCCGGATTGGACGCGGCTTTCGCCTGAGGCGGTTCAGCCCAAATCGTGATGGCGCAGCGATGACAGGAGCGTTGTTTTTGATGTACGCAAGTGCCGCTGCGCTGCAAGGCGGGCAGCCTCGGCGTCGCGTGCCTCCAGGGCATCGATGATCGCAATATGTTCGTCAATCGCGGCGGCGTTTCGGTCCTTCTCCTCGGTTTTGTCCCACATGTAGTGGTAGTGGAAGATCAGCGATATGACCTTTTGGAACTCAGCAATGAAGCGGTTCCTAACCACCGAGTTGATGGCGAGGTGAAAGCGCTCGTCGAGTTTTGAGAATTCGTGGAAGTCGGTATCTATGGCGTTCTTGAGGGCCAGATGGTCTTGGCGCAGCTGAGCGAGGGCGGCCCAAACCGGATGGTCGACCGGTACTTCTGCCACTTGGGTTACGGCGTTCAGTTCCAGCACGGAGCGAAAATCTGACAGCTCGATTGCAAAATCCTTGGTGAAACCAAGAAGCATCCAGCCGCCTTGCGGACGGCGCGACACAAGGCCGAAGCGGCTGAGCCCGGCAAGAAATTCCTTCAGGTCATGCTGGGCAACGCCGAAGGTGCGGGACAGTTCCGCGACGGAGAGCGGCGTATTGGCAGGCACGTCAAAGCGCAGCACCCAGTCGAGGAACCGCTGTTCCAGATCGTTCTTGTCCGATGGCGTCTCCGGCACCGCGATCCTGTCCTCGGCCAGGGGTGCGCGCAGGAGGTGCTTGTCGCGCCCCTGCCAGGAGATCAGCCCCAGTTCCTCCATTCGCGCAAGACAGCGGCGGATGACTGTCCTGCTGACACCCGCGATCTCGGCCAGGCTCGTCTCCGATGGGATCGGTGCCTTGGGGGGCAGGGTCTCGCAATAGGCGAGGATGCGATTATAGGCTTCCCGGTATCTGGTGTCGCTGCGTGCCATCTGATTGCCCTTCCTCGGTGCCGCCAGAGCGGCGGTACTTGTATTTGTACGTTATTATAAAAAACAATTGACAAGAATCAACCGAGTCCTGTCTATGTATTAAATAATTAAATGCAAGACTGCGAAAGGGAGGCGTATGTCACAAGCTATCAAACCCGCGTCCAAGCGGGCCTCGACCCCGCTTGCGAGCGTGATGCCGGATGCGGCGAAGATTCACCGCCTCTCAGCTTTACTGACGCTTTTGATGTTGATCGCCGGCTTTTCTCTCGCGAGCCAAGCGTTCTTTTCCGTGAACAATGCGCTGACCATTTTGTTGCAGACGTCGGTGATCGGTCTTCTGGGCATTGGCATGACCCTGGTGATTATCACCGGGGGCATCGATCTGTCGGTGGGGTCGGTTCTGGCACTTTCTGGGGTCGGCACTGCCATGGCGGTGAAGGCCGGGGTGCCGGTGGGGCTGGCCATGGGCTTGGGCGTCGTGATCGGTGCCGCCTGTGGAGCGGTGAACGGTCTCGTCGTGACGCGGGCTAAAATCCCACCCTTCGTGGCGACCCTTGGGATGATGCTGATGGCGCGTGGGCTGGCACTCCAACTGACCGGAGCCGCTCCGATCTCGCAGCTGGGCGAAGCCTTTGGCCGACTGGGCAACGGAGCGCTGTTTCGCATGGTGGAGATGCAACCCAACGGTTTCCCCAAGGTCATTTTTCCCGGCATCCCTTATCCCGCGATCCTGCTGCTGGTGGTGGCGGTGGGGGCAACCTACCTGTTGCGTCGCCGCAGTATCGGTCGTCATATCTATGCGACCGGCTCCAACGAGGAAGCGGCGCGGCTCTCGGGGGTGCGGGTCAATCAGACCAAGCTTTATGCCTATGTGATGTCCGGTGCTCTGGCCGGTCTGGCGGGCAACGTGCTGATGTCGCGGCTCGTGACCGCGCAGCCGAGCGAGGGTGTGATGTATGAACTTGACGCCATCGCGGCGGCTGTCATCGGCGGCGCTTCGCTTTCGGGGGGCGTGGGCACCGTATCGGGCACGATGATCGGAGCCTTCATCATCGGCATCCTGCGCAACGGGCTCAATATGGCGGGGGTCTCCGCGTTTATCCAGCAAATCGTGATTGGTGCCGTGGTGATCGGCGCGGTCTGGATCGACCAGATGCGCAACCGGCGCTGAGGGTCAACACCGAGGTTCGACCCCAACCGGGAGGAGGGGTCTGACAGAACAAGAAGAAGAAAAGACAACCAATATCTCAATAGAGGAGGAATGAGATGCGGTCCTTTAAACTTGGAATGCTGGCGTCAGCGATGGCCCTGTCCGCGGGTCTTGCACAGGCCGGTGAAATCGCGGTGATCGTGAAGACCACCAGCTCCAACTTCTGGCAGAACGTGAACAAGGGCGCGGAGGCGGCGATTGCGGGCCAGTCCGAGCACACGTTCAGCTTTGACGGTCCGGCGACCGAAAGTGCTGTCGCCGATCAGGTGAACCTGGTGGAGAACGCCATCAATCGCGGGGTCGCGGGCATTGTGCTGGCACCCTCGGACCCGGAAGCCCTGGCCCCGGCGGTGAAACGTGCCTTTGAGAGCGCCATTCCAGTGGTCATCATCGACAGCGCCCTGACGGAGGGCGCCAAGGGCACCTACCAGTCGTTTCTGTCCACTGACAATTGCGCCGCAGGTGAAGAAGTGGCCAAGCGCATGATCGCCGAGACGGGCACCGAGGGCAAAGTGGCGGTGATGTCCTATGTCGCCGGGGTCGGGTCGGAAATCGGCCGGGTCGGCTGTTTCTCCGATTACCTCAAGGCCAATTCCAGCTTGGAGATCGTCGGCCCCTATTACTCGCAGAGCCAGATGGCGCTGGCGCTGAACCAGACCACCGACATTCTGGCCTCAAACCCGGATCTGGTCGGTATCTTCGGCGCAAATGAACCCACTGCCGTCGGTATGGGGCGGGCCATCCAACAGGCGGGCAAGGCCGGTCAGCTGGTCGCACTCGGCTTTGATGGCAACGAAGATTTGCAGCAGTTCGTGCGTGAGGGGCTGATGGAGGCAACCGCGGTGCAGGGCTCTTTCGCCATGGGTGACATGGGCGTGACGGCTGTGATGGACATCCTCTCTGGTGCAACGGTCGAGCCCTTCATCAACACCGGCGTGGTGCTCGTCGATCAGGAGAACATCGACTCCGACAAGGCCAAAAACGTCCTTTACTGAGCGCGTTTTTCCGGGGGGCACTGGCGTGCCCCCCGGTTCAAGACCTCCAGACTACTCCGGCAGAAAGGCAGAACATGTCGCAAACCCCCTTGGTAGAGATGATCGGTATCGAAAAGCACTTTGGCGGGGTGCGGGCAGTGGATCATGTCTCGCTTGATCTCCATCCCGGCGAGGTGGTCGGCGTGTTGGGCCACAATGGTGCCGGCAAATCCTGTTTGATGCGTATTCTGGCCGGTGCGATGATCCCCAGTGCGGGTGAGATCCGGATCAATGGCACGGCAGTCACCTTTGACGACCCCAACGATGCCCGTGCCGCGGGGATCGAGACGATTTACCAGACGTTGGCGCTGGCCGATCATCTGGATGCGCCCGCGAACCTGTTTCTGGGCCGTGAGCTGAAGACGCGGTTTGGCAATCTCGACGATGCGCGAATGCTGGAAGAAAGCCGCAAGGTCCTGGCGCGGCTCAATCCGAACTTCAAGAACCTCACTGATCCAGTTTCCTCGCTGTCGGGTGGTCAACGGCAGGTGATCGCGATTGCGCGGGCGATCTATTTCGACACCAAGGTGCTTATCATGGACGAGCCCACGGCGGCACTGGGGCCGTCGGAGACCGCGATGGTTGCGGATCTCATCCGGCAATTGCAGGCGGAGGGCATCGGCATCCTTTTGGTCAGCCACGACATGCATGACGTCTTTGACCTCTGTAACCGCGTGGTGGTGATGAACAAAGGCCGCCTGGTGGGGGCCCATGGCATCGACGAGGTGAGTAAAGACGATGTGCTAAGTCTGATCGTGAAGGGCGAATTGCCCGCTGACTGGTCCGCCCGCAATCTGGAGGCGGTGCAATGAAGGATCATGTTCAAAACGGGATGGCCTGCGGCGTTTGCGTGAAGCCCGGCACCTTTGAGCTAGAGACACGCCCACGTCCCGAAGTCGCCCCCGAGGGCCATCGGCTGGTTGATATCGCCGCGATCGGCATTTGCGGCACCGACTATCATATATTCGAGGGCAAGCACCCTTTTCTGAACTACCCGCGCGTGATCGGCCATGAGCTCTCGGGGCATTTGGTGGACGGGCCGGATGCGGGCCAATTGGTGGTGGTGAACCCCTATCTTTCCTGCGGGAAATGCCGGGCCTGCCGACGTGGTAAACCGAACTGCTGCAGCGACATCGCGGTTCTGGGGGTCCATACCGACGGCGGCATGTGTGCCCGGATTGCAGTGCCGGAGGGCAACCTCTACCCCGCCAAGGGGCTGACGCCGGTTGAGGCAGCAATGGTGGAGTTCCTCGCCATCGGGGCACATGCGGTGGCGCGCTCGGGCTGCGGGGCAGGGGATCGGGTGATGGTCACAGGCGCCGGGCCGATCGGGCTGGGCACTGCACTCTTTGCGCGTATTGCCGGAGCCGAAGTGCATCTGATGGACCTCAGCGCCAAGCGCCTGACGGCGGCAGCGGAGCTGTTCGATTTCACCGCTGTCCATCAGCCCGGCGACGACATCCTGAGCGGGGATCTGGCCGAAGGCTTTGACGTGGTTTTTGACGCGACCGGCAATGCGGGCGCGATTGAGGCGGGCTTTGCCCTGGTGGCCCATGGTGGCGTCACGGTTCTGGTCAGCGTGGTTAAGGAGAACATCACCTTTGCCGATTCCGAGTTCCACAAACGCGAGAGCCAGATCATCGGCAGTCGCAATGCGCTGCGCGGCGATTTCGACCGGGTGATCGAGGCAATCCGCAGCGGCGCAGTCCCGACCCAAGAGATCGCTTCCGCCGTGTTGCCGCTGTCGGAGCTTCCGTCGCAATTTGCCAACCTTGCTGGGGATCGCGACCATGTGATCAAGGTGTTGGTGACGCCGTGAAAGTCAGTGATATGACCAACCAACCCTTTGCGCTTTGTCTGCATAAGGCCGACAACGTGCTTGTTGCCCTGCGAGCGGTGCCGGCAGGGGCCACGCTGCCCGGCGGCCTCACCGCGCAAGAGCCGATCCCGGCGGGCCACAAGATCGCCCTGCGCGACGTCGCGGCAGGGGAGATGATCCTGAAGTATGGCCAGATCATCGGCACAACCACTGCTGCGATCCCCGCAGGGGCTCATGTGCATGTGCAAAACCTCGGCATGGGGGATCACAAGCAGGACTATGGCTTTGGGGAAGCGGCGCACCCCTTGCCTGTTCTGAAGCAAGAGGCCGTGTTCCAAGGCTATCATCGCCCTTCGGGACGGGTCGGGACACGGAACTATCTCGGCATACTGACCTCGGTCAATTGCGCAGGCTCGGTGGCGCGGTTCATCGCGGATGCGGCAGAGCGCTCAGACCTGCTGGCGGCGTTTCCCAATGTCGATGGCATCGTGCCGATCGTGCATGGGTCGGGCTGCGGCATGTCGGGCAAGGGCGAGGGCTACGACACCCTGTTCCGCACCCTCGCCGGTTATGGCCACAGCGCCAATTTCGGAGCGATCCTCATGGTCGGCCTTGGTTGCGAGGTGATGCAGATCCCCGACCTCATCGACCGCAAGGCGCTGAAGGACAGCGCCCGGTTCCGCTATATGACGATCCAGCACGAGGGTGGCACGCGGGCCACTGTGGACAAGGGTCTTGGGCTACTGCGCGAACTTGCAGCAGAGGCGAACAAGGCGACACGCACGCCTGCGTCCGCGCGCCACTTGGTTCTAGGGATGCAATGTGGTGGTTCGGATGGTTACTCGGGGATCACCGCGAACCCTGCGCTTGGGGTGGCCTCCGACCTGCTGGTGCGCCATGGGGGCACCTCGATCCTGTCGGAGACCTCCGAGATCTATGGTGCCGAGCATCTGCTGACCCGCCGTGCCGTGGACGAGGGGACGGGCCGCAAACTGATTGACCTCATCAATTGGTGGGAGGACTACACCGCCCGCAACTTTGGCGAGATGGACAACAATCCATCGCCGGGCAACAAGCGTGGCGGGCTGACCACGATCCTGGAAAAATCGCTTGGTGCCGTGGCCAAGGGCGGCAGCGCGCCACTCTCTGGGGTCTATAAATTCGCTGAACCCATTGATCAGGCAGGCTTTGTTTTCATGGACAGCCCCGGCTACGACCCCTGTTCCGTGACGGGGCAGACCGCATCTGGTGCTAATCTGATCGCCTTTACCACCGGGCGTGGCAGCGTGTCGGGCTACCAGCCGGTGCCTGCGATCAAGATTGCCTCAAACCCCGACCTCTGGCGGCGTATGCAGATGGATATGGATGTGAACTGCGGCGATATCCTCGATGGGGTCAGCCTGCAGGATAAGGGGCAGGAGATCTTCGATCTGATGCTGCGGGTTGCCTCGGGCGAAGAAACCAAGAGTGAAGCGCAGGGGTTTGGTGCAGTGGAATTCGTGCCCTGGCAAATCGGCGCGGTGATGTGAGTAGGGCGCGAAGGAGGAAGAACCATGACCATTGATCTGACCGGAAAGCGGGTGCTGATCACCGCGGCGGCGCAAGGCATCGGACGCGCCAGTGCCGAAGCTTTTGTGCGGGCGGGGGCCAGCGTGCTTGCGACCGATATAAATGCAGCGGGACTGCAGGGGCTTATGGACTGTGACACGGCGCGGCTGGATGTGCTGGATACAGCATCGGTTGCCGAGGTTTGCGCGGCGGCAGGACCGGTAGATATCTTGTTCAATTGTGCGGGTATCGTACACGGGGGGACCGTGCTGGAGTGCCGCGAGGATGAACTGGACTTCGCCTATGACCTGAACGTCAAGGCGATGGTGCGGATGGTGCGGGCAGTGCTGCCAGGCATGCTGGAACGCAAATCGGGTGCGATCCTCAACATGTCCTCGGTGGCGTCTTCGGTGAAAGGGGTGCCGAACCGCTTTGTCTATTCCACCACCAAGGCGGCGGTGCTGGGCCTGACTAAGGCGATTGCCGCCGACTACGTGGCTGACGGCATTCGCTGCAATGCGATCTGCCCGGGCACGGTACAATCGCCCTCGCTCGACGAGCGGCTGGCGGCGACGGGCGATTATGACGCGGCCCGTGCGGCTTTTGTCGCGCGCCAGCCGATGGGCCGCATCGCCGAAGCTGAAGAGGTCGCCGACCTCGCCGTCTATCTGGCCGGTGCGACCTATACCACTGGGCAGGCTTGCTGCGTCGATGGCGGCTGGACCCTTTGACCAAACACCCTGATGACATCAAAAGCCTGAGGACTGACACGACATGAAATTGCTGCGCTATGGTGCCCCCGGTGCCGAGAAACCGGGATTGTTGCACCGGGACGGAACCCTTCGCGATCTCTCAGATATGATCGACGATCTCGCTGGGGCGGCGCTCTCGCCCGAGAGCCTCGCCGGACTGGCCGAAGTGGATGCGGACTCGCTGCCGGTGGTCGAAGGCAACCCGCGTCTTGGCCCGCCGATCGCGGGTACGGGAAAATTCATCTGCATCGGTCTCAACTACGCCGATCACGCCGCCGAGAGTGGGTTGGACGTGCCGCCGGAGCCGGTGATCTTCATGAAGGCGAGTTCCGCCATTTGCGGGCCGAATGACCCCATCGTCATCCCGCGCGGTTCCACCAAGACGGATTGGGAAGTGGAACTTGCGGTGATCATCGGCAAGCCCGCAAAATATGTCAGCGAAGCCGAGGCGATGGACTACGTGGCCGGGTATGCCATCACCAACGACGTCTCCGAGCGCGCTTTTCAGACCGAGCGGGCTGGGCAATGGACCAAGGGCAAGAGCTGCGACAATTTCGGCCAGATCGGCCCTTGGCTGGTGACACAGGATGAAGTGCCCGATCCGCAATCTCTTGCCATGTGGCTCAAGGTGAATGGCGAGACGATGCAGGACGGCTCCTCCAGCACCATGGTCTACGGCGTGGCGCATCTGGTGCATTACCTCAGCCAGTTCATGACGCTTCATCCAGGAGACGTGATCTCCACTGGCACGCCCCCGGGCGTCGGCCTTGGCATGACGCCGCCGCGCTACCTGAAGGCAGGTGACGTGGTAGAGCTGGGCATTGCAGGTCTTGGACGGCAACGCCAGGACGTGATTGCCGACCAATGACGCAAGCGGAGCGCCTCGATGTTCTGTGCCTCGGTGAGGCGATGGGGGAGATCGCCTTTTCTCCCGCCGGAGTGCCGCAAGTCGCAGTGGGTGGTGATACCTTCAACACTGCCATCTATCTGGCGCGGGCGGGGCTGCGGGTGGGCTTTGCCAGTGCGGTGGGAGAAGATCCGTTTGGCGATCTGATCCAGCGCAGCCTGCGCGAAAATGACGTATCCGACAGGTTGTTGCGACGCGTCCCGGGGGCGGTGACGGGGCTTTATGCGATCTCCAACGATGCCAGCGGCGAGCGCAGTTTCTCTTATTGGCGCGAGACATCGGCAGCGCGGCAGTGCTTTGCCGCACCTTCACAGATGTGGATGGAGGGGCTGGGCGAGACATCGCTGCTCTATTTCTCCGGGATCAGCCTTTTTGCATTTCAAGCGGATCTGGACAGGTTTTTTGCCAGCCTGTCCGCTCTGCGCGCCGCCGGGCTAAAGATCGCGTTTGATGGTAATTTTCGATCTCGGCTCTGGCCGGGAGACAAGGTGCGGACACAGGAGATTTTCCGCGCTGCCATAGCTCTGAGTGACATCTACCTGCCCACATATGAGGATGAGGCCCTGCTCTGGGGGGATCAATCGGCAGAAAATTGTTGCGCACGCCTGTCTGAAATGGGGCCCAAGACCATCGTCGTGAAGGATGGGGCAAACGGATGCCTGATCTGGGCGCAAGATCAGCTCAGCACGGTGCCGGTTCCCGCGCAGGTGTCGGTCGTGGACACAACCGCTGCCGGAGACAGCTTCAATGCGGCGTTTCTGGCTGGACTTCAGCAAGGGCAGCCCGCCACCGAAGCGGCTCTGGCCGGGCACCGGTTGGCCGGTCAGGTGATCGGGTATCGCGGCGCGATCCTGCCAGCCTGAGTTGCGCTACGGGGCGCCGTCGCTGGCTTTCTTGTCAACTCACATGCAGGTTGCCACGCTCAGGTCGATTTTGAGTGCGGGGATCAAGCTATGATTGACTTCTAAGGGCCGCATTTCTCTGGCGAGGTCACGCTGTGTGCCGTTCGCTGGTATTGCAGGTACGGTCGCAGCTACCGCGATCTGAAGCCATGACGGCGGAGCGCGGTGTGCGTGTCGATCATCCGACCATTTACCTCCGGGTGCAACGCTAGGCCCCCGAAATGGAGCGGCGGATGCGCTGGCAGTGGCGGCCGCCGATGCCGGATCGCTGGCGCGTTAACAAAACCTATTCAAGCTGCGAGGCAAGTAAGCGTATCTGTACCGGGCTGCAGAGAAGCTGGGGCATGCGATGGATCATTATCTGTCACGGACCAGCACTGCGAAGGTCGCGAAATGCTTCCGCAGCAAGGCCGCCGCGCTTATAAAGCTCGGGGAAAACCGTCCAGAACCAACACCGACAGGTCCGGGTGCGATACCCAAGCGGTACGCGAATTAATGAAAGCGGGGCAAGTGTCTCAAGGATGTCGAAAACCGCCAGGTCAGATACCTGAATAGTGTGATCGAGGCGAGGCAACGCAAGCTCAAGCAAGTGATCGAAGCGGTGCGTGGCTTTGAAATGATGAAGACGGCTTATTCGACCATCAGGAGTTTTGACGTGATGCGGGGCCGCGAAAAGGCTAGGAGTGCGTATTCAACCTATTACGCGATCCCGTTGGCGAATAACGGATGATTGAGCGTGCTTTTGGCGCTGGACGCTGTGTCATGACCGAAGCCATTCGCAATGCTTGAAGCCCGTTTTGCAGCATAAATCCTTCGAACCGAAGGCGTTTGCTTCCTAAAACCATGTTTGCAACAGAGCCGTCGATTGCAACAACCTGACAATCCCGTCTGCAGAGCTTCGCGTAATTAAAAAGCAGACTTTGCCAGTGGGCCGTGGGTATCGAGAGCATCACCGTTTACATCCGCAGCCCACCAGAGCCAGCATTTCCGACCGTTGATCGGTATGACCAATTCGTCCAAATGCCATGTGTCGGCCGCGGCTGGCCGGTCTCGCCTGCTAAAACTGGCGAAAAAACCGCAAAAACGGTTGATCCATCATACAGCGCAGCCGTGTCGGGCCAGCGGAGCTTGGGTTGCTCTCGGGGCTTGAAGCGCCAGCGTTCGTTTCTGGTTCCGACGATTTTGCAATGGTGGGTGAGGTGATCGAGGAGCGCTGCGGTCATCTTTGCGTTCCCGTTTGCCGCGCCGAATGCATGTCTGGGCGAAGCTCACGGCGAGGTGGGATTTTCCGGTCCCTGCGCCGCCGATCTACACGACGTTACGTTGAGGCTCAAGGAACTCGCCGGAGGCCAGATCGCGCACCAGCGGTTCGTTGATAGGCGTGTCAACGAAGTCGAGCTCGTCGATCTCATTTGCGAGAGGGAGCTTGGCAATTGTCGTCTGGTATTTGATCGGCCGAGCCTGCTTCTCGCTGATCTCGGCGTTCAGAAAGTCACCGACGATCTGTTGCGGTTGGTGCTGCCGCATCATCCCTTCGGTGATGATCTCATCTTAGGCGGCCGTCATGCCGTAGAGCTTCGGCGGGCCCATCGCGTCCAGCTCCTGTAATCTTTTCACGGTTGGGTCTGGATCATCTGCCGGTCTTGCCAGGCTTGCGCTGCACTTGCCTGATCTCGGGCGGCAATTCCCAGTCCTTGAACGGCGCCCCGTTCCTGAGGGCACTGGGCTTGCGGGCCAGCACCGGTGTGTTGTGCCGCGGGTCGTCGACGGCGTTGTCGCGGCCGAAGGCGCGTGCGTGGTGCCTCACGATCTTGCCTTCCTGCCAGAACTCGACGCGCTCGGCATAGTCGCGGATGTCGACTGCACGACCGACGGCGCGACCATCGACCGAGTATCGGTTCCTGTCGAACCGGACGAGGCAGGTCTTCGCGTCCGATGCTGGCACGGCATGAAAGCCGTAGAAGGGGTCGACGCAAGGCACCAGGCTCGGGCGCTCGGCCTGGAACACCTCCCAGGTCGCGCGCCCCCGAAGCTCTGGAATCCAGGCTGTCGTTCTTGCCGGTGCGCAAGACGCACACCGGCACATTGGGAGATATGTTTGGCGGCGAAGGGTCAGGCCTGTTCAGCGCGAATAGTGCTGACCTGCCGCCCCTCCAAACCCCAGTTTTCAAGCGGGACTTCGTCGATGACGACACATGTGGTGGCCGGACTCTTGCCAAGAACGGTGGCAAGAAGATCCGTCACCCCCTTCACCAGTTGTTTCTTTTCTTCGGTCGAGGGGCCGGTCCCATTCGGGCCGCCCTCTTGGGTTACCTTGATGTTCACATAGGGCATTGTGTCAGTCCTTTCCTTCCACAAACGAGAACACTTTGGTGAGAACGCGCCAGCCTTGATCTGTGTGGATGATCGTCAATAGGTCTTGGTAGTTACGACCCATCATCGTCATGCGGGCCTCTACCATGCCGATGCGTGTGCCTTTGAAGGTGATCCGTTCGATGACCTCATCCCGGGCGTCGCCACGGGAAGCGGGCGGCGTGCGGGCATCGATCCGTGTCATATAGGCGTCGAGCCCCATGTGCTCATAGGTGCCCTCTGTTCCGTTTACGTAGGCGAGGTCAGGGTGGAAGACGGTTCGCAAAATGTCGCTGTTTGAGTGATAAAGCCCCTCGAAATAGCGCGTCATGAGGTCTTGGACCTCAGCGTCATAGGATCCGCTCATCCTGCAATACCCCGCTGATCCGAAGGGGGCGTTGCAATGAGAGTAATTTTGCGACTGGCTTCTGTGCATGCGCTGGTGCGACCGCGATCCGGGAATTGGGAATAGAGTGTCATACGATGTTCCATATTGGCGTCTCCATTGATCTAGCAATGAGAGTCACCGAAAGATAACATCGAGTTTTCATGTATTTGATCTGCAAAGTAGATCAATTGAACAAGTTGCGAGCCGAGGGGGGGCAACCCGACCGATACGCGAACGGGGTTCGGGAAGGCCGGGCTTACAGAGCCTCCTTCACTGTTATTGTCGTTGCAATCTGACTGCGCCTAGAAAGCAAGAATGGGCCAGCCTCAACAAAGAGCGCCCGTGCTTTGCGTGGTCAGCTGTCTTGGATCGCCTCGCGTCCCAGAGCGTTCCAAATCCGCGACATGACCTGTCCCATCGGGTGATCCCGGCGTCTGATCGCAAAGATCTCCGTGTGGCGCGGAGGATGGCCCTCGATCACCAGAGGAACCAATTCTCCTGATCTGAGTTCATCGAGGATTAAATGCTCCGGGATCCCGCCCCACCCAAGACCTGCCTTGATGATGGACTTCTTGGCTTGAAAATCCGAGACCGTCCAACGTTGGCCACCCAAAAGCAGGTCGCGGCTCTGTTGATAGTCATTCCCGCCAGTCCCTGACACAACAACCTGAGTGTAGGCCTGCATCTCACGGCGCGACCTGACCCGTGACGGGTCGGCCGCCGAAAATGCCGGGCTGGCGACGGGGCGGATAGTGATGGTTCCAACCGGACGCGTTTCGACTTCATCGATTGGCACGCCATCGAGCCCGGCGATGATAAGATGGGCCTCACCATTCATGAGACGCGCGAGCGGACCGCCCATCATCTCGGTCACTAGCTTGATATGCGTTGCAGGGAAGGCGCGCCCCACTTCTCCGAGAAGGTTCAGAATCGGATCAAGCGACATCGTTGCTGTGATCGCGATCGAGACCAGAGGCTCCTGTTCACTTCGCAGCCCGGCAGCCACGGTTTTCAAGCCATTAACCTGCTCCAGGACACGCGTCACCTCGCGATAATAGACCTCGCCTTCCGGTGACAATCTGGGCCGATAGGCGTCCCGCGAGAAGAGGTCGAACCCCAATTCGTCCTCGAGTTTTTTGATTTGATGGCTCACCGCGGATTGCGCCTTGTTCATACGATCCGCCGCTCCTCGGAATGTTCCGGAGGCGACAATCGCGTCGAGTGCTATGAGCTGATCCAATGTCATGGTGAGCCTTTATGATCTCATAAATCGATCATTGACATGAGAACTCAATATTACCAATCGCTGATTTCTGTCGACATAAGCAAGCGGGACATCCCAACAGGAACTGGATGCACCTCCGTTCCGAAATCTTGGTGTCGCATTCAGGGCAATCCGGCCAGCTCGGTCGGCGCCACTCAAAAGGAGAAAGCAATGGTGAAGATCGTAATCGTCTACCACAGCGGCTATGGCCACACGGCGGTGCAGGCCAAAGCGGTGTATCGCGGTGCGAGCGAGGTTGCCGGGGCGCAGATCACTTTGATCCCGGTCGAAGAGCGCGCGCAAAATTGGGAGGTTATCGACGACGCCGATGCAATCGTCTTTGGCTCCCCCACATATTTCGGCAGTGCCTCCGCGCAGTTCAAATCTTTTCTGGATGAGACCTCAGGTCGATGGCTCGAAGGGCGCTGGGTCAATAAACTTGCTGCAGGGTTCACTAACTCGGCGGGGATGAGCGGCGACAAACTCGCAACGCTTCAACAGATCAATCACTTCGCCATGCAACATGGCATGGTCTGGGTTGGTCTGGGCTTGCCGCCCGGAAACAACACCAGCACAGGCTCTCCCGAAGATCTCAATCGCCTCGGTGGGTTCTTGGGCGCGATGTCGCAGGCGGATGCCGATGTGTCAGCCGAAGTTGCGCCGGCAGGCTCTGATCTCAGAACCGCAGAATACCTTGGCCGCCGGGTCGCCGAAATCGCGCAGCGCTGGCAGTCTGGTCGAGCGTCCCAAGCATCAGCCAGCTGAGCAAGATCCTTTCCGCCGCCATTTCTAGATGACGACACAGGCAGCCGTTGAGCCGCACCTTCCGAGGCCCAGACTTACGGGCCTCGGCCCCCTAAATCCTTGGTCTGGTGCAGCGCATCAAACGCGTTCGAAGCGACGCAGATCGTATTGTGGCAGGCTCAGCTACGTCTTGGTCACCCGCATGACCATTGAAGAACAGGCCCTGCGCTATGATCTCAGGATCGCACTCTACGCCAGCACTTTGCCAGAGCACGTTGGGACGAAGCGCCGTATGGCCAGACGCGCGTGATCACTTCGGCAGAAGCGCCTGCAGGCTGGCCAGCGTGTCGGCCTCCGATGCCGGTTTGTCGTCGCGAATGCGGCTGATGCGTGGAAAACGCATGGCGACTCCTGATTTGTGCCGGGTGGAGCGGTTGAGCCCCTCGAAGGCGACCTCGACCACCTTGATCGGTTCCACCGCGCGGACCGGGCCGAAGCGGTCGGTGGTGTGGCTGCGCACGAACCGATCCAGATCCTTGAGTTCGGCATCCGTGAACCCGAAATACGCTTTTCCGACCGGCACCAGCGCCTCCCCATCCCAAACGCCGAAGGTAAAGTCGGAGTAGTAGCCCGAGCGCTTGCCGTGTCCGCGCTGCGCATAGAGTAATACCGCGTCGATCAGCATCGGATCACGCTTCCACTTGAACCATGGCCCTTTGATCCGCCCCGCCTGATAAAGGCTGCTTTTTCGTTTCAACATGACCCCTTCGATCACCTGATCGGGCGGGTCAGCGCGCAGATCCGCCAGCGCCTCCCAGCTGTCGAATGCCAGCAGCGGCGACAGATCAAGGCGGGGGTGTGCGTGTCGCGCCACCAAGGCCTCCAGCGCCGCGCGGCGGGTGGTGAAGGGCGCACCACGCAGATCTTCGCCATCCGCCACCAGCAGGTCATAGGCCCGCAGTGCTGCCGGGTGGCTGGCCCGCATCTTTGCCGAAACCTGCTTGCGCCCAAGCCGTTTTTGCAGGTCGCCGAAGGGCGCAACCGCGTCGCCGCGCCGGATCAGCAATTCGCCGTCCAGCGCCGCCGCGTCGGGCAGCGCCTCCAGCACATCGGGAAACGCTGAAGAGATATCCTCGCCGGTGCGGGAATAAAGCCGCTGCACCCCGCCATCGCTCACCGCTTGCACGCGGATGCCATCCCATTTCCATTCTGCGGCGAAATCATCGGGATCAAGTGCGCGCAGCGCGTCCAGATCAGTCGCGGTGGACAGCATCACCGGGCGGAACGGCGCCAGCGCGGCACTTTCGGGTTTAGGGCCGCCCGTCGCCCAGGCGAACAGCGGCTCAAAGGGCGGAGTCAGCCCGTGCCAGATCTCTTCGACCTCGGTGACCTCGATATCGCCGAACTCGGCCAGCGCAAGCCGCGCGAGCCGCCCCGAAACCCCGACACGCAGCCCACCTGTCGCAAGCTTCAGGTAGGCGTATCGCGACGAGGGGCCGAGCGCGTCCAACCGTGCGGCGATCACCCCGGGCAGATCGGCTTTGGCGGTCTCTCTCAGCTCCGCCACCACGTCGGGCAGCGGCAGGTCCCCGTCCTGTTGGCCGGGCCAGATTAAAGCGATGGTTTCAGCCAGATCGCCGACGAACTCGTAAGAAAGCCGAAACAGCTCCGCGTCGACCCGTTCGGCCACCAGAGCCCGCAGCAGCGACGGCGTAACCTTGCGCAGATCCAAGTCGCCGGTCAGTGCCGCCAGCGCATAGCCGCGCGCCGGGTCGGGCACCCGGGCGAAGTAATCCACCAGAAGCTGGAGCTTACCGCTGCGTTGCGGCGTGAATGCGAGCCGTTCAAGGAGGTGGGCGAAATCACGCATCTAGTCGGCCTCGTCTTCATAGCCGATCAGCCGCAGCGGCCGGGCGGTGCGACCGGTCATCTCGCACCAGCGGATCACAGCATCTTCGCGCCCATGAGTGACCCAGGTTTCTTCTGGGTTCAACTCCGTGATCGTGCGGGTCAGATCGGGCCAGTCTACATGGTCAGAGATGATCAGCGGCAGCTCCACGCCCCTCTGGCGTGCCCGTGCTCGCACCTGCATCCAGCCACTTGCGAAACAGATCACCGGATCGGGGAAGCGCTGTGCCCAGGTTGAGGCAAAGGCCGAGGGCGGGCCAATCACGATGCTGCCTTTGAAATCCGCCTTGCTGCCCCGCGCGACGGTGGCTGGGCGCAGATTGCCCAAGGGCACGCCCTGCGCGATATGGTAATCGCACAGCTGTTGGAGGGCACCGTGGATGTAGATCGGCGCGTCCCACCCGGCCTGTCGTAGCCCCATGATGACCCGTTGCGCCTTACCCAAGGCATAGGCACCGACCAGATGCGCGCGGTCCGGAAAGGCCTGCACCGACGCCAGCAACCGGGCGATTTCATCAGCCATAGGCGGGTGGCGAAACACTGGCAGGCCGAAGGTCGCTTCGGTTACGAAGATGTCGCAGGGGACGGGTTCAAACGACGCGCAGGACGGGTTTGCCTCGCGCGCGTAGTCGCCGGAGACAACTGCCACCGCGCCGTGCTGCTCAATCCGGATCTGGGCCGAGCCCAGAACATGCCCTGCAGGGTGGAAGGACACTGACGCGTCGCCGACTTGCGTCACGCCTTGCGCCACCTGCCGCGCCTCGGCAAAGCTCTCTCCATAGCGGATCGACATGATATCAAGGGTCTGCGCCGTCGCCATAACCGCGCCGTGTCCCGCGCGGGCATGGTCCGCATGGCCATGGGTGATCAGAGCGCGGGGCACTGGTTTAATCGG
Organism: Tritonibacter sp. SIMBA_163; assembly: GCF_046535935.1. Lineage (NCBI taxonomy): Bacteria > Pseudomonadati > Pseudomonadota > Alphaproteobacteria > Rhodobacterales > Paracoccaceae > Tritonibacter > Tritonibacter sp. SIMBA_163. The sequence goes on from NZ_JAWJBP010000016.1 coordinate 24,701, forward strand.
GTCGACATAGAAATCTCCCGAGGGGCAATAAAGCCCCTCGGGTCGATTTGTAAGGATCTCCGCTGGGTTCAAAACGTCACGGTGACATGGCGCCCCATGTCAGGCTGCGTGTCGGTCAGGTTGGCCTTCAGTGTTTCATATAGAAAAACCATGCCGCTTTTCGGGCTCAGCCACAGCTCGGAGGTTTTCGGCGTCATCCGGGTCAGCACCAGATCGGGGTCGTCCTTGCCTTCTTCAAACCAGGACGCGGCGACGAAATTCCAAACCTCGGCCAGTTTCTCGCGATCTTCCGACAGCTCCAGCGTGCCATTGAGAACGCCATGCAGTCCCGCATCTGTATCACAAATGGCAAAGCGGATCTCTTTGCCAGCTTTTGCGGCTTCGGCCGCGTCGGTGCCTCGGGCCGTCAGGAACCAGATGCAGCCATCCTCGGGTGCGCAGTTTGGCGACATGGGAATAAGGCGGCCATTCACCTCCATCAGACCGGCACGCACTTTGGCGAGGCGATCCCAGAATTCTTGTGTGTCAGTCATGAGGTTTCCTCTTCATTAAGGCTTGCTACGCCTCAACGCTCCGCGCGCCCATTCGTTCCCTTGCGAGTTCCGCAGCGTGGCTCAGATCAGCCGCCAGTTCGGCGCGCATCTCCGCGCCCCGCGATCGTGCGCGCAGGATCGCTGCGGGATGCCAGGTGATGAGGACGTCACCGCCACGGATCGCCGGTTCCAGCGTGCCACGTCGCGACGTCAACGCCGCGCGACGCCCGGTCAGCGCAAATGCGGCGCTCGCGCCGAGCGCGACGGTAAGCCGGGGCCGGATCAGCCGTCGTTCCTGGTCCAGCCACCATCGGCAATGGTCTATCTCGCCGCGCGTCGGGCTTTCGTGCAGTCGCTGCTTGCCCCGCTGCGTAAACTTGAAGTGTTTCACGGCGTTGGTCAGATAAGAGGGCGGGCATCCGGCCTCTGTCATCGCGGCGCGCAACAGTTGACCGGCGGGGCCGACAAAGGGCAGCGCTTGCTGGTCCTCGTGATCTCCCGGTGCTTCGCCGACGATCATCAGGGGTGCATCGGCGGGCCCTTCGCCCCAGACCATCCGCCGCGGAGCGCAAAGGTCGCATCGTGTACACGTCTCGGCCCCCGCACGCGCCTGATCTAGCGTTGCAGGCATTGCTGCGATCCGCGCCGCGCGTTTCGGCGGCTCTGTCGGCAGCGCGTCCCGCATCCGCTGCACGCGCGCTTCGGCGTCTTGCAGCATGGCCGGGATCGCGCGGGTCTCGGGGAGGTTTTTCCAGTACTTCACCGGCATTTCGGATTTCATTGCGCCAATCTTTACCCGCGCCGGGTTGAATATATTGGTGAAATACGTCGTCCAGAGTGCCTCTGACGCGTCCTCCGGCAGATCCGGGCGTGGCCCCGGGAGGTCAAAACCAAGCTGGCCGTCTGAAAACCGCGCGGTGCCGAACGGCGTTGCAATCAGCCAGTCCATATCGGCGAAGCGGCGGGCGAAGAAGGGCGCGGCGGCCTCTACGATACGGTGGTCTGGTTCGAACCACGCGGCAAAGCGGCGGCGCGCGCCACTCGTGAGCAATTCGCGAAACCGGACGAAGGCGTGCATCTTGTGAATGTCGCGCCCCACGGCCTTTGCCAGCCGGTCAAGACGACGGGTCAGAGGATCGGCGGGGTTCCCCAGTGCGCGCCGGTCGTCCTGATGACGCCAAAGCGCTTGATAGAGCAGGGCGGGCGCCTCCGGGTCGGTATGGCAGATGACGCTGCCTGACAGCTGAACGAAGCTCTTGGGCACGCGAAGATCGCGCGGGCCGTCCGCAGCGGGAATGGGTTCACCGCCAAAGAGGGTGCCGCCCTGCCAGTCGACCTCCTCCGGCACAATCCTGTGGCTGGCGAGCCGACGGGCGGCCTCGCGCCACGCCTTTGCGCGTCCCAGAACGGGCAGGTCGACCTGGATCATGCGAACAGGCTGAGCTGCTCGGGCGGTGGCGCATAGCGTGCGCGCAGTCCGGCGCTGTCGGTCAACGCGCCGGGCGACCAGTCGGGCAGCGTAATGAACGGCTCGGCCTGTTTCACCCGCGCGCCGATGCGGATCAGATCCGCGTAGCGCAGCGGCCCAGAACGCCGCGCAGCAAGGATGCGTTGCACGGTGCGCGTTCCAAATCCGGGAACGCGCAGCAACAGCTCACGCGGCGCGCGTGCCACATCCACGGGAAACTGTGCGCGATGCGCCAGGGCCCAGGCGAGCTTTGGGTCGATCTCCAGATCCAGATTGCCGCCCTTGGTGGAGGATGTGATCTCCGCCGCATCAAAACCGTAAAACCGCATCAGCCAATCGGCCTGATAAAGCCGGTGTTCCCGGATCAGCGGCGGCCGGATCAGCGGCAGCATTGCGGAGCTGTCGGGGATCGGAGAAAAGGCCGAATAATAGACCCGCTTGAGCTTGTAGCCCTGATAAAGCCGAGTGGACGTGCCCAGAATATCGCAGTCAGAGGTGCCATCGGCCCCGACGATCATCTGAGTCGACTGCCCAGCAGGGGCAAAGCGCGCAGGCCGCTTGCCGCGATGGCTGGCCACTTTGCTGGCCGCGCGTGTTTCGCGCACATGGCTCATGGCTGCGCGGATGCCTTTGGGCTGTTTCTGCGGCGCAAGCCTGGCGACGCTGTCGTCTTTGGGTAGTTCCACGTTGATCGACAGGCGATCGGCGTAGCGTCCGGCCGCTGTGATCAGGTCGGGCGACGCCTCGGGGATCGTCTTGAGGTGGATGTAGCCCTTAAAACCGTGATCCTCGCGCAGCATCCGCGCGATGCGGACCATATCTGTCATCGTATCGTCCGGGCTTCGAATGATGCCCGACGACAAAAACAGCCCCTCGATGTAGTTGCGCCGATAAAACTCCAACGTCAGCGTCACGACCTCTTCGGGGGTGAAACGCGCCCGTTCCACCCTGCTCGAGACGCGGTTGACGCAGTAGACGCAGTCATAGATGCAGAAGTTGGTCATCAGGATCTTCAGGAGGCTGATGCAGCGCCCGTCGGGCGTATAGGCGTGGCAGATCCCGCTGCCCCCGGCACTGCCGATCCCGCCGGCGCGAGAATCCCGTCGCGTGGTCCCGGAACTCGCGCAGGAGGCATCGTATTTCGCAGCATCCGACAGGATTGCGAGCTTATCTTGGAGTGTGCGCTTCATGAGAACATACATAGAACACTGGCGCGTGCCGTGCAAGCCTTGCCGCTGTCAGCGCAGCAGATCGGTATCGTTTGATCCTTCGATCGGCACCTGCATTTGCTCTTCAAGATCGTCCTCGGCGCTGAGGTCGTCGTCCATCTCCGATCGGCCCTCCTTGGGGGCGGGTTCGGGCACTGGGGCGGGTCCCGTGCCCTGCTGCAGCGGGATGCCTTCGGGAAAGATGATCTCCCGCGCTTCATCGGGCATGGAAATGCCGGCATCCATCAGCGTTTGCTTGATCTGCCGGACCAGCGCGCTGCGCAGCTTGAGCGGTGAAATCTGCGCCCCGTCGAACCAGTAGTAGATCTTTACGTTCACGGTCGAGGCGCCAAGCGTGTCGGCCAGCACCATCGGCTCGGGGTGCTTCAGCACGCCCGGTTCGGCACTGAGCACAGCATTCACGATCCGTTGCACATCGCTGATCGCCGCGTCATATCCGATGCCCAGATCCAGCTCTCCGCGGCGGCGGGGCACCGCGGTTATATTCTCTATGATCGACTTGAAGACGGTCGCATTGGGGATCTGGATGTGGTTGCCTTCTACTGACACCAACACCGTGCTGCGCGTGTTCATGCTGTGAACGACGCCGGACTTCCCGGCCACGTTGATGATATCGCCCCGCGCAAAGGGTTGGCGCAGGCTGAGCAACAGCGAGGCGAGGAAATTCTCGGCAATGTCGCGGAACGCAAAGCCGATGACGATCCCCAGCACCCCGGCGCCGCCGACCACCGATAGCGCCAACTGGGTCAATCCCGCGATTTGAAGAACGAGGTAGAGCCCCAGCAACAGCACCGGAAGCGCGCCGAGCCGTGCCAGGATGTCTGCGATGAACGGCGACCGCGTGCGCCCGCGCAGCGACCAGCTCAATATGTGGCGCACCAGACGCGCGGCGAACCACGCCAGCGGCAGGATAAGCAGGGCCAGCGCGATGGAGGGCAGCGCCCCTAGCAGCCGATCTTTGAGCACGCGCACCTCGCGCACGGCAGGGTCGATGGTCAGTTCGACCGCTTGTTCCACCTCGATCCTGTTGACCACGGCGACAACCCCCGTGGTCTTGGCAGCCAGATCGCGCGCCCAGGTCTTGCGCTCCGTCGTCGTCGTGGTTCCGTCCAGAAACGCGATACTGTCATTCACACGCACTGATGCGTCCGAATACCAGCCTGTGGCATCGAGGATCTGCGCGATCCGCTCCGCGATGCGCCCATCCGCAAGTCCCGGCTCTATATCCACCGCCTGATCGGTAGAGGTCACCTCGACCTCCGTGTCATCCGGGGTCTGGGCCAGCGCGGGCGCGGCCGTCAAAAGCAATAGGATCAGAAGGATGCGCATGGCGGCCTCGGTCTGGATAGGTGCGGAGTTTGGGCCAAGCGGCGCCTGATGCAAATGGGGTCGTAGGTGCCGACATAGGCCTGGATCAAGCTTTGCAGCATCAGACGCGGTTTGCCATGCTTTTATTCTCTGCGCCGTTTTGTGTCGTGCCTGTGGTGGCTCAAACACCTTTTTAGCCGCCGAGAGATTTTCTGGCCCACTCAGCCGTCACATCGCCAAAACAGTCGACGAGGGAATCCGTTGCCCACCTTTGGCCTTCGGTCGTACGGCCGAGCACGGAGAGCCCATCCGTCACCGGTTTCAATCCGCAGTCGACCTTTAGGTGTCCAGCGCGGATCAGGCCGCGCACCAAGGGATCGGTGATATCGTCGGGCGATGGACCGGGAAGAACGCAATCGATCATCGCGTCGGCGAGGATCTGATCATTCAACCGCCACCCGCCGCGCTCCAATGAGATCGCCGGGTCCTCCGCAACGGTCAGACGGACCAGACCCTTGTCGATCAGGGCCCGAAGCAGGCGGGCGCTGCGCACGGGCGGGCCGTAGGAATAGCGCTTGAGCCCGTTTTCAAAGGCGACCAGGGCGGAGCGGGTCTCGCAACTGCCGTCACACGCTGCGAACGGTCCCCGCACATCCTGTTGCAGCTTTCGCCAAATCTGCCCGACGGCATAGCCAACCGAAGGAGCGCGCTGTCCTTCCGCCATCGAGAGTCCGATCTCGAGCGCGGACACCGGGTCATCGTGCTCCTGCGCGCCGGGCGCGTCGCGCTCCGCGGCGAGCCACGGCTGGGGGTCGGTGTTGGTGACGCGCGCGACAATCGGCGCCAAGGCGTCGGTCAGGCACTGGACCGCGGCATCCGTCGAAAGCGTCAGTGCCCGCGTCACCGCGCTGATCACCGCGCGCCGCTCGGTCGGGGACGGATCAAAGAGGGCGTCGATATCGGCATTGGCCGGCTTCGGCATCGGAGGCATCCCGTCAAGCGAGAACGGAACGATCAGATCCGGTTCCCGCCCCGAGGCGTGATAGCTGTCGCCATCCATGGTGCCGCCTTGCCCGAGCGTGAGCAGGGCGATCACATCCAGCGCCGAGAGTGCGAGTCCACGCAGCGCCACGACCCGCCCGCGCCAATCCTCGGAGCGGATCGACGTTGTGGGGTAAGCGTCGATAAAGGTCAGCTTCTGCGCGGCGGCATGCGCGCTCCAGCGGGCGGCCTGCGCGTCTTGTGTCACCGGGGGTTGGCCTTGCGTCAGAAGCAGGTTGTCAAACGGCCCCCGGCCATCGACGATCCAACCGCGATCATAATGCGCCGACACGGCGGTGGCGGGGACATGTGCGACCTGTGATTGCAGTCTCTGCCAGCGCTCTGTCAGGTAGCGGCCTACCTCGGCCCTTGGTGGATAGGCCTCTGGCGTGCCTCCCAACCAGTCGGCAAAGCGCGGCGCACCAAGATCAAGCTCCCGAACCGGCAGGTTCAAGAGGCACTCGGGCGCTTCGTCAGAGCGAAAATTTGGTCCTACGCCCGGGTAACGGCCCGGCTCGAATATGCAGATGCGTAGTCCCGGAGCAACCTCCAGCGCCGCCTCGGCGGCGGCCAGGCCCCTGGGGCCAAGACCGATGATTGCTAGCTTTTTCAAAGACACGAGTGGCGGCGTAGCTCAGCCACAGTGGAAAGTAAAGCGCGCGGTTTTCTGGACTTGCGTCGAAAAATTGCTGGGGTCGTGAGGGCATGACCGCGACCAAGGAGATAAGCGATGTCAGAGAAACGGGCGGAAGAATTCAAGCGTGATGCAGGTCGCATGGACAGCCAGCGACCGAATGAAACGCAACCTCGCAATACACGCCTTGCCAATGGCGCTAAACCTGCGCCAGCCAGCCCACTAGGCGGCATTCACCACACGGATCGTGGATCGCAATATTGCTCACAAGACAATCAATAGATCCTGCGCATGCATCACTTCGAGACAAGTCCAATCTCGTCCTGCGCCAGAATTGCGTTCCAGGACCGACCCGCAGAAATACCCGAAGCGATGGAACCATGACGGAACGGATGATGATCAGCTCTATTGCGGGAGCTCTTTCGACTAAGGTAATATACTTTGATGTAGCTCGGCACTGCGGAAGGAACGAGGTGGCCGGGATTAACCTATGATAAGATCCGGAATGACCAAAAAAATTGAAAGCTGCCTTGTCAGCCGCCTGTCCCGCTTCGTTGACCTGACCGAGCGTGAACGCGCCTTCATTGCTGAAATGGAGAAGGATGAACGACCTTGCCATAAAGGTAGAACGGTCGTCGGTGTGGGCGACCGGTCGGATGGCGTGACCATTCTCAAGTCCGGCTGGGCTATCGTGAGGTCTGACAGCACCGATGGCCGAAGCCAGATATTGAGAATTTACTTGCCCGGCGAAGTGATGGGGCTTGCTGAGATCGGATCGTCACGTGCCAGTCATCGCGTGGTCATGCAGACCGACGGGGTCATATGTCCATTCCCCCGAAACGGTTTAGCGCCGCTCTTCTCGGATCATCCGCGGCTTGGGGCGCTTCTGACTGCGGTCGGCAGCCTTGATCAGATCGCGCTACGGCACCATGCCAGCAGTCTTGCATCAATGGATGCAACTCGAAAGCTCAAGTTTTGGCTGCTGCAACTGAGATCACGTCTTGAAATCGCGAACGTCGGTTTGGGCAACCGCTTGCAAGTGCCCCTCAGCCAGGCCGAGATAGGACAGGCCGTCGGCCTGACATCCATCTACGTAAACAAGCTGCTGCGCAGGTTTGTCGAAAACGGCGAAATCGAAATCGAGCGTCCTTACTTGCGTCTGCTGGATCGCGAGAGATGGGAAAAAGACTGTGAGTACGTTAATCCATTCGTCGACATGGATACGTCTTGGTTTCCACAGCCCGACCCCGTGCGGCGCGATGCGACTGCGCCATCAAAATTGGCCGAGCCGGAGTTAGAGCCAGACTAGAGCTTCCCGGTTGATGCCACCAGGTGCGAGCGCGGTCATCGTGCGGTCGCCATCATGGGACGCATCGAGGCAAGCCTTCAGTTCAATCATGTCGCTGTTCAATTCCAGGCGCTCGGCGAAAGCCGCAAGGCATCCGTACCCTGCAATCGCGTAGTGGATCAGCCACTGATACCGCGTGATGATCATTGCATCGCGCGGTGCTTCCTTGCCGAAGCTATCTTTGATCGCATGCGCTTGTGCCTCTTCGACTAGCCATTCCATTCCCTTGTAGTGCTGCCCCTCGGTGGTCTCGTCGCGCTCACTTGAGGTTTTCGCGATGGCCTCAATTCCTCTCTGGATGCCTTCGGCTCCGGCATTCAGGGCCTTCATCAAAGTCACCCAGTCCATTCCGCCGTGCCTAAGTCTCGAAATCCTAAACCAGTTTAGTATGTGCGCTCCGCACGCAGCGCATTGATTGCGTAACGTAGTCCAAGGTGGCCGCACATGCCCCTTGGAGGATCCTATCAATGCACAACGTCTTTTACGTCATCGGACTGATTGTCGTCGTTCTGGCGGTGATCAGTGTTTTGTTCTGATCCATTCACCGCAGGATAGACGCCGTTGGATCTTCACCGGTTCGTCGTCGGCGTCATCGGTCGGTTCATTGCCGACCGTCTCTGTGGCGACAAGGAATTCATGCTGATCCACCTCGTTTCTCTTGGCGCGATGTCGCCGGGGATGGCCAGCAGATGACGTGAAGGAGCTCGTAGGCATGGCACGCGATCACGCGCCCGGCAGCAAGATGCCAACCCGTTCGTGATCCGTGAACGAATATATCAGAAGAAGGCAAAAGTGATTTCAATGACCAAACCAGAAGCTATCTCCGAGTTGCAGGATCACTCGGCGTTTCTTGCCGGAACCCACGATTTCCAGACAGATATCGAATTGCTGGCAGGCAGTGATTTTGTCGCGACGATTCTTGAGACCGTCATGCTCGCGACGAACATGCGCTTTGCGGGGGTTGCCCGTGTGACAGCCGACAGATGGGTCGCCTGTCGCACAATCGACGAGATCAACTTCGGTCTCGCCGAAGGCGATGAGATCCCAATAGATTCAACCTTTTGCCAAAATGTCCGGGACACATCCGAGATGGTCATCTTCAACGATGTCGCTACGGACCCAAAGTACCAAGGCCATCCCATTGCAGCGGCCTTAGGCATCACGAGCACTGCATCCGTGCCAATCTATCGAAGTGACCGAAGCTTTTTTGGCACCCTCTGCGTGATCGACACGGAACCGAAAGACGTCAAGAGCCCCCGCGCCGTGGCGATGCTGCGGATGTTTGCAGATCTCATCGGAAGCAGTCTGGAAACCGAGGAAAGACTGGAAGCCCAAGAGCAACTGATCGAGCACGAACGCAATCTGGTCCAGATTCAGGAAGAGTTCGTGGCGATACTCGGCCACGATCTGCGAAACCCGGTTGCCGCGCTTGGTGCGGGCCTCCGACAGCTGGACAAGGAACCAGTGACAAGCCGGGGGCGAGAACTTCTGGTTCTGATGCGTGCATCATTGCACCGTATGAACGAGCTGATTGACAACATGATGCTGCATGCGAAATCCCGCCTCGGCAGCGGTATTGCCGTGACGGCCGTGCCAGATGCACCGTTGTCGGAAGCACTACAGCATGTGGTGGAGGAAATCCGTTTCACCACCCCAGAACGAGAAATCCTTCTGACCGTAGACCTGTCAAAGCCGGTCAGCTGCGATCCGGATCGGATCGGGCAAGCGGTGTCGAACCTGATTTCGAACGCGATCACGCACGGCGCCCCTGGATCACCAGTTCAGGTCTCGGTCAGAAGCTGCGACAAAGAGATCTACATAGAAGTGGAGAATGAGGGAGATCCGATCCCGCCGGAGCTTCAGAAAAACCTGTTTCAGCCGTTCCGTCGCGGGAATGAAACAAGCGAGGGGCTCGGGCTCGGTCTGCACATTGCATCGTCGATCGCCAACGCCCATAGCGGACGTCTCTCCGTATCGAGCGAGGGCAGCACGACCTGTTTCCGGCTTGAGCTGCCGAAGCTCAACGTTTCGTAGTTCCATACGCGCTCTGCGGCCAAACACTCCGATCCGATCACTCTTCTTGTCATGCAAATTGCCAGTTAGGCAGAGCTGAATGTCCATTCTCGGGAGGCCGTTCGCTCGTGCACCAGATGCTTCGCTGCGCCTTGCATGAATGTCGAGTTTGGGCTGGCCGCAGTTATCTTGTGACCGACACCAAATGCGATGTCGCTGCAACCAATCTGCCGCATTGCGGCAAGTCGGCTTGGAGCCCAGAGTGCAGGTGTTGCAAGATGCGATAGCGGCGCCTTTGACGGCATGTGGGTGTGCGGAGTGGATTTTCGCACTCCGCACGCGTTGTCAAAATCCCTCAACCACAATTTTGCCTTTGGCTTGGCCAGTTTCAACCAGCCGGTGTGCTTCGCGCATATTGGTGGCGTTGATTGGTGACATCCGTTTTGACACGGTTGTCTTGATCTTTCCCGCGTCGATTTGATCGGCGACATATGACAGCAGTTTGTGCTGCTCGACCATATCGTGGGTCTGGTGCATCGATCTGGCGAACATGAACTCCCAATGTAAGCTTGCCGCCTTCACCTTCATCCCACCCATCGGCATCGGCAGATCAGTATCGTCAATCGAGACAATGCCACCTTGCGGGCGGATCAGCTCGACGGCCGTCTCCCAATGGCGCATGTCGTTGAAGATTGCGATATGATCGACATGCTGAATCCCCAGGGCACGGATCTGCGCCACCATATCTTCGCGGTGATTTACCACATGATCCGCACCAAGGTCCTGCACCCAGGCAGAGGTTTCGGGGCGTGAGGCTGTGGCAAGGACCTTCAGGCCAGCCTGTTTGGCAAGCTGAATACCGATGGAGCCAACACCACCACCGGCACCGATGATCAGGATAGATTGGCCACTATCAGCGCCGTCGCGATCAATGCCGAGGCGATCAAAGAACGCTTCATAGGCGGTGATCGTGGTCAGCGGCAAAGCCGCAGCCTCGGCGTGGGACAGGGATGCCGGCCTGCGCCCGACGATACGCTCATCGACAAGATGGAATTCAGCGTTGGTGCCGGAGCGGGTGATGTCGCCCGCATAATAAACCTCATCGCCGGGCTTGAAGAGCGTCACCTCAGAGCCGGCAGCCTCGACCACGCCGGACGCGTCATACCCGATGATACGCGCTTGATCCTCGACCTTGTCCTTTGGTGCCCGCACCTTTGTATCAACCGGGTTAACGGCTACGGCCTTGACGGCGACAAGAATGTCGTGGCCTTTGGGTTCTGGTTTGTCGACCTCCAGGTCAAGGAATGCGTTGGCATCCTCGACTGGCAGGTAGTGGGTGAAACCTACGGCTTTCATGTGAAATCTCCTTGAGGTTTGGGGTTAAGCTGCGACCGAAACGGAAGGGGATTTCCATTCCTGCCAGATGATGAAGAGCAGTCCGATTGCGGGGACGATGATGGCGGCGAAGGGAATGTATCCCGGTCCCCATGCGCTATCGACCACGACGCCGCCGATAATCCCGCCCAGGGCGTTGGCGATATTGAAGGCCGAGATGTTCGCCGTCGCGGCCAGCTCTGGGGCATCGCCGCCGTGTTTCATGACCCGCATCTGCATGGGCGGCACGTTGGCAAAGGACACCACGCCAAAGACAAAGGAGGCGGCAACGAACAGATAAGGTTGTGACGCCACCAAACCGACGACGATCAGGGCTGTACTCATTGCCAGAGGCCATCCGATCAGCGACGCGCTCAGGTTCTTGTCAGCGGTTTTGCCGCCAAGCGTGTTGCCCAAAACCAGGCCCAGGCCGACGATGACAAGGATCCATGTCAGGGAGGATCGCTCAAACCCTGCAACCTGCTCGGCGATCGGGGCGATATATCCGTAAAACGTCATGAAACCGACCCACCCCAATGTTGTGATGAGCAAGCTGGCCAGCAGTTGCGGATTACGGAACGCGCCGATCTGTGAACGAACAGATTTGGGTTCTTCAGCACCCTGCGGCGGGATGGCAATCGCAATTGCGGCAGTGGCGATTGCCCCTAGCGCGGCGACAACAATGAAGGTGGCGTTCCAGCCGAAAATATTGCCGATCCATGCCCCGCCGGGAACGCCAAGCACATTCGCCAGCGTCAGGCCCGCGAACATTTGACCAACCGCCTGGCCCTCCATGTTCTTGGCGACCAGTCGCGTCGCAACCACCGCTCCGATGCCGTAGAATGGTCCCTGTGTCAGGCCAGCCATGACGCGGCTGATTATCAGGGTGGTGTAGTCAGCCGAAAATGCAGTGATCAGGTTGGAGACCACGAACAATGCCATCAGCCCGATCAGCACAACCCGCTTGCGGTAGCGCGCCAGCCATAGCGTCAGGATCGGGCCACCAATGACGATGGCCAAGGCATAAGCAGTGATCAAATGTCCCGCTTGCCCCTCCGAAATGTTCAGGCTTTCGGCAACCTGTGTAAGAATACCGGCAATCACAAACTCTGCGGTGCCGATGGCGAAAGCTGCGAGGGTCAAAATCCAGACCTGCAGCGGCATTTTTGATTTTAGTGACATGGATTCGGTCCTATCCGGGACGGATTTGTTCAGTTGATGAGTGCGCCACCATCGATGTCGATGACGGCACCGGTGACGAAGGCGTTGTCGATGGAGAAGAGATAGCCTCGGGCGAGGTCTTCCGGCGCACCGGCCTTACCTGCAGGAAGTGATCCGGCCGTACGGTCGAGCATCGTTTGCCGCGCCTCCGCATCCATACCTGCATGGGCTTCGGTATCGGTCAGGCCGGGGCTGATCACGTTCACGCGAATGGGTGCCAGTTCCTTGGCGAGAATCTTGGCGACGGCCTCGATCCCCGCATTCATCGCTGTTTTCACGTAGGTCCCCGGCACTGTCCGCCGGGCAAGAAAACCAGATGTCAGCGTGATCGACCCACCGGGGCGGATGTGTTTGGCAGCAGCTCCGGCTGTGGCGATGGCGCCCCAGAACTTGGCGTCAAACGCCTGTTTGGCGGCATCAATAGACACATCTGTCACCGCACCACCCGGCGCCGCTGATCCTGCAGTAAACACCAAATGGTCGACCGGGCTTTGAGCTTCGAAATAGGCAGCAACTGCGGCTTGGTCCGTCACGTCCAGACCGGTCGACCGGCTTATGGTCGCAACCGATCCCGGGCGCAGCGCAAGCGCCCTGGCGACGGCTTTCCCGATCCCGGAGGTGCCACCGATGACGATGGTTCTGGTGTCGTTTGTAAAGGTCATTGGATCTGCTCCTGTGGCTCTGGAATGGGGTCATGAAAGACGGCCTCGATCAGCGGGCCCGATGGGGTTCGCAAGAACAGTCGCCGCTCGCCCCGCTCGGCGAGATCCATCTTTGAGTAGGGGATATTCAGCGCTTCCAGCTTGGCACGGAATGCGCTGTAGTCGTCGAGGTGGATCCCCACATGGTCATAAGCCTCTGCGGCGCTATCAATGCCATAGCCCCGCGCGCCAATCAGGTGCACGATGGGCTTGTCGCGTGCATAGAGCCAATGCCCCGGAATGCGCTGGATCGCCTGCGGGCGTTCGCGTTCTTCAAGCTCGTCAAAAACCTCAAGGAAGAAAGACCTGGTCTCGGGCAGATCGCGGGTGCGGATTGTGATGTGATCAAGGTGCATGATGACCTCCTTTCGTTGGTCACGATCTACAGCTTGTCCATTCTCTGAATAATTGGGTAATATTCAAAATTATAATTCGGGAATTCCGTACAATGTGGGGCGATCATGCTTATCGAAAATCTCAGGCTCTTCCTCCTGATCGTTGAAAAGGGCGGACTCGCCGCTGCCGGGCGCGAGATCGGCCTTTCCCCGGCGACGGTCACGGACAGGCTTGCGGCGCTTGAAACCTATTACGGCGCACGTTTGCTGACGCGAACGACCCGCTCGATCAGCCTGACAGATGAAGGTCGAGAGCTCATGATCGGAGCGCGACGTATATTGGCGGAAGCCGAAGAGACCGAGGCCCGGATAAAGCTGGGTGTCGAGAAAATTTCAGGAAGGATCCACATGAGCGCGCCGAGCGATCTGGGCCGCAATCAGATTGTACCGTTGCTTGATCGCTTCATGGAGCAGAACCCCGAAATCACAATCGACCTGACGCTCAGCGATGGCTATGTCGATCTGGTCGGGCAGGGCATCGACCTGGCCTTACGATTTGGCGAGCTTGCCGACAGCAGCATGAAATCGCGCAAACTCGGCGTGAATCGCCGCCTTGTCTGTGCGGCTCCGGATTATCTGAAGCTGAACGGGACGCCCCGCCATCCGGATGATCTGGCGCATCACAACTGCCTCATCATGAGGTTCGGTGCCATTACGGATCAGGATTGGATCTTTACGGTCAATGGCGAAAAGCGCGCCTGCCGGGTCTATGGCAATCGTATTGCCAATGACGGTGGTCTCATTCGCGCATGGTGCCTCAATGGCCACGGAGTGGCCCTGAAGTCAGAATGGGATGTCCGAGATGATCTGCAGGCGGGCAGGCTTGTCGAGTTGCTTGAAGCGTTTGCAGTCGAGCCGAGTGCGCTGCAAATGGTCTACCCCGCTGGCGCCGTACAGCCGCGACGGGTGCGCGCCTTGATGGATTATCTGTCAAAGGCGCTTCAGTAACGGTTGGAACGCGAGGCAGACTTCAGATCGTTCCGCGGCGCGTGCAGTGCGGGATCGCCGCCTCGCCGCCAGATCCATAGTGGCGTTGGCGGCAGTTTTCCGTTCTGGCTCTTTCCGGGTGCGCAAAGGAGCAGCGGTGTTTCTCGGCCCTTGGATCTGCTGGTCACGCCCGCTTGGACAGGCTTTTCCTGTTTGATATCCCATGCTTCTCGATATCTCGTCCGAGTTTTTTGCGGACACATTCATTCGAAGCAAAATGACGCGGCATAACCCGTTGACTATGTGCGCCTTTATAGAGATCTTCGGGAAAACCCGCCCCCGATCTACGGGTGTGACATATCCGGAGACGAGCAGATGACCATAAAGCACCTTGTGACCCACTCAGGCGGGTTCCATGCGGATGAACTCTTGTCTTCGGTCATTCTGACCCGGCTGTTTCCAGATGCGAAGCTGGTGCGGTCACGGGATGCGACGTGGATTGCGCCCGCCGAAGACCGGATAATCTTTGATGTCGGGCGCGCATATGATCCTGACAAGCAGATTTTTGACCACCACCAGCGACCTAACCCGCTCCGCGAGGACAATGCCTCGCCCTACAGTTCCTTCGGTTTGATCTGGAAGCATTTCGGACGTGATTATCTGCGCGCGATGGAGGTGCCGGAGAGTGACGTGGACGACATTCATCATCGTTTCGATCAGAGCTTTGTCCTCCCGGTGGATCTCCTGGACAATGGCGCATTGGAACCGTCAGTTGCAGGACCGCTGTCGGGGATGACGCTGCCCGTTTTGCTTGAGACGCTGAAACCGGTGTTCGACGACAGAAGCCCCGATGCAGATGACCGCGCCTTTGCAGATGCTCTGGGCGTTGCGCGTGCATTTGTTGAGGCCTCGGTCCGTGGTAAGGCCTCGAAGAACCGGGCCGAAACGATGGTGACCCAGTCGATCAAGGAGGCCGGCGACTCGCCAATTCTGGAACTGCCGATGGGAATGCCGTTCCGGTCGGCTGTTGAAAAGACGGGCGCGGATCATCTGTTGTTCGTCATTCACCCGCGCGACGGAGACTGGGCGCTGACGACCATCCGCAAGAGTGGCGATACCTTCGAAAGCCGTGCTGACCTGCCAGAAGCTTGGGCGGGACTGACAGATGCGGCTCTGGAACACGCCTGCGGTGTTGAGGGGGCAAAGTTCTGCCACAACGCCCGCTTTGTCGCGGTGGCGGCAAACCGGGATGCGATCCTGCGGATGGCAGAGTTGGCGGTTGCAGAACTCTCCTGATTTCGAGCGGATTGCGCCCCTGTGATACTGGCAGATCAGGTGCCGCGCTTTGCGACTGGCGAAGCTGCGCAGTCAGGTTCCGTCCTGACCTGCTGTTCCTGAAAAAGACCTCGGAAGCCAAAAAAGGCGAGATCGATCAACCGCTTATCGCGCCGATTTCGGCGATGCCGGTCCGCGTGCAGTTTGCGTGGGTGATACCCTGCGGACCATACCGACAAAGGTGCGGGTCTGGCGGAACGCTCAGGTTGAGCACGCTGAACGACGGGCGAGAGGTTTGACTTCGCGCGACGGAGTTGTTACCGCACATGTGAACCGTTGGGGTGCCTCGTCGAGGCTGAGAGATGCGCAAGCGTTAACCCATCGAACCTGATCCGGGCAATTCCGGCGGAGGGAACGGTCTTCTGATATGCAGACAGTTTCTATGCCCGGTGCCCTTTTGTCGTAAGGAGCATCGCTATGGCGCATATCGCTTTGACCATTGCCGGGTCTGACAGTGGCGGCGGGGCCGGCATTCAGGCGGATCTGAAAACCATGTCTGCGCTTGGGGTCTACGGGGCCAGTGTGATCACCGCCATCACCGCGCAAAACACGCAGGCCGTGACGGGTGTGCATGGTATTCCGCTGGACATGATCACCGCGCAGATCGACGCGGTGCTGAGTGATCTGGATGTGGGCGCGATCAAAATCGGCATGCTGGCAACGCCAGAGATCATCGACTGTGTCGCCCGGGCCATCGCAGACTTTGATGGCGCGATTGTGCTTGACCCGGTGATGATCGCCAAATCCGGCGATGCGCTCTTGGCGCCAGAAGCGGTGTCCACGCTGTGCCGCGTGCTTCTGCCGCGCGCTCGGATCATCACCCCGAACCTGCCCGAAGCGGCCTGCCTGCTGGACCGTCCCACCGCCACATCCGCGCAGGATATGGTCGAACAGGGCCGCGCCCTCTGTGCGTTGGGGGCGCAGGCGGTTCTGATGAAGGGCGGTCATGCCGAGGGCGAAATCTGCGAGGACATCCTGATTGAGGCTGGCGCGGAGGTTGCGCGCTTCAGCGCGGCGCGTCAGCACACCAAGAACACTCATGGCACCGGCTGCACCCTGTCGTCTGCCATTGCGGCCGGGCTGGCCAAGGGGCTGCCACTGGACGCGGCGGTGTCAGAGGCGCACGGCTATCTGCAAGGCGCTATCGCAGCGGCGGATGATCTGCAGATCGGTCAGGGCCACGGTCCGGTTCACCATTTCCACAGGTTCTGGTCCGCATGACAGTTTACTCCGTCATAGGGGCCGGGGTGGCCGGTCTGGCCGTGGCCTCGGAACTGGTCGCGCGTGGCGCCACCGTACAGGTGTTTGACCCGTCCGGTCCGCCCGGTGCGCACGGCTGTTCCTGGTGGGCGGGTGGCATGCTCGCGCCGTGGTGCGAGTATGAAAACGCCGAAGAGCCGGTTTTGCGACTGGGGCAGGACGCAATCCGCTGGTGGCAGACGCGCACCGAGGTCACCCATCGTGGCACTTTGGTTGTTGCGGGGCGGCGGGATCTGCCGGATCTGCGCCGCTTTGCCCGCCGGACGGAAGGGTTTCAGGAGGTCGGTGCGCAGATCGCCACGCTGGAGCCTGATTTGCCAGGCTACGGGCAGGGATTGTTCTTCGAAGGTGAGGCGCATCTCGACCCGCGCAGGGCATTGATGGACCTCTACAACGGCCTGATCGACAGCGGCGTGCCCTTCCACAAAACCTTGGCGCCTGCATCGCTGGACAATGCCATCGACTGCCGCGGTCTGCATGCACGCGATGTGCTGACTGACCTGCGCGGCGTGAAGGGCGAGATGCTGGTGATCCGCTGCCCCGATGTCAGCCTGACGCGCCCGGTGCGGCTGCTGCATCCGCGTATGCCGCTTTACATCGTGCCGCGCGGCGATGGCGTCTACATGCTGGGCGCCACCATGATCGAGAGCGAGGACAGCAGCCGTATCACGGCACGGTCCATGCTGGAATTGCTCAGCGCGGCCTATGCGCTGAACCCGGCGTTTGGCGAGGCCGAAGTGCTGGAAATCGGTGTCGATCTGCGCCCGGCATTTGCCGACAACCTACCGCGCATCCGCAGGCGGGCAGGCAGGATCTACGCTAATGGCTTGTATCGGCACGGTTATCTTCTCGCGCCGGCACTGGCGTGCGGTGTGGCTGATCTCGCCCTGAACAACACACATTCGGAGATGGTCGATGAAGATCGTACTTAATGGTGATCCCCTCGAAGTCGCCGCGCTGACGCTTTCCGACCTGTTGCAGGAGCGGGAGGTGTCGGGGCGCGTCGCGACGGCGGTGAATGAAGAGTTCGTACCCGCATCGTTGCGCGGATCTTGCCACTTGAAAGACGGCGACCGGGTCGAGGTCGTCGCCCCCATGCAGGGAGGCTGAGGATGAAGACGTTTTATGGCACACCGCTGCCCAATCCGCTGATGCTTGGCACGGCGCAATACCCCAGTCCGGCCATACTGGAGCAGGCCTTCCGCCAGAGCGGCGCCGGGGTGGCGACCGTCTCGCTGCGCCGCGAAGGGGCAGGGGGTGCAGGCGCGGCCTTCTGGCAGATGATACAGGATCTTGGCGTGTTGATCCTGCCCAACACGGCGGGCTGTCATACGGTGAAGGAGGCCGTCACCACCGCCCATATGGCGCGGGAAGTGTTCGACACCAAATGGATCAAGCTGGAGCTGATTGGCCATACCGACAGTTTGCAGCCGGATGTCTTCCAATTGGTCGAGGCGGCAAAAATCCTGACCGAGGACGGGTTTGAGGTCTTTCCCTACACCACAGAGGACCTGATCGTCGCCGAACGCCTGCTGGCGGCAGGCTGCGAGGTGCTGATGCCCTGGGGCGCGCCGATCGGGTCGGGCCGGGGGCTAAACAACCCCTATGCGCTGCGCGCCATGCGGGCCGAGTTTCCCGAGGTGCCGCTTGTGGTTGATGCAGGCGTTGGCCTGCCGAGCCACGCCGCGCATGCGATGGAACTGGGCTTTGATGCGGTGCTGCTGAACACCGCTGTTGCCCGCGCGGGAGACCCGGTTGCGATGGCGCAGGCGATGATGGGGGCGGTGCGGGCTGGCAAGCTGGCCCATGACGCGGACCCGATCGAGGCGCGCGATATGGCTGAGGCTTCTACCCCCGTGATCGGAAAGGCATTTCTCACATGACACTGGATCGTTTCTACCCGATTTTCGACCATTCCGACTGGCTGCGCCGGATGCTGCCGCTGGGCGTCAAGCTGGTGCAACTGCGAATGAAGGACCTGCCAGAAGAGGCCGTGCGCACGCAGGTCGCGCTGTCGCGGGATCTGTGCCGGGAGCATGGCGCGGTCTTGGTGATCAACGATCACTGGCAGGCGGCCATCGACCTGGGCTGCGACTGGGTGCATCTGGGGCAAGAGGATCTGGACGATGCCGACCTCTCCGCGATCAGCAAGGCCGGGCTGAAGCTGGGCGTCTCGACCCATGATGATGACGAGCTGGAGCGCGTGCTGGCGATGGAGCCTGACTACGTCGCCCTTGGTCCGGTCTATCCGACGATCCTCAAGAAGATGAAATGGCACCAGCAGGGCTTGCCGCGGGTCACCGAATGGAAGGCGCGCGTGGGCCAGACCCCACTGGTAGGCATCGGCGGCATGTCGGTTGAGCGTGCCGCAGGCGTGCTGGAGGCGGGCGCGGATATCGTATCGGTGGTGACGGATATCACCCTTCATGCAGAGCCTGAGACCCGCGTGCGCCAGTGGATCGAGGCAACGCGATGAACCGCTATGCGCGTCAGATGATCCTCCCCGAGGTCGGCACCGCCGGGCAGGCGCGTCTTGCCCAGGCGCGGGTGCTGGTGATCGGCGCCGGTGGCCTGGCAGCGCCGGTGCTGCCCTTGCTGGCAGGGGCTGGCGTGGGGCATATCACCTTGGTGGATGGCGACAGGGTGAGCCTGTCAAACCTGCACCGTCAGACCCTGTTTACCGAGGCCGACTGTGGCCAGCCCAAGGCAGAGGTGGCCGCGCAGCGCTGTCGTTCGCTGAACAGCGAAATCACCGTCGCGGCGGTGACGCAGGCCCTGACCCCGGCGACCGCGCCTGCTTATGTGGCCAATGCGGATCTGGTTCTGGATTGTGCCGACAGCTATGCAGTGAGCTACCTGCTCAGCGATATCTGCCGGGCGGCGACGGTGCCGCTCCTCAGTGCATCGGTGCTGGGGCTGGGCGGCTATGTCGGCGGCTTCTGCGGGGGAGCGCCTTCGCTGCGCGCGGTGTTCCCGGACGCGCCCGACAGTGGCGCCAGCTGCGAGACGGCGGGCGTGCTTGGCCCGGTCGTGGGCATGATCGGGGCCATGCAAGCGCAGATGGCGCTGACTGTGCTGCTGGAGCTTTCACCGTCGCCCCTGGGGCAGGTGGTGCAGTTCGACGCGCAAGGGTTTCGCGCCTCAAGCTTCCGCTTTGATGGCGCACCAGAGCCGGACGGCCTCTTTGCCTTTGTGGCCGCGACAGAGCTTTGTGAAAACGATCACATCATCGAGCTGCGTGCCGATGGCGCAGCATTGCATCCGGCAGCACGGCGATTGGCCGGCGATGACATTGCGCAGCACCTGCCGCCAACCTCAGACACCCGTCTGGCGCTGTGTTGCGCAACCGGGCTGCGGGCCTGGCGCGCAGCTGAACAGATCAGAGACATCTGGCCAGGCGAGATCGTTCTCGTCGCCGCCTCCGCATCCTGAGACACAGGTCCACGACAAAAGAAGGACATCTTTTTTATGAAACATTTCATTGCTGCTCTCGCGCTCATGGCCGCGACCCCTGCCATGGCAGCTGACAAGATGACGTTGCTGCTGGACTGGTTTGTGAACCCTGACCACGGGCCGATCATCATCGCGCAGGAAAACGGCTATTTTGCGGATGAAGGCCTGGAGGTCGAGGTCGTCGCGCCCGCTGACCCCTCGGCGCCACCGCGTCTGGTCGCTGCCGGTCAGGCAGATCTGGCAGTGTCATACCAGCCGCAGCTGCATCTGCAGATCCACGAAGGGTTGCCGCTGAAACGTGTCGGAACGCTGGTTGCGACCCCGCTGAACTGCCTTTTGGTGCTGAAGGATGGTCCCATTCAGGAACTCGCGGACCTGAAGGGCAAGAAGGTCGGCTTCTCCGTCGCGGGTGTCGAAGAGGCGGTGTTGCAGGCGATGCTCGGCCAGCACGGGGTGACGCCGGATGATATCGAGATGATCAACGTGAATTTCTCGCTGTCGCCCTCGCTGATGTCGGGGCAGGTCGACGCGGTGATCGGCGCGTTCCGTAACTTCGAGCTGAACCAGATGGAAATCGAAGGTGTCGAAGGGCGCTGTTTCTATGTCGAAGAAGAGGGCGTGCCCGCCTATGATGAACTGATCTATGTCGCCAACCCGGACCGCATGGACGCAGACAAGGTCGAGCGTTTTCTCGCCGCGACCGAGAAGGCAACGCAGTATATCGTCAACAACCCGGAGAAAAGCTGGGAGATCTTCGCCGCGACGTCGACCGAATTGCAGGACGAGCTGAACGCACGTGCCTGGACAGATACGCTGCCACGCTTTGCCCTGCGTCCGGCGGGGTTTGACGCGGGCCGCTATGCCCGGTTCGAGGCCTTCCTGAAGGACAGCGGCATGATCGACAGTCTGAACCCGGTGGATGCGATCAGCATCGACGTGACCGCACAATGAGCGGCGGATACGGGCACGCCTTTGCGCTG
This sequence comes from Tritonibacter sp. SIMBA_163, assembly GCF_046535935.1. Lineage (NCBI taxonomy): Bacteria > Pseudomonadati > Pseudomonadota > Alphaproteobacteria > Rhodobacterales > Paracoccaceae > Tritonibacter > Tritonibacter sp. SIMBA_163. Next base: position 45,921 of record NZ_JAWJBP010000016.1, read on the forward strand.
ATGCGCGCGCAGGCTGAAGGGCCGTGGCAGGACTATACCCGCCACGGTTTTGTCGAAGGGTTGAAAGACGGCAGCCTGCCGCGCGCTGCATTCCTGCACTATCTGCGTCAGGACTACGTGTTTCTGACCCATTTCTCCCGCGCCTGGGCGCTGGCGGTAGTAAAGTCCGAAACCCATGCCGAAATGCTGGCCGCCGTGGGCACGGTCAATGCACTGGTGGCCGAAGAGATGCAGCTGCATATCGGTATCTGCGAGGCAGAAGGGATCTCTCAGGACGCGCTGTTTGCGACGGCGGAGCGGGCGGAGAATCTGGCCTATACGCGCTTTGTGCTTGAGGCAGGCTACAGCGGCGATCTGCTGGATCTTCTTGCGGCACTGGCGCCCTGCGTCATGGGCTATGGCGAGATCGGCACGCGCCTTGCCGCCGAGGCCACATCCGACACCTATGCGGATTGGATCAACACCTATGCGGGCGCCGACTATCAGGAGGCCTGCGCGGCGGTGGGCGTCTTGATGGACACCGCGCTGACACGGCGTCTGGGCGTGGAGTTCACCACATCGCCCCGCTGGGCGCGGCTGTGCCAGACCTTCCGCACCGCAACCGAGCTTGAAGTCGGCTTCTGGCAGATGGGCCTCACCCCATGACGCCTGCGCCCGGTGTGACGATCTCGGGGCAGGCGAGTCTTGGTGGCGCGCAGTTGTTTGCGCCGCTCACGCTGAGCCTGGCGGCCGGGCAATGGACCTGCCTTCTGGGCGGGTCTGGTGTTGGCAAGTCCACCGTGCTGCGGTTGATCTCGGGATTGGCGACCGAGGCGGCGTTTGAGGGTGACATTACCGCAACGGACACTGCGCCGGTGGCGCATCGGGTGGCCTATATGGCGCAGGATGATCTGCTGCTGCCCTGGGCCAGCGTGTCGGAGAATATCCAGCTTGGGGCGCGCCTGCGGGCAGAGGTGCCCGACCGCGCGCGACTGGCGCGCATCTTGGCCCGCGTGGGGCTTGTGGAGCATGCGGACAAGAAACCCGCTGAACTGTCCGGAGGCCAGCGTCAGCGGGTGGCGTTGGCCCGCACCTTGATGGAAGACAAGCCCGTCATATTGCTGGACGAGCCGTTTTCGGCACTGGACGCCCAGACACGCGCCGCAATGCAGGATCTCGCGGTCGAGGTGCTAGCGCATAAAACCGTGCTGATCGTGACACATGACCCGGCCGAAGCCGCGCGTCTGGGGTATGCCATTCTTGTGATGACGCCCGAGGGGCTGACCTCGCATCCCCCGCCGGATGGTGCCATTCCCCGCCCGGTGGATGATCTGGGCACGCTTGAATGTCAGGCGTCCCTGCTGCGCCTGCTGAGGTCGACCGTTTCATGAAGTATGCTCCGGTCGTTGCAGCGACATTGTTTGCGCTACTGGTCTGGCAAATCATCGTCAGCGCCACCGGCCTGCCGAAGTTTATCCTGCCGGGTCCGATGCTGGTGGCGGAAACATGGTGGGACAATCGCGCCATTATTGCCGAACACACCCTGACCACCGCGCTGGAGGTTCTGATCGGTCTGGCGATCGGGACCGCGCTTGGTATCGCGACGGCCATTCACTTGGCCAGCTCACGCATGGCGCGGGTGCTGATACAGCCCATTCTGGTGTTCACGCAGGCCTTGCCGGTGTTTGCGCTGGCACCGATCCTGACGCTATGGTTGGGCTTTGGCCTGTGGTCCAAGGTCGCGATGGCGGTGCTGATCATCTATTTTCCCATCACCGCGTCGTTCTTTGACGGCCTGATGCGCACGCCCCAGGGCTATCTCGATCTTGCGCGCACGATGCAGGCCAGCCCGTCACGCATTCTGTGGAATATCCGCATTCCTGCCGCTTTGCCATCTCTGGCCTCGGGCGTGCGCCTTGCGGCGGTCTATGCCCCGATCGGCGCGGTCATCGGCGAATGGGTGGGGGCCTCGCGCGGGCTGGGCTATCTGATGTTGCTGGCGAATGGGCGCGCCAAGACGGATCTGATGTTCGCCGCGATGCTGACACTTGGCGTGTTCTCGGTGCTGCTGCATCTCGGGGTGGCGCGATTGACCCGCAACCTTGGGAAACACGGCGCGTAGTAGCTGCAGGCGCGCTGGATCGACCATGGTCTCGACGCAAAATGAACGATCAGGGTTGCCTTTGCCCCGCCGCTCCGGTCACACCCTTGCCTGAGTATCATCAAAGACATTGGGGGTCCCATGACCAAACTTGCCCACAGCATGATCCGCGTTCTGAACGAGGAGACGTCCGTTGCCTTCTACAAGGCCGCCTTTGCGATGGAGATCGCGGATCGGCTCGATTTTGACGACTTCACGCTGATCTACATGACCGCCCCCGAAGGTGCCTTCGAGCTGGAATTGACCGTCAACAAATCCCGCACAGAGCCTTACGACCTGGGTGATGGCTATGGCCATATCGCATTGGTGGTTGCGGATCTGGAAGCGGCCCGCGCCCGGGTCGAAGCCGCAGGTGGGGCGCCGCGCGATATCGTCGATTTCCGCCCCGGCGGTGAACGCGTGGCGCGGTTCTTCTTTGTCGCCGACCCGGACGGCTATCAGATCGAAGTGATCGAGCAGGGCGGCCGCTTCCGCTAATCCTCCGTTACCCAATGCGGCCGGAGCGGATTTCGAACGGGGACTGTCCGAAGCGCAGGCGGAACTTCTTGGAGAAATGGCTCGGCGAGGAAAACCCCGTGGCCATGGCCACTTCGGTGATCGGCATCTCGCTCTGCAGCAGCAGGTTGCGGGCCCGGTCCAGGCGCAGCTCGTCGTAGAACCGCTTGGGCGGCAGGCCCACATAGCGCAGGAACAGCCGTTCCACCTGCCGTTGCGAGATGCCGACCAGTTCGGAAAAACGCTGCATCGGCAGCGGGTATTCGACATTGTCATCCATCGCCCGGATGATCCGGCGCAGGCGCGGGTGGGTCACATGGGCAAAATGGGGCGAGATGTCGGAGGTCAGCGCCTGCAGCCGGTGCTGCTGGGTATAACTCAGCTCATCCGCCACCTGGTCGGCCAGCTCGCCTCCCAGCAGGCTGCGGATGAAACACAGCGCCAGATCGATCGCCGCGGTGCCCGCCGCGCAGGAAAAACTGTCGTGCTCATAGACAAAGGCGGAGCGTGCCAGCACCACCTGCGGATAGCGCTCGGCAAAGCTGCTCTGGTGGCGCCAATGGGTGGTGGCGGTCTTACCGTTCAACAGCCCCGCCATCGCCAGCACCTCCGCGCCGCGATCCAGCCCGCCGCAGCGCACCCCGTGGCGCATGGCGCTGCGCAAGCCGCGCGTGACCGCATCAAGGGTGGCGCGCGGGATGTCGGGCGTGCCGCAGAGCAGCAGCAGATCGCCGCGCCGCAGATCCCGGAGGCTGCCCGCAACCGGTAGGGCAAGGCCTGAGGATGAAGTCACCGGCGCCCCGTCCAGCGTGATGCAGAGACTGCTCAGGGGCTGCGCGCGGCAGAGCCGGTTGGCGAGTGCCAGCGTGTCCAGAAGGCCACTGACCGACAGCAGCGAATGCCCGGGCAGCAGCATCAGCACAAAGCGCTGCACAGGCGCGCTGACCGGGCCGGCCGGGGCAGGCGCCGCGGGGGCGGCGGTCTCTTCCTCAGACATGTGCAGCGGTTTGTCCTGCAACATCGGTCAATCTCCGGTCAGTGGGCTCGGGTCACGGGGGGGGCGGTCAGGCGGCCTGGTGAGGCTCAGGGCTCCCCCGCGCCGATCTCCTCGCGACGGCGGATCACATAGGCGTCGAGCGCTTCGGCCACGCCCGGGTCGAGCGCGGGTTCCTCGTATTCGCGCAGGGCCTGCTGCCACAGCTCGGTTGCGCGGGTCAGCGCGTCCTTGGCACCGGCGGCCTCCCAATTCTCGTAGTTGGTCCAATCCGACAGCAACGGGCGATAGAACGCGGTCTCGTAACGCTCCATCGTATGCGCCGCGCCAAAGAAATGGCCGCCGGTGGGCACCGATTTGATCGCCTCCAGCCCAAGCTCATCCTCGCTGAAGCTGATCGGCTTCATGAATTCCTTCATGTTCTGGATGATCTCCACATCGAGGATGAATTTCTCCATCGAGGCGGTCAGCCCCCCTTCGAGCCAGCCCGCCGCGTGGTAGATCAGATTGGCCCCGCCCATGGTGGCCCCCCAGGTGGACATCATCGTTTCATAGGCGGCCTGTAGGTCGACGCAATTGGAGGCATTGGCGTTCGAGGTCCGGTAGGGCACCCGGTAGCGCCGCGCCAGCTGACCGGCGATGATATTGGCCTTGGTGTTTTCCGGCGTGCCAAAGGCCGGCGCGCCGGAGCGCATGTCGACGTTCGACGTGAACGCCCCATAAAGCACCGGCGCGCCCGGGTTCACCAGTTGCGTCAGCACCACGCCAAACAGCGCCTCGGCGTTCTGTTGCGCCATGGCGGCGGGCAAGGTCACCGGGGTCATCGCCCCCATCAGGGTGAACGGCGTGATGCTGACAGGCTGGCCATGTTCGGCCATTGCCATCAGCCCATCGGTCATCGCCTCGTCCAGCAGCCGTGGCGAGTTCACCGAGATCACCGTGACCACGCCGGGCACTTCGCGCATCTCCTCGACCGAGATGCCGCGGCTGATCGCCATCATATTGATGCCGTCCAGTGCCCGCCCGCGCCCGATGGCGGTGCAGTGAAATGTCAGATCCGACAGGGTGAGATTGGCCAGATAGGTGTCCAGGTGGCGGGTGTTGGCGGGCAGTTCCATCGGGGCCACCACCTGATTGCCGATGATGTTGACCGCGTTGAAGTGATGCGCCAGACGGATGAAATTGCAGTAATCCTCGTGGTTGCCTGGCCGCCTGCCGTTGATCATGTCGTGGGTGTTGGGCGGGCCTGCGACCAGGCCGAAGTTCATCGCGCTGCCGCCCATGGTGATGCGCTTTTCGGGATTGCGCGCCACCATGTCAAAACTCTGAGGCACGGTTTCCAGCGCCTGTGCGACGATGCTCTCGTCGATGCGGATGGTCATCTCGTCCCGGTCCACGATGGCGCCCGCACGTTCAAACAGATCCATCACTGTCTCGCTCATCACCCGGATGCCGGCCTCCGACAGTACCCGCATGGAGGTGCAGTGGATTTGCTCCAGCTGCTCTTCGGTGACCACCTTCAGCGGTGTGTAGGGCAGGTGGGTTTGGCTCCACGGGAGCTGCTCGATCTTGTTTCCCGCACGTGCAGACATGCCGCTGCGCCCGCCTCGCCGTCCTGATCTGGCCATCTGGTCCAAGGTCCTTCATGTGCTGTTTTGCGCAAGCCTAACCAGCGGCGCTGCGCTTGACACATGGACAATCCGGCCCCTATGACCTCATGAAACCGGGGTCATGGGTCGTCGATGAGGTGGCTTGCATGCGGGAAGGGACGACGATGCAGGATCTGCCGCCGCTGAATTATCTGCGCTCCTTCGAGGCCTCGGCCCGGATGCTCAGCTTTACCGAGGCGGCGCGGGAGCTGCACCTGACGCAGGCCGCCGTCAGCGGCCACATCCGCGCGCTGGAGCAGTATATCGGCGGGCCGCTGTTCGTACGCCACCCGCGCTCCCTGACGCTGACCTCGCTGGGCAACGCCTATCTGCCGGGGGTGCAGCAGGCCTTGCAGCAGGTGCAGCAGGCGACACATGCGATCCTGCGGCGGCGTGGCGCGGAGCGGGTGGTGATCTCATGCCCGGTGAGCCTGGTGGATCACTGGCTGGCGGATCTGGTGGCCCGGTTCGGCGTGCAGCATCCCGGCGCAGCGGTGACCATCCATGGCCGCGTCTGGGTGGATGAGCCGCCGGAGATTGCCGATATCATCCTGACCAACGTGTATAAAAAGGCGCTGGATCGCGCCAGCCTGCCGCTGTGGCAGGACCAGATGGTGGCGGTCTGCGCACCGGGGTACCTGACGCAGATCGGCGGGATCGACGCGCCGGAGGATCTGCTGCGGGCGCGCTTGGTCCACAGCCTTGGGCGCACAGAAGTGTGGTTGCAGGTGTTCCAGCGCCTCGGTCTGCCGGCCGCCACCGCGGATCCGGGAGCAGAGGGCGCGTGTCAGGCGAATACCTTCGGCTCGGTCATTGCGCTTGCTGAGGCCGGGCATGGGATGGCGGTGGTGCCGAGCGTCTTTGCCCGCGCCGGGCTGAACGCGGGGCGGCTGGTGGCGCCGCTGGGGCAGGTGGGCCCGTGCCCCTGGGTCTGCACCATTTCCGACAGCAGCCTGTTGACCTCGGACGCGGCGCGGGCGCTGCACCAGTTCATCCGCACAGAGGCCACCGCGCATCCGCCTGTTCTGGACGGATAATCCCGCCGCCCCTTGCCAAGCCGGGCGGGCGCATGGTCTGTCTGCCTGCAAAGAGACAACAGACGAGATCCCGCATGACACTGGACCAGAGCCCCACCCATTCAACCCATGACGCCGAAGCTGATGAGCGCAACGATCACATCAAGATCTATGTGAACGGCGAGATCGTGCCCAAGGAGGAGGCCACGGTCTCGGTCTATGACTCCGGTTTCATGCTGGGCGATGGCATGTGGGAGGGGATGCGGCTGTATGATGGTGAGTGGGCGTTCTTCGACGCGCATATGGACCGGCTGTTCAATTCGCTGAAATCGGTGTCGCTGGAGACCGACATGGGGCCAGAGGATATCCGCGACATCCTCGACCGGACCGCGGCGGCCAATGGCATGACCAGAGATGCCCATTGCCGGTTGATGATCACGCGCGGGCGCAAGGCCAAGCCGTTCCAGCATCCGGCCCTGTCGAAATGGGGGCCGACCGTGGTCGCCATCGTGGAACATTCCAAACCGGCCGAAAGCCTCTCGGCCCATGGCATCCGCCTTGCGACCGTGCCGCAGGTGCGTGGCCTGCCGATGAGCCAGGATGCCAAATACAACAGCCATTCCAAGCTGAACTGCGTGATCGCCTGCCTGCAGGCCGAACAGGCGGGGGCGGACGAGGGGCTGATGCTCGATCCGCATGGGTTTGTGAACACCACCAATGCCTGCAATTTCTTCATCGTGCGGCGGGGCGAGGTTTGGACTTCGACCGGGGATTACTGCATGAACGGGGTCACCCGGCAGAATGTGATCGACCTGTGCCGCGCAAACGACATCCCTGTGCATGAGAAGAACTTTTCGCTCTATGAGGCCTATGGCGCCGATGAGGCCTTCCTGACCGGTACCTTTGGCGCGCAGACGCCGGTGGCCCTGATCGACGGTAAGGAGATCGGTGACGGCGCGCGTCCGGTGACGGCCCGCATTCGCACGCTCTACAAGGATCTGGTGGCAAAAACCGTGGCCGCGCAGAAAGCGGCGCGCTCATCGGGCTGAGGTCCGCCTAATGCTGTGTTGGCCGAGTTGGCAGGGGCCGCGGCCGCATGCCGGACAGGTCATGCGAGGAAATGGTCAAGCCCTGCCGGCCGCCTGCGGGAGAGGCGACAGAGGCCAAAACGTGAAGCGACCGCCCATGTGTGACACGGGCGGTCGCTCAGTAAGGTCAGGTTGGTGTCGCGTTCTCATCGAGTGTGATGGGACCGCGACCGGGTTTAAGACGCTTGGCGTTGCACGCTGTCGTCGTCGCGTTCGCTGACCTGAAACTGGCGGGCGTTCAGCGCCAGTGTGTTGGCTTCGTCGCGCAGGCGCTGGGTTGCGGCAGAGGTTTCTTCGAACATTGCGGCGTTCTGCTGTGTAACCTGGTCCAGTTGATCGGCTGCCGAGGTGATTTCCGACAGGCCGGTCGACTGTTCACGGGCTGCTTCGGCCAATGCGCTCACGGTTTCGTTGATGGCGCTGATATGTTCGTTGATCTCGTCCAGCGCCGTGCCGGAGTCGCGCGCCAGAGCAACGCCCGTTTCTACCTCACGGTTGGCATTGCCGATGAGGTCTGCAATCTCGCGAGCCGCATCCGATGACTTGCCGGCCAGTGCGCGCACTTCGCCCGCAACCACCGCAAAGCCACGTCCTGCTTCACCTGCCCGTGCGGCCTCGACCCCTGCATTCAGGGCCAACAGGCTGGTCTGAAAGGAGATATCATCGATCAGCGACGTAATGCTGGAAATCTTGGCAGAGCTTTCCTCGATGCCACGCATGGCCTCGATCGTCTTGCGGACAACTTGTGCGCCACGCTCGGTGCGCTCGCTGGCCTGTTGCACACGTTCAGAGGCCGCACGGCTTTCTTCGGCGGAGTTCCTGACCGACGCTGAGAGTTCCGTAAGCGCTGCCGAGGTTTCCTCGAGCGATGCCGCCTGCGTTTCGGTGCGCATGCCCAATTCGCGCGAGGAGCTGTCGAGGGCTTCACTCTCGCTCTCGATCCGCTCGACGCCGATCACCAGCTTGCGCATCAGATCTGAGATCTGTGTCACCGTGGCGTTGAAGTCTTCAGCCACCTGGCGGAATTCCTCGGGCATGGCGTCATCCACCCGAACGGTCAGATCGCCCTCGGCAAACTTGGCCAGTCGCTGGCTCAGGATCGCAACCACGCGCTGTCGCTCTTCGTCCTTGAGCTGCGCCTCTGCTTCCAATGCGGCTTGCATCTGCAAGCCATCGCGGAAATTGGCAACCGCATGGGCCATCTGGCCGATTTCACTGCGGTCCGAGAGGCCGGGTACATCGGATTCGAGATCTCCGTCGGCCATGGTCGCCATACGCTCCTTGAGCGCATTGAGGGGCGGGAGCATGCTGCGGATGATCAGCAATGACACCCCGATCAGGACCGCCAGAGCCACGCCAAGCCCGGCCAGAGCGCGCATACGCATCCGTGCGATGTCGGCCTCAATGTCATTTACATAGGCACCGGTACCCAGATACCAATCCCAAGGTTCGTAGTACTGCGCATAGGTCAGCTTTGGTTCGACCTTTTTGGTCGCCGGGTTCTCGAAATAGATGGTGGAGACGGAACGTCCCTCAGAATCCATGCTGCCGAGAATCGCCTCGAAAATCTTGTTGCCATGCACATCCTTCAGATTGCGTTGGCTTTCACCGCCGACCCATTGCGGACGGAACGGGTGGACGGAATAGACGATGTCGCTGTCGAAGGCGTAGATGTAGCCATTGTCGCCAAAACGCAGGTCGTTCAGGATCTGATAGACGGCATCTTTTGCCTCTTCCAGCGTCATTTCTCCAGCTTCTACGCGATTGCTGTAGGCCTCGATATGGCTGAGGCCGACGTCCGTGATGTGACGCAGCTCTTCTGTCCTGAGGTCGTAGGCCGCCTCGGATGCGTGGTTAAGCGTGAAGAAAGTCAAACTTGCAGCTGCAATGAGTGCAAGCGCCACGAGGGCGTAAATCCGGTTGGATAAACCGTAAAATGCGGCGGGCATGGTGGTAGGCCTTGCGTGTTTTCGATTGCTCCCAGTTTCGGACAAAATTGCTAACGGCTGATTTACATGGAAGGTCTGACACACATGTGATTGGCCGATATTCGTATTTTGCAAGCCGACTGATCCGCGGGCCTAAAAAAGGCAACGCCCGGACTGTGCCGGGCGTTGCGTGTTATTGACGTTTTCAAAACCGGCTTAGCCGATGATGCCGTTCAGCGTTGCCGACGGGCGCATCACTTGGGCCTTCTTCTCGACCGATGGGTGGTAGTAGCCACCGATATCGCCCGGCTTGCCCTGTGCGGCGGCCAGTTCCGACAGGATCGCGCCTTCGCTGGCTGCCAGCGCACCGGCAATCGGTTTGAAGTGCTCTGCCAGCTCGGCGTCATCACCCTGTGCTGCGAGCGCTTCGGCCCAGTAGCGGGCGAACCAGTAATGGCTGTCGCGGTTGTCAGGCTGGCCGACTTTGCGGTCCGGAGATTTGTTATTGTCCAGAATGCCTTGGGTCGCGACCTCTGCCGCAGCGCCCAGCACGCCCGCCTTGGCGTTGCCCTTCAGGTCGGCGAGGAACTTCAGGCTTTCACCCAGCGCGCAGAACTCGCCCATGGAGTCCCAGCGCAGGTGGTTTTCCTCCACCAGCTGCTGCACGTGCTTGGGCGCGGAGCCCCCGGCGCCGGTCTCGAACAGGCCGCCACCGTTCATCAGCTTCACGATCGACAGCATCTTGGCCGAGGTGCCCAGCTCGAGGATCGGGAACAGGTCGGTCAGGTAGTCGCGCAGCACGTTGCCGGTGATGGCGATGCTGTCCTTGCCCGCGGTGATAGTGTCCAGCGACTGACGGGTCGCTTCGCGCGGCGCCAGGATCAGGAACTTGTCGGCCACACCTGCGGCCTCCAGTGCGGGCTGCACGTATTTGATCAGCTCGGCGTCATGGGCACGGTTGGCATCAAGCCAGAAGATCGCCTCGGAGCCGGTCAGGCGCTGACGGTCCAGCGCCAGCTGGATCCAGTTCTCGATCGGAGCCTGCTTCACGGTGCAGGCACGCCAGATGTCTCCGGCCTCTACATCATGTGAATGCAGCGTGTCGCCATTGGCCAGAACGATGCGGATGCTGCCGTCTGCAGGGGCCTCAAACGTCGTCGGGTGCGAGCCGTATTCCTCGGCTTTCTGCGCCATCAGGCCAACGTTGGCGACGGAGCCTGCGGTGGTCACGTCAAGCGCGCCATTGGCTTTGAAGTAGTTGATGGTCTCGTCATAGACGGTGGCATAGCAATTGTCGGGGATGACGCAGTTGGTGTCGCCCTTTTCGTTCTGGCTGTTCCAGCCCTTGCCACCAGCGCGGATCACGGCGGGCATGGAGGCGTCGATGATCACATCGGACGGCACATGCAGGTTGGTGATGCCGCGGTCAGAGTCGACCATATACATTTCGGGGCGCTCGGCGCGCAGGGCCTCGATGGCCGCGGTGATTTCGGCATTGCCCTTCACGCGCTCAAGCAGGTCGCCGAGGCCAGCGTTTGCATTGACGCCCAGCGCCTTCAGCTCCTCGCCATATTTGTCGAACACCGGCTTCAGCCAGGCTTTGACCGCGTAGCCAAAGATGATCGGGTCGGAGACCTTCATCATGGTGGCCTTCATGTGCAGCGAGAACATGGTGCCGTCGGACTTGGTGTCCTCGATGGCGCCTTCAAGGAAGGTGGAGAGCGCCTTGACGGACATGAAGGTCGCATCCGTAACGGTGCCAGCCGCCAGCGGCCAGCCGTCTTTCAACACGGTGACCGTGCCGTCTTTGGCGACAAACTCAATCTTTGCATCCCCGGCCTGATCGGCGGTGAGGGTGGCGGATTTCTCGTTTGCGTAGAAATCATTGCCGGGCATCGACGACACTTTGGTTTTGCTGTCGGAGACCCATTTGCCCATCGAATGCGGGTTGTTCTGGGCGTAGGTCTTCACCGGCTTGGCGGCGCGACGGTCGGAATTGCCTTCGCGCAACACCGGGTTCACGGCAGAGCCCTTGATGCTATCGTAGCGCGCACGGACTTCTTTTTCCGCATCGGTGGCGGGCTCGTAGGGGTAATTGGGCAGCGCATAGCCCTGCGCCTGCAGTTCTTCGACTGCGGCGACCAGCTGGGGTTCAGAGGCCGAGATGTTCGGCAGTTTGATGACGTTGGCATCCAGCGTCTTCACCAACTCGCCCAGCGCGGCGAGATCATCGCTCTGGCGTTGGTCTTCGCTGAGGTGATCCGGGAAGGTCGCGAGAATGCGCGCGGCCAGCGAGATGTCCTTGGTGCCCACGGTTACACCGGCGGCATCCGCAAACTTGCGGATGATCGGCAGGAAGGACGCCGAGGCCAGCTCGGGCGCTTCGTCTACGATGGTATACAAAATGTCCGGCGTTGAGTTTTCTGCCATGTTCCACAACCTTTCTGCGAATACGGAAGTTGTTTTGTCGTCGTCTCTGCGGCACTTGGGCCGCGTCACCTGGGGGCCGTCCGGGGCAGCGGACCAGCGGTCGGTCCCGGACATGCATCATGTTTACACGCCTCTCCTAGACCAGAGGACCGCGCAAGGCAATTGTCTCGATGCGCAAACGCGGGTTTGTTGCCGAGAGTTTTCTGGTTTTGACCCGGCATGCATAAATTTCCCCACCTGATCTGGCGGCTTTGGCGGTCGGGCGGTTTGTCTATGCATTCAAACTGCGGTATGATTAATCTTTGTTAAGGTGAGTTGGGTTACGTTGTGTCATCGATGCGGATCGGGCGTGTGGGGCGAAGGACGCGCTAGACCTCCTGGAAATCTCCAGTCGGATATTGACCGTAGTACTTGTCGATGGGCGGGAACGTGACAGTTCCAAGCTCGCCCTCTTGGAGAGAAAGATGACGCGGACGACGGCGGCAGGGCATCTGTTAATCTACGCGCCGGTCCCGGTTTATCGGGAGGGGACGTCGCTTTATATCGAGCGACAGGCCGTCAACGGTCTGCGTCTGTGGTCTGAGCACTTCGGCCGTGTCACCATCGTCATGCCAGAGAAAACCGCGCCGCGTCCCCAAGGGTGGATGCTGATGTCCGAGGCGCTGGAGCCCTTGCCAAAGGTGCGCGTCGTGACCGTGCCCTCCGCATACGGCGCGCAGCGATTTTTATATGCGTTGCCCCGCCAACGGCGTCGTCTGCGCAAACTGATCGCCGAGGCGGACTATCTCAGCTTTGCCATCGGTGGGCTGTTTGGCGACTGGGGCGCGGTCTGTGCTGTCGAAGCCCTGCGTCTGCGTCGCGCCTTTGCGATCTGGACGGACCGGGTAGAGTCGGACGTGCTGCGCCAGACACGCGAATGGGGTGGCTGGAAACAACAGTTGAAATCGCGCCTCTATCGACGCCCGATGGCCTGGCTGGAGCGCGCTTTGATCTCGCGCGCGGACCTCGGCCTGTTTCACGGTCGCGAAACCTATGACGCCTATGCCGCCTTCAGTCGTAATCCGCAGCTGGTTCACGACATTCATATTTCCGGCACTGAACACATCAGTCCCGCAGCCCTGCAGACCAAGCTGTCGCAACTTGAACAGCATCCGCTGCGAATCGTCTATGCCGGGCGGGCCGAAGGGATGAAGGGGCCAGAGGACTGGATCGATGTCCTGGAGCGTCTGGCTGCGTTTGGCATTCCGTTTGAGGCTGAATGGCTCGGCGCGGGGAGCTGCCTTCAAATGATGCGTGACCGAGTGCGCCGCGCCGGGCTGTCCGACAAGGTGCGCCTGCCGGGCTTTGTCGAGGATCATGCGGAGGTGCGGTCGCGTCTCCAACGGGCAGATGTTTTCCTCTTTTGTCACAAGACGGCCGAGTCGCCGCGATGCCTGATCGAGGCGCTGACCGGGGCAACTCCGATCATTGGCTACGAGGGGGCTTATGCGCAGGACCTGGTCGCGGATCATGGCGGCGGGGTCTTGGTGCCACGGGGCGATGCGGCGGCGCTGGCCGCCGTGCTGGCGGATCTCAGCACCAAACGCGAGGGTCTTGCCCGGCTGATGCAGAATGCGCTGGCGGATGCAGCGCCTTACACGGACGAAAAAGTGTTCGCGCATCGCTGCCAGCTGATCCGGCGCTATCTCGCACCGGTGGTCCGACCTCCCTCCGACAAAGGGCCCAGCGGCAGGGCGCTAGGGGCGGTTACCGGGAACTGAACGGCGCACTGATTTGCGCGGGGTCATTCGCGCAGCTCATCGGGGCCTACGCCCCAGAGCTTATCCTTGAGCGCCCAGCCGCTATGGCCACCGGCAGAAATCTCGCACCATTTCGGCTCGCAGGCTCCCAGTTGCGCCACAACACCCAGCTCAAACGCCGCCATGACCGGCGCGTTTTCCTCGGGACGGGCGCGGACGCGCAGCATGTCTTCTTCGACCAGAACCGTGCGAATGCCAGACAGCAAGGCGTAGTGGACCCAGCCACCGGCGCCATCCCGGTCGCGCACCCGGCGCCAGTGTCCGTATTCGGCGATGATCTCCAGCGGCATGCTGCGCCGTTTGAACACCCAGTCGATCCGGTGCGTCAGGGAAGGTCCGCGCCGCACATTGCCCTCTGCGGCCTTCATGGACACAAAGCGCGGCAGTGGCAGGTTGGTCACTGGCCCGCGTTTCTGGACGGTGGCTTCCTGTGCGGCCACACCGATATCACCCGCCATCGCGATTGCGACAAGCAAGACTGCGCTCAGCCCACGCAGTGTCAGGCCTCCGGCACTGGAGGCCCGTCCGCGTCTCTGTGTTCGATTGGTTTTCTGCACGGCCTCGATGCCCATCATTGTCCCGGGCGCCTTGTTTTTATGTCCTCAGAGCCCGCTGATCCTGCAGCATCACATACCGCAACGCAAGCGCGGGCGGAAGGGTGCTTGTGCCCGCAATTATCTTGCTCCACGATGCCATGGAACAGAACGACTTGCATAGCCGAGGGAGTAGGCACGTGCCCAGAGAACGCCTGAGTGTTGTTGTTACGCGACGCTTGCCAGAGCCGGTGGAAACCCGCCTGAGCGAATTGTTCGATGTGCGGTTGCGCAGCGACGACACCCCGATGAGCCGCGCCGAGCTGGCCGCAGCGATGAAAGAGGCCGATGTGCTGGTGCCCACGGTCACCGACACCATCGACGCCGCCCTTCTGGGGCAGGCGGGCGGGCAGCTGCGGCTGATCGCCAATTATGGGGCAGGGGTGGACAACATTGATGTCGCCACCGCCCGGCAGCGCGGCATTCTGGTCTCCAACACGCCCGGCGTGCTGACCGATGACACCGCCGACATGACCATGGCGCTGATCATGGCCGTGGTGCGCCGCATCCCCGAAGGTCTCGCCATCATGCAGAAGGGCGATTGGGAGGGCTGGTCCCCCACCGCGATGCTCGGCGGGCGGCTGGCGGGGCGGCGTCTCGGCATTCTCGGCATGGGCCGCATCGGTCAGGCGGTGGCGCGTCGTGCGCGCGCCTTCGGGATGCAGATCCACTACAACAACCGCCGACGCCTGCGCCCCGAGGTTGAAGAGGATCTGGAAGCCACCTGGTGGGAAAGCCTCGATCAGATGGTGGCCCGGATGGATGTGATCTCGATCCATTGCCCCTCGACGCCCTCCACTTTTCATCTAATGAACGCGCGACGGCTGAAGCTGTTGAAACCCGACACGGTGATCGTCAACACCTCGCGCGGGGAGGTGATCGACGAGAACGCCCTGACGCGGGGCCTGCGCGCGGGTGAGATCGCGGGCTGTGGCCTCGACGTCTATGAGCACGGCACCACCATCAACCCACGTCTGCGCGAGCTGCCCAATGTCGTGCTGCTGCCCCATATGGGGTCTGCGACCCTCGAAGGGCGGATCGAGATGGGCGAAAAGGTTCTGTTGAACATCAAGACATTTGAAGACGGGCATCGCCCACCAGATCAGGTGGTGCCCTCCATGCTTTAAGCCCGGTTTGCGGGCAGTGGGAGGATAAGATGAGAACATATTTCTGGACCGGGGCCATATTGGCCCTGGCAAGTGCCGCGTCTGCGCAGCAGGCAGCGGATGCCGTGGCGCCAGAAGCCGGCACCATCGGCGCCGAATTTGCCGGTTTGGCCCTGTCGGATGTTGCGTCCGCATCCTTGGCGGCCCGGAATGCGGGAGAGGTTGTGCTGGCAGACGACTGGATGGTCGCCGCCGCCAACCCGCTTGCGGTCGAAGCCGGGGCGCGCGTCCTGCGGGATGGGGGAACCGCAGCGGATGCCATGGTTGCAGTGCAAACCGTGCTCGGGCTGGTGGAGCCGCAGTCCTCGGGATTGGGGGGCGGCGCATTTCTTGTCTATTATGATGCCTCAACAGGTGCGCTGAGCACGCTGGACGGGCGTGAAACCGCGCCCTTAGCGGCCACGCCACGCCTGTTTCAGGATCAAAACGGTGAACCCTTGGGGTTCTACGATGCGGTGGTCGGTGGACGTTCTGTCGGCACGCCGGGCACGCCGGCATTGCTGGAAGCGGCGCATCGCAAATGGGGCAAGGCCAATTGGGGCGGGTTGTTCACCGATGCCATCCGACTTGCCGAGTTGGGGTTTGCCGTCTCGCCGCGCATGGCGGGCTCCATCGCCAATGATGCCGAGCGGCTTGGCCGTTTTCCGGCAACCGCCGACTATTTCCTGCCAGAGGGCGAGCCGCTGGAGGCTGGCACGGTGATCACCAACCAGCCCTATGCCGATGTGCTGCGTGCAATGGCGTTCGAGGGCACAAGCGCCTTCTACACTGGCCCCGTCGCGGCAGATATCGTGCGCACGGTACAGAACGCGGCAGGCAATCCCGGGGTGCTGTCCGAGGTCGACCTGGCGCTCTATCAGGTCAAGGAACGCCCTGCAGTCTGCGCCAGCTATCGCGCGTTTGAGGCCTGTGGCATGGGGCCGCCGTCCTCCGGGGCGCTGACCGTGGGGCAGATCCTTGGCATGTTGGGGCAGTATGATCTGGCGGCGCTGGGCGCGGAGAACCCTGAAAGCTGGCGCCTGATCGGGGATGCCTCGCGGCTCGCCTTTGCGGATCGTGGCCGCTACATGGCCGACAGCGACTATGTCCCGATGCCAACCAAAGGGCTGGTGGCTGACGACTATCTGGCCAAGCGCGCAAAGCTGCTGGAGGGCGATAAGGCGCTGGAAGGCGTGGCACCGGGTCATCCGGCCTTTGATCACGCGCTGAACTGGGCCGATGACGAAAGCATCGAGTTCCCCTCGACCTCGCATATTTCCATCGTCGACCAATATGGCAATGTGCTGTCGATGACGACGACGATCGAGAACGGCTTTGGCTCCCGGCTGATGACAAACGGCTTTTTGCTGAACAATGAGTTGACGGATTTCTCCTTCCGCAGTCACAGCGATGGCGTGCCCATCGCCAACCGGCTGGAACCGGGCAAGCGCCCGCGCTCCTCGATGGCACCAACCATCGTCATGCAGGATGGCAAGCCGGTGCTGGCGATCGGATCGCCCGGTGGCAGCCGCATCATCGGATATGTGGCCACTGCAATCGTTGCCTGGGCGGACTGGGGGATGACTGTGCAGGAAGCCGTGTCGCTGCCCCATGCGGTGAATCGCTTTGGTACCTATGATCTCGAGGAGGGCACCGAGGCTGAGGTGCTTGGGGACGCGCTGACCGCGATGGGCTATGAGGTCAACCTGCGGGATCTGAACTCCGGTCTGCATGCGATCGAGATCACCACCGATGGTCTCGAAGGAGCGGCAGACCCGCGACGCGAAGGCATCGCCTTGGGTCAATAGCGGCACGCGCCTGCTGGGTAGGGGTGCCTCCGTCAACGCCCGTTGCCCGGAACGTGTAAGCGATTGGAAAACTGAAGGGACGCCGTACCACTGGCGTCCCTTCCTCTTTGCGTGAATATGCGCGCGCATGCAGCGAGATCCTCTCATTGTCGATGTGGCAGTGCGCGTCGGTCTTGTGGCGCGCGCGCTGTCGACATAGTCTTGCGCCCAAGTGACCGTTAACAAGGCAAGCGTTTGGGCGAGCCAAGGACGGAAAGACAGTTCTGGGAGGACATCACGCATGGTTCAGGCCACCACTTTGCCCCGCAACGAGGGCGGCATCAAAGCCGCGGTTGAGGCGCTATCCGCCCGGTTCGGCGACCGGTTGCAGACCGGGCAGGCCCTGCGCGAACAACACGGCCACACCACCACCTGGATTGAGAATCAGGCCCCGGACGCCGTGGTTTTTCCCACCTCGACGGATGAGGTCTCTCAGATCGTGACCACTTGCGCCGAATTTGGCGTGCCGGTCATTGCCTTTGGCACCGGCACCTCGCTGGAGGGCCATGTCAACGCGCCTGCCGGGGGCATCTGTGTCGACATGATGCGGATGGACCAGATCCGTGCGGTGCATGCCGAAGACCTCGACGTGGTGGTCCAGCCCGGTGTCACCCGCGAACAGCTCAACACCTATCTGCGCGACCAGGGGCTGTTCTTCCCGATCGACCCCGGCGCCAATGCCTCGCTCGGCGGCATGGTCGCCACCCGGGCCTCCGGCACCAACGCGGTGCGCTATGGCACCATGAAGGACAATGTCCTCAGTCTCGAGGCGGTGATGGCCGATGGCACGGTGATCCGCACCGCGTCGCGGGCGAGGAAATCCTCCGCTGGCTATGACATGACGCGGCTGCTGGTGGGCTCCGAGGGCACCCTGGGGCTGATCACCGAGATCACCCTGCGGCTGCAGGGCATACCGGAGGCGATCCGCTCGGCGCGCTGTTCTTTCCACACCGTAGATGATGCCTGTCGCGCGGTGATGATGGTAATCCAGTATGGCATCCCTGTCGCCCGCATCGAGATGCTCGACGAGATGAGCGTGCGCGCCGCCAACCAACATTCGGGCCTCGACCTGCCGGAGGGACCGCTGCTGCTGCTGGAATTCCACGGCTCCGATGCGGGCGTGGTGGAGCAGGCCGATACCTTTGCCCAGATCGCCGAGGAGTTTGGCGGTTTCGACATCGCCGCCACCTCCACCGCCGAGGAACGCAACAAGCTCTGGCAGGCGCGCCACGACATGTACTGGGCCTGCCTGAACCTGCGCCCCGGCGCCAAGGGGATTTCCACCGATGTCTGCGTGCCGATCTCGCGGCTGGCGGAATGCGTCTGCACCGCCCGCGCCAAGGCCGAAGAGTTGGGATTGATCGCACCGATGGTGGGGCATGTGGGCGACGGCAACTTCCACGCGCTGCTGCTGATCGACATGGAAAACGCCGAAGAGCGCGCCAAGGCCGATGAATATGTCGGCTGGCTCAACGATCTGGCGATCTCGATGGAGGGCACCTGTACCGGTGAGCATGGCATCGGGCAGGGCAAACGACCCTACCTGCGGCGCGAGCTGGGCGAGACGACCCGGTTCATGGCGGCGGTGAAAGCAGCGATGGATCCCGATAATATCCTCAATCCCGGCAAGATCCTGACCGACGCCTGACGGCGCCCGCGACTTTACCGTCTGCTGTCAAATTTCTGCCCCATCTTTCCGTCATTCTGGCGCGGAAGATGGGGGTTGGAGCTGGCAAGCAGGCCGGTAAGGGAAAGCATGTTTATCATCAGGCGACTTCATGGATTGTTTCGGTTCTATTCCTTCATTCTCCTGTGTGGATTGGTGATGGTCGGGGTCGATTACGACATGCAGGCCAAGGCGGTGGGGAAATCGTTTGGCGACTACGCACCAGACGCCTATCTGCGGACGCTGCAGTGGCGTCTCGGTGGTCCGGAGCAAGCCCGGCGGATGGCAGCCGCAGGCGACGTCCCTGACCCTGAGGCCGAAGTCACCTCTCCGCTGGATGTCGCGTTTCAGGCCTTGCGGGGTCTTAGCGTGGCAAAGGCCCATCTGATGGGGCAGGATATCGACGTCGATGAGGTTGCCCTGCTGCCTCCGCCCGCTGTTGCGCCGTCAGAGCCACCCTCTCCAGTTGTTGCCCCAGTGGTTCAGATGGAAGACAGCGATGCTCCGCGTCCCTGCGTGCGCCGGAGCAATGTGCTCAGCTGCTGACCTGAAATCAGATGCCAAGCAAAACCGATTGTTGTATTAGCTCGTTGACCCGGCGGATTGGCATTGTTGCAGAACTTGGCCAATCCTGATTCACCCTGAGAATCCGGTGGGTTAAGAGTCGCGCATGAGCAAGCCC